>NZ_REBN01000166.1 GCF_007692705.1 Mongoliibacter sp.
ATCCAAAAGGATAAAAATATTCAATCGCGATGAATGGTCACAGGCTTCGGGTGACTTTAATGTCCGAGGAAACTAATTTTAAATAAATCTAAAAATCATGAAAAAGTCAAGTTTAGAAATGCTCAGACTTACTTCTGATGAAGTACTGGGAAGAAGTCAGATGAAGAAGATTACTGGGGGAGCTAGATTCACCTGTTCTTGCTCCGATGGTAGTACCTCATGGGATGGAAACTATAGTACTGCTATGCAAATTTCGAATGCTATAAATAATGAATGTGGAAGTGCAGGTGGTTCTTGTCATGCTGCCCCACAGCAGTGATATTTCAACATTAAAATAGTTTTATTGGCCATATCTATTTCGATATGGCCATTTAAGTTAAAAAAATGTTTATGCGATACATAATATCTTTCTTTATTATCACACTATTTTCCTGTTCCGAAAAAACTGGTGATATCAGATCGGGTTATTTCTCCAATGTTCAGTTTTCATTAGATACAGTTATCATTGATCCTGGAATTAATATAATTTTTTTGGAATATGATCTCCTTAATGCGGACAAAAGCATTGATGATAAATACCTTTTTAATTTTAATATGGATGACCATTCACTTGAAAAAATTAACCTGAATACTTTGCGTCTTGAGGAAAAGCTTCCTTTTGAAAAAGAAGGCCCCAACGGAACAGGCCCATCTTTTGGGGGCTTAAAAATTCGAAATGAAAATCAATTCACCATTGGTGGGATGAACCGGACAGAATTATTTTCTTTGAATGGAGAAAAATTAAAGACAATTCGTTATGATAGTTTTTTTTTAGAAAGTAACCCATCGGTAGCTGGCGAGTTTGTAAGTCCAATTACTTTTCTTGAAGAAGAGTCCAATCGCTTATATGTCTTGATTGATCAAAAGGCGAATAAGAGTTATGCTTTCGGTATACTTCATTTGGATAACTATGAAATTATTAGAATGCCGCTGAAAACTTTTGAGGACTTATACGATTATGGCTTTACCTTTTTCATGGGTCAGAGCAGTATAGGTTTTGGACCAGGTAAGGGAATTGATATGTTTGGTACTAAACTGGTACTATCCAATCAAATTACAAGTGCATTAATGGTTTATGATACGGAGATGGATTCGCTTTATACAAAAGATTATTGCAGCAAACTAATTGCCGATAAAAAGGTGAGACCCTATCAATTGGAGCATGAAACTGAGGAAAGTTTAGAAGCTGAATACTCAAGATTCCATCAGGAGATAAATTTTTTAGCCCCATTTTGGGATGAGAAAAACCAAGTCTTTTATCGCTTTGCTTATCAGGAAATGCCATCTGAATCCAAAGAAGATGTGCAAATAAAATCGAAAATTTACCTGACAGTTTTAGACAAAGACTTGAACCTTATAGGAGAAACATTGGTGCCTCAACTGACAAAAAAACCCGCTAAACCATTTTCCAGACAATTTCCCAAGCATTTTGCCAAGGACGGAAAAATCTGGATTTATGAGAATATCAATGATGAGATGGGGTTTGCGGTCTTAACTATCTCAAAAAAAGAAATAGGATGAAACTCCTGTTCTCTATCCTTCCTATCTGTTTTAAATTTTCAATTCTTAACTTTTGAAAACCAGTTTCTCCTTCTACAAGCAACCCGATACCAAGGACTGTGGACCGACCTGCCTTCGCATCATAGCAAAACACTATGGCAAGCTGATATCCTTAAAAGAAATCCGTGAGATATCGGAAACGACCAGAGAAGGAAGCAGCTTGCTGAAACTGAGTGATGCTGCAGAGGCCATGGGGTTTAAAACCATAGGCGCAAAATTGAATTTCAATAAACTCAGGGAAGCCCCCCTTCCATTTATTGTTCATTGGAACAAACACCACTATGTAGTGGTGTATAAAATCAAAAAGGATACCGTCTATATTTCCGACCCTGCTTATGGCTTGATCAATTATTCAAAGGAAGAGTTTATCTCCAGATGGATCGGCAACAATGCCGATGAGCATACCAAAGAAGGTATTACGCTCCTGCTTGAACCTACCCCAACATTCAGAAAAATGAAATGGGAAGGCAAAGAGAAGCGTTCCCTCAGCTTCCTTTTCAAGTACCTCTTCAATTATAAAAACCTGATAGCTCAACTGGCTATCGGATTACTGGTAGGTAGTCTGTTGCAGTTGATTTTTCCTTTCCTGACACAGAGTATAGTAGATGTGGGGATCCAAAACCAGGATATCAACTTTATTTACCTGGTCCTTTTTGCCCAGATCATGCTCTTCCTCGGAAGGATGAGTGTAGAAGTGCTTCGGAGTTGGATATTGCTCCACCTAACTACCCGGATCAATATTTCCTTGGTTTCGGATTTTTTTATCAAGCTGATGAACTTGCCCATTTCCTATTTCGATACCCGGATGACGGGAGATATCATGCAGCGCATCGGGGACCACCGCAGGATAGAGAACCTGCTGACGGGAACTACGCTCAGTACCCTATTTTCTTTTTTCAACCTGATCGTTTTTGGTGCTGTCCTGATTTATGACAGCCTTACGATTTTTTTGATCTTTCTTGGAGGAAGTGTAATATACCTTGCTTGGGTGTTGTTTTTTATGAAGCGGCGTAGGGAACTGGATTATAAGCGCTTTGCACAGATGAGCCAGGAACAGAGCACTGTGATAGAACTGATCAACGGTATGCAGGAAATCAAGATGCACAATGCCGAAAAGCAAAAGAGATGGAGTTGGGAATTTGTGCAGGCCCGGTTGTTTCAGGTATCGATTCAGTCCCTTTCTATTGATTTTACCATGAAAATCGCAACCCAAACTTTCATTTTTCATGGTAAATCAATCATAAAACAAACCCGGCAGATACAGGGAAATTTCCGGTATATAGGTTACCAAAAACAGCACAAGCAAACTCACCAAAAGAAAGGGTAGGCCTGCTTTACTGATTTTTTCCAAGGAGACATTGCCTATACTGGAAGCTACAAAAAGGCAGATTCCCACAGGAGGTGTCGTCAACCCGATCACCAGATTGACCACCATGATCATGGCAAACTGTATCGGATCCACACCCACATGCACAGCTACTCCGAGCAATACAGGGAATAGAATAAGCAATGCGGCTATGGTTTCCATAAATGCCCCAACAAAGAGCAATAGGATATTGATCATCAGCAGGATCAATAGCTTGTTTTCGGTGATGTTGAGCAAGCCAGCTGCAATCATTTGTGGTATTTCATCCACTGTCATGATCCAGGCAAAGAGATTGGCAAAGCCTACCAGGACCATCAGTGAGGCAGTGGTCTTGGCCGATTCCAAAATGATCTTGGGCAACATGGCCAATTTGAGTTCTTTGTAAACAAACAGACCTATCAAAATGGCATAAACTACCGCTACAATGGATGCTTCTGTAGGTGTAAATATCCCGCCTATTATTCCGAAAAGAATCAGCAAGGTCATCATGATAGCCCAAAATGCCTGATAAAAACTCTTGAACATCTTGATGGCAGAGACACGCTCCTTTTTGGGATAGTTTCTTTTGACCGATATCATATAAGTGACGCCCATCAATCCAAGACCCAATAGTAATCCCGGAACAATTCCTGCTACAAACAACTTTCCTACCGAAAGCCCTGTCAAGGTTGCCGCAATGATCATCGGCAAACTGGGAGGAATAATCGGTCCCAAAGTGGAGGAAGTTGCAGTTACTGCACAGGAAAACTCCTTGTCATAGCCTTCTTTTTCCATGGCAGGAATCATGACCGCACCAATGCTGGCGGTATCTGCTATGGCTGTTCCAGATATGCCACCAAATAACATGGAAGCCCCTACATTGGCCAAACCCAAACCTCCCCGGATATGCCCCAGAAAAGCATTACAGAAATGGATGATCCTACCGGTAATCCCACTCGCATTCATCAGATTTCCGGCAAGTATAAACCCCGGAATGGCCAAGAGTACAAATACATCTATGCCTGCATACATTTTTTGAGGAATGACAATCAGTGGTAGGTCGGTAAAAAGGAGATAAAAGAAGGAAGAAAGCCCTAAGGCAAAAGCTATTGGAAAACCCAGAACCAGTAAAAGCACAAAGACAATAAAAAGAAGAATGATCATCTGCTTGCCTTTAAGAGTTTAAGATTAACAGAAAACTCTATGGCTGCATATGCCAGTACCAAGCTACTCATTGCTGTCATGGAAAAATAGATAAAGGCCATATTGACCTTCATGGAGGCGGATTGTTGGAGAGCTACAACTTGCATCAGTGAAAAACTGTAATAGAGCATGACCGCCATCAACAGGATCAAACTGCCTAAAATGACATTTTCCAGAATCAAGCCTGCCTTCCTTGAAATTTTGTCGAAAATGATACTGACCCGCACATAAGCTTTGTCCTTGACAGCCAATCCAGCTCCTAAGCTCACCATATAGACAAAGCAAAATCTCGCCAGTTCTTCTGTCCATGCAGGAGACCAGGGAAGTGCATACCGGGAAACCACCTGAAGGATCACTGTAATCATCATCAGTATAAAACTGATGATTACAGCCCATTCCAGCGATTTTTCGAACATGTTTCCTCTATCCATTAATTTATAATATGATTATACCCTTATTTGGGAGGTGTTTTTATTTAGTCATCTCGAAATCGAGAGGGGATATCCGCAAATATCGAATATCCATAAGTATCAAATCAGTATTTAGAGTATTTCATTTTTTCATTTCTGGCACTAACCATTATTTAATAGCCTGAATTTTTCTGAACATTTCTTTCTGACCTTCGCTGAAGTTTTCCAGCACGGCTTCACTTGCGATTTTTTCAAAGGCTTCCTTATCCACTTCTACAAATTCCATCCCTTTACTGATCAAAAATTCCCGATCCAGGTTTTCCTGTTCCAGATGGAGATTGTGTTCATGTTCCTGCATGATTGCCGCAGCTTCCAAGACGATCTCCTGCAGCTCAACTGGCAGTCTCTCAAATTGCTTTTTCCCCATGACCACATAAGCCCAGCCTTTGACATGTTCGGTAAGGTTGCAATATTTCTGTACCTCGTAGAGGCCAGCATTCCTAATATGGGAAAAAGGGTTTTCCTGCCCGTGTACGGTGGATTGTTGCAATGCGGTAAATACTTCTGAAAAGGCCATGGGCGTCGGTTTCGCTCCCAAGGCACTCCATGTTTTGACAAAAAGGGAAACATTGGGTACCCTGATAATCATGTTTTTCAGGTCTTCAGGATGCCTGATGGGAACATTGGAAGTAAGGTTTCTGGCTCCTCTTTCAAACCAGGCAATGGGTTTGAGTCCAGCGATTTCTTCAATATGTGCTTCTATTTCTTTTCCGATTGGTCCTCCGGCTACTTTTCTGAGGTGCTCCGAATCACGGATGGCATAGGGGGTAGCGCAGAGAATGGCATAAGGCAAACTCCAGTTTTCTAAGGATTCAGCAGTAATCACAAAGTCTACACTACCGCTAAGGATTCCGGTAATCATATCCATTTCCTTTCCTAGCTGTTCGTTGGGATAGATTTTAACCTGAATCCTACCACCGGACCTTTCTTCTACTACTTCTTTGAACTTTACCGAAGCCTTATGCCAGGTATTGTCTTCATTCATGATATGACCAAAACGAAGCGTGAATTCAGGTTTACCTGAATCTGTTTTGCATGAGCAAATAATGGATATTAAGAAAAAAAGAGGCAAAAGCCGGAAGACTGGCTGCATTTGGTTCTAGGGTTTTACATAGAACAAGTTAGCCGAAAAAAATAAAAAAGCCCTTCCAAATTTTTCAAAAGGGCTTTTTTCTATATATGTAGTTTGATTATAAGCTTTTCCCCAAAATATTAACTGCTTAAGTTTACCGCTAACTAGAGGTCAATATCAATGAATATCAAATATCAATCAATATCGAAATTAAACTAAATCAAATTGTTATTTCGGTATTTTCAAGGTTCTGAATTTACAATATTTTGTAATATTTAAAATGGAACCCTCACATTCAAAGCCACATTTCTACCGATTTGGTTGATACCAAAAGGTCTGAAAAGGGACATGTGATCCAGGTAAGTTTGATTCAGTAGGTTGGTACCACTCAGGTAGACATCAACTAGATTTTTACCGACTTGTACATTACCTCCCACATTCAACCCCAGTAGGTAATAGCCTGGTGTAGCCTCTTCCAAAGGAGCTTCTCTATTTTGGTCAAATACAGCAGTTCCCAAAAGGCTGATATAAGGCCTTTGAATACCTCCGAAATTTTTCAACCTGAAATCAACACTTTGCGTCCACCTGAAAGCAGGAATATAAGGCAAGAAGCTCCAGTCTGATCTTCTTTGGCCAATGACCATGCTGTATGCAGTATTGAAATTTACCCATTTGGCACCTACAGGTTGGTAATTCAATTCCAATTCTCCACCATATAGTCTTGCATTGTCTTGTTCAAAAACCCAGACAGTCAAGTCTTCCACCATTTCTTCTGTGGGCGAGAAAAAGATGTAATTATCGATGTGGTTGTAGAATACTTCTCCAGAGATGCTGAAACCATTGTTGCTATATCTTACACCGAAGTCAGTCTGAATATTTTGCTCTCTTTCAAAACTTGCATCCCCTCTTTCAAATCTGCTGGTACCTGGGTGAGGACCGTTTGAATAGAGTTCTGCCAAATCCGGAGCCCTGAATCCTTGTGCAATATTCATTCTGAACCTCCATTTTGAGCTTGGTCTGAAAGTTGCCCCCGCACTGGTAGTAACCCCATCAAAGGTTCTTTCCAATCTTCTGTCTGCGGGATCACCTGGAAGGATAAAGCCATAGTCTATTAGATTTGGCGCATTGGCATCTGCCACTACTTTTCTCCAGTCATAGCGTATTCCACCTTGAATTACCCATTTGTCTTTATTGTAATTAACCAATGCATAAGCAGATCTATCGTCTTTGGTAGCATCGGGGATCAGTATTTCCTCTGCCTCATCCATATTGGTGTTGGTAAGATAGAAGCCCTGTACTCCAAAAATCAATTCTGTATGTTCGGTCAAAGATTTGTAATACTTGAGATCATACATGAAGTTGGTTTGATTCAAACCCAAATCTACTTCATCAAAATCATCTTCTATTTCTTTCCTCTGGTTGATATGGTAGCCGAATGTTGCCTTCAACCTATCTTCTCCAAGAAATACATTCGTTTCTGAATTGAAAAAATGATCGGTTACGTCCTGAAAAGGGAGCTGCATGGAACGGTCATTTCTGGTGGTGACCAATTCATCCAATTCATCCTCCTCTAAAATACCTAGGTTTTGCTGCAAGTAAGTATAGCGGATGCGGGTATCTCCCCATTCTTTTTTCAAGCCCACACCGGCTTTGATGTTTTGCGTATTGAATCTGGTATTGCCTACCGTATTTCCATCTCCATCTAGGTAGTCAGCATGTGATTCTGTGGCTCCTCTCAAGGACCAAACAAAGCCATTTTCGTTTGCCCCTTTGGCACCTGCTTCTACTCTTCCTCCCAGAGAGTTGCTAAACCCTCTTAAGTTGACATCGCCGTTTATTTCACCTGCTGATGCATCTCTTTCTTCGATCAGGTTGACCACACCTGCCATAGCACCTGATCCATAAATGATGGAAGCGGGGCCTTTGATCATTTCTATGTCTGCTATCCCAGTTTCGGTCAAACCAAGCCCATGGTCTGCTCCCCACTGCTGGTTTTCAAACCTTGCACCTTGATATACAGATAGTACTCTGCTGAAAGATAGACCTCTGATTACTGGCTTGCTAATACCCGGCCCCAAGGAGATCTCACTGACTCCCGGAGTTCTGGTAAGTGCTGTCATCAGGTTTGGGGATGGCATTTTCAAAATGTCACTTTTGTTGATTTTTTCTATGCTTATAGGCGAGCTTTCTTTGCTCATCACATAGGCACCTGAGATGACAACCTCGTCAATACTCGTGGTGCTTTCCTCTAATTCTACAGTCAGACTACCAGTTCTACCAGGATTGAGCGTTCTGATTTCTGTTGCATAACCCACAAAAGAGATTTGGAGGGTAAGGTTCTTTTCTGGTAGAGAACCTAGGTTAAAGTTACCGTTTAGGTCAGTTACTACACCTCTGTTCAATTCGGGAATAAATACTGAAACTCCAGGAAGCGGGGTTTTGGAATCTTTGTCCACCACTTTCCCTGAAAGCGAAATGTCTTGTGCAGCAATCACACCTACAGAAATGAGGAGTGATATAGCCACGAATAATACTCTCATGGTAATATCAATTGTTAAATTTTAAATAAAAAAGAAGTTTTGGTCTCTTGGCTTAGACCGGGTTTGGCGGATATTAAGAAAAAGTGGGTGGACCGCGGTGCTCAAAACCTAAGGCAGTAGCCTGGAAAAATTCTTGAGATATAAAAGTAGATATTATGCTTTCATTGAGTGTTGGGGCACTGGGAACCGCTACTTCAAAGTGAAAAGCAAAATATTCTCCATGTGCGATCAAGTCTAAAATGATCAGCTCCATTTCCGTATGACCATGGTCAGAAGGGTCATCACTTTCCGCTTCCAATAAGATCGGGTGGGCATGGCTAATGATTTTCCCATTTTCTAACTCATGGGAGTGGAAAAATAAAACGCCATTGGCCAAGACACTTAGCATCAAAGCTAAGCTCAAAAGGCTCATTAAAGGCACTATCTTTCTCCAAAGTTTCATTATCCCAAATTGAATCAATACAACGCGAAGTTAACAAACATTGTTAAATTAGGGACACCTTTTTTATTTTTATTAGCAAACAAAATTAAAAATTAGATAAGGCTAAAAATATTTTAATGCTGTAAATTACGTAATTTTCAAACATGATAAATTATGAATTCCGCCCGGAAACCTTTTTTGACGGCACTGGACCGAATGCCATGGTAGCCAAACTTTTGTACCCTGAAAGCCAATGGGGTGAAGAAATCAGTATTTATGTAAATGTGACAGACGGCAATTATTGTTTCGAGGCAATTGACTTTTATGGGAATGACATCAAGTTGAATCCTGAAACTGTAAAAAAAATTCCAACCTTGCAGGAGCTGATTTTTCTAATCGAAACCATGGATGTCAATCCCGAAACGGCTCAAGGTAATGTAGAACTTACCCTATCCGGCATCCCTGAGGCAGAAAGTGCTTTTTATCCAGACTTGGAAAGGTATTTTACTGAGAAAAGAAAACACTATGGACTCCGCTAAAAATCCAGTATGGTTTCGTGGTTTCTTGAAAGTATATGAAAAGTTCTGTACCAATAACTGTAGGTTTCAAATGCAACACAATCATTGAGCTCCATTCCCTGGAATTCCATTTTTCTGATACTTCCATCAGGAAGCCAGCTTCTCAGGTCATTTGCCTGATCAATGGTCAGCTGGGACAATTGAATTATCTTCTGTTCTTTGATAATCAGTGGTATCAGTCGTGTCATGTTTTAAATTATTTTATCCACTGCAAATGAAATCCTTTTTGATTCGGAATTGATTAAATATAAATTACCCTTGTGTTAATTTTGGGATTTCTATGATCACCATGGTAGCTTACATGATTCAAACATCCTTTTAGTGACTAAATCCATAATTATCCAATTTCAGTTGAAAACTGGTAGAATCATTCATTAATTAGACAAAGTGGTATTTCTGAAATCTGTATTTATAATTTTACACGTCTATACCCAAAAGGAATTTTGCTAAACTGATAACATGCTTAATATCATCCTCATTGTAGTTTTTTTGATTGTAGGGATATTCCTTCAAAGGGTAAAAGCCTTACCGCATAATTTGGCAACCCACCTTAATAATTATCTGATTTACATAGTACTTCCTGTATTAGCTTTAAAGTACCTACCTGAAGTGGATTTAAAGGTTGAATTGATTCTTCCCATTGGCACGGCTTGGCTGAGTTTCGCTCTATCCTGGATCATATTTGGATTAATAGGTAAAAAGCTGAAATGGAAGGACTCACTGACTGGCTGTCTGATAATAGTATCAGGTCTTGCCAACACCTCATTCGTAGGCTTTCCCATTGTCCAGGCACTTTATGGTCAAGAAGCGGTAAAAATTGCTTTATTGATAGATCAGGCCGGTTCTTTTATTATCGTCAGCAGTGTAGCCGTGATAGTGGCTTCAATTTATAGTGAAGGTAAAAAGAGAAAGCGCGACATTTCTAAAAAAATTCTGACTTTTCCCCCTTTTTCTTTTTTCGTCATAGCCATGGTGATGAATATATTGCAGTTGAAGATTCCATCAATTATACTCCCGGCTTTTGATACCATAGCAGCCACACTTACCCCAGTCGCATTGGTAGCAGTAGGGTTACAAGTAAAAGTGAATGTTCAAGCCATGGGCTCTCCTTTCCTTTGGATGGGTTTGGGATACAAGCTTTTGCTGATACCCTTGATTGTGTATCTGCTTTATACCACGATATTCCAGTTGGAAGGTCTATTGTTGAAGGTTTCGGTGATAGAAACAGCCATGGCGCCTATGATTACGGGGTCTATCATAGCCATTTCCCATGATCTTGAGCCAAAGTTGGCATCCCTACTCGTGGGAGTAGGGATACCCCTGTCTTTTTTGACATTGGCTTTATGGTATTTTATACTGGGCTGATCAGGGAATGCTTGTTGTGTCAGGTTTCGTATTTCTGGGTCTTAAAACATTCCTGAGTACATTTTTAGCTTCTTCGACTGCTTTATCTTTTGTTTCTGAAGCTTTTCTTTCCGCTTCTCTTTTGACGCTGTCCTGAACAGATTCTGCCTTAGATTTTACTTCCCTTCGAATGCTGTCCTCCGCAGCTCTAAACTGTTGGGTAGCTTGTTCTTGAATATTTTCCCTTTCCTGTCCGACTCTAGAGCGCAGGGCAGTTGACAAGAGGTTTTCTATGCTATTCCCACCTGCAAGACTCACTCTAGGATTGGAGTAAGTGCCGCCCAAGTTTAAGGAAACAGGTATGATGGTGGATTCACCACTTTGGGCACCGCTGATTGTTGACAACAAGTTGTTTGCCAATGAACCAAATTTACCCGCAGGAACCTGCATATTGATCAGGTAGTTGATACTGCCATCAAATGAAGTACTTCCCTGAATATTGGCTTGATAATCCCAAAGTCTGATATCAAATGGCCTCACATCCATTACCCCATCATTGATTTCTATTGGAATACTGACATTTCTCATTTGAAGGCTATTGGATTCATTTAGCCTCGTTACCTGAGAAACCGCCTGTAGCAATTGTGGGTTTTGGTAAGCAGCTTCAGCGACTCTTAACAAACCTTTGCCATCTAAAGATGAAAGTATTGGCATCATATCAGGACCGAGCTTTCCCGAGAAATTAAGTTTGGTATTGAAGTTCCCGGTAAGGTGCTGCGCAATAGGGGCAAAGGCCCTTACTGTATTGAATGTTTCAAAAGCCCTAGGAATGCTGAGACTTGAAATATCCAGATCAAAATCAAAATTAGGGGCTGTTACGTCTCTTGGGTCATAACTGCCATTGATACTGACTTGTCCTCCTAGTGTATTCATCGCAGCGTCTCTGAATCTCAGGACACCGTCTTTTATGGTAAGACTACCTCTTACATTTTTTAGACTAAGGTTATCATAAAGTACTTCGTCCATATTGACAGCTAGGGTAAAGTCAATGTCTGTGGGAAGAGGAATTACACTCAATTCCATAGATTCGTCAGCTGTATCTGCAGTCATCCATTCATTGATATTGAACTTGCTGGAATTCAAGGTAAGCTGTCCATTTAGCACTTCATCCTTTTTAAGGAAATAGTCAAGATAGTTGGCTAAAAATCCTGAAGCCATCAGTGGACTTTCTCCTAACCTGGAGTCAAAGCTTTTTAAATTTATCCTTTGAGGGGAAAACTCCATTTCTGAATTGTTTATCCTTATTCCCTGTGGTAAATCATTTGAGTTAAAGTAAAAGTCCTTGAGTGCCATCTCGCCCCGCATGTCAATCCTATTATACCTTCCGGCCTCTACATCTGTGTAAGAGCCTTTTGTTTCCAGGTCTGCCCTTAGCTTGCCTTCCATGATAATATCTTCCATCGGGAAAATGGCTAGCATTTTTCCTAAGTCTACTGATCCTTTCAGAGCACCATCCCAATTGAGTTTTGAAAAATCCTGGATCCTAAGGTTGCCAGTCACCTGCTCATCTTCAAGCTCAAACCCAAATTGGGAAAGGTTCACCACGAAATCATTCATTTTACCACTGGGGTTAATGATGCTCGCATTCACATTGAGCTTCTCAATTGGCGCTGGATATTCCACACTTTTAATAAAACCATTGGTCAGTGACAGTTTTGCATTTATACTTGGGATGATTTCCGCTACAGAATCATACCTACCCTTTGCGGCAGCATCTACATCCAATATTCCCCTGAGCGTAATACCATCAACAGGAAAAATAGAAGTGAGCTCTTCTAGGTTTAACCTTCCTTTTAAAGCACCATCTATGGGGTAATCCACCAAATTAGCCAACGCGAACCTCCCTGAAATAGGGTTGCTTCCGAAATTCATGCTGAAAGTAGGAATATCCACAGATGTATTGTCCAAGTTGTTGCTATTATTGACCATTTGCATGGCCACATTGATGTCACTGACAGGTCTTGGGAGATCGGGATATTGAAACATGCCGTCCTCTACTTTGAGTGATATGTCAAATGATGGAAAACTGCTTTCATTATATATGCCTTTCATAAACCCTCTGAAGTCCATGGTACCTGATGTCCTCAAATTTTCAAAACTTTCAGTATAGATACCTGGGACTAGTGAGAGGATACTTTTGAAGGAATTGTTTTTCCCTTCAAAAGCCAAATCCATTTCTATATCGTCATTTGGTAGGGCAATAAAACCCTGAAGATCAAAAAGGAATTCATTGAGTTGAAAACTTCCATCGCCAAGGGAGAACCTAAATTGCTCCAAATCCACGTTGAGCACAGTTTCACCTTTGAAGGTCTTGCTTCTCAGATAATTGGTACCCTCATAAGTGACATCAGCTATATATGCTTCCATCTTCATAGGAAGGTCGTAAACATCAAGTGTAAAATCTCCCCTACCTTCTATATCTATTTGTCCCAAGGCCATAAAAAAATCAAGTTGGCGGTCATTATAGATTAGGTCAAGGTCATTGACTTCAAGAATATCCACTGCCATTTTAAAGTTGCTTTCAGCAGGGGCTTCTTCTGAAGGATATGTGATGTCATAATTGGCAGTACCATCTTCCAAGACTTTTACATATAGACTACCACCATCGAGGTGTAAACCTGTAAGTGTAGGATATTCATCAAAAATGACACTTCGCAGGTTAAAATCAATCTGTAATTGATTGACATGTATCAAGGTATCGTTTTGAAAAGGAGGATTTCCAATGATACCAAATTCACGGACAGTTGCCGAGATATGGGGAAACCTCTGAAATATACTCAAACTTATATTATTGAAATCATAATAAACCTGAGCATTGACAGAAGCTTGGATTTCTCTGTCTATTCTTTCTGCTATTTTATCTTTGAAAATAAAGGGAAGGGCAATCAAAATTCCCAATAGCACCAAAAACACTGCCCCTGCAATCAATAGCTTCTTTTTCATACCATTAATGATTTTTGGTTTGTTTACTTAAGCCACATGAAAATGTTGGGCTGATCACTTGAATTTTTACCAGATTTTCTGAACTTCTCCAAGAAACTCCTGATGTATGTGCGAATTGCTTGCCAAAATTGTTTTTCCGAATAAAAAGTCTTTGCCTCCATCAAAATCTGTGACTTTCCCACCTGCTTCTCGTAAGATAACAACACCTGCCGCTACATCATACGGCTTTAAATCATATTCAAAAAAGCCATCTGATCTTCCACAAGCCACATAGCAAAGGTCAGTGGCAGCACTCCCCAATCTTCTCAAGCCATGGCAGGTTTCCATAAGGCTGCGAAGTATATTTAAATAATCATCAATTTTATCGAATGCAGAATAGGGAAATCCTGTGACAATAAGACTTTCAGACAGGCTTTTTGCTTTACTCACCTGTATTTTTTCTCCATTCAGGTACGCACCCTTCCCCTTGCTTGCATAAAAGCATTCGTCAAAATTAACCTCATAGATTACACCTAAGACAAGCTCTTCTTTGTGTTTGAGGCCAATGCTCACGGCAAAAATCGGGATACCATGAATGAAGTTGGTTGTGCCATCTAAAGGGTCTATGATCCAAGTATACTCTTTACCACTTTGAACTGCTGTCCCTTCCTCGGCTATGAAATCAGCCTCAGGCAGAATCTCTTTCAGTCGGTTGACAATTATCTTCTCAGCCTCTTTGTCAACGTAGGAAACCAGGTCATTCAGTCCCTTAGACTCGATTTTGCTTCTATCAAAAGTTTTCGCTTCTTTTCTGATAAATTCACCTGCTTTCTTTGCTATTTCTATCGTCTGATTAAGAATTTCACTTAGGTCAATCATGATTTGATGTCTTTATAGATTAAAAATATTATTTTCCCTGTACGACCAAGACAATTTCACCTTTAATGGGGTTTTCCTTGTAATATATGACCAATTCAGCCAAAGTGCCTCTCACATTCTCTTCATACAGTTTAGTTAGCTCCCGTGATACACTTGCCATTCTATCAGGCCCAAATGCTTCAGAAAGCTGCTCCAAGGTTTTCATAAGACGGTGAGTGGACTCATAAAATATCATTGTTCGGCTTTCTTCCATAAGGCTTTCGATTCTGGTCTTTCTACCTTTTTTGTGAGGTAAAAATCCCTCGAAAGTAAACCTGTCATTCGGTAAACCGGAATTGACTAAGGCAGGAACAAAAGCAGTTGCTCCCGGCAGGCAATTGACAATTAAGTCAGATTCCTTGGCCGCTCTGATCAACAGGAAGCCTGGGTCAGAGATTCCAGGAGTACCCGCATCACTGACCAAAGCCATCACCTCACCTTTTTTCATCCTTTCCACGAGTTTTTCCACGGTTTTATGCTCGTTGAAAATATGGTAGCTCTGAAGTGGCCTTTGTATTTCCAGGTGTTTGAGCAGCTTTCCGGTAGTACGGGTATCTTCTGCCAGAATTACGTCTACGGCTTTAAGTACCTCAATAGCCCTAATGGTTATGTCTTTTAGATTTCCAATAGGAGTAGGTACGAGGTATAGGCTGACACCTGTTTCTTCCTGTTCGGTCATACTCAAATCTGATCGATAGCTTTTGCAAGTTTGCGATCCTTTTCGGTTATCGTATTTCCAGCATCATGGGTAGTAAGTTCGATAGTAACCTTGTTGTAGACGTTACTCCAGTTGGGGTGATGCCCCTGGGATTCTGCTAAAAATGCAACCCTGCACATGAATGCAAAAGCTTCTTGAAAATCTTTAAATTCAAAAGTTCTAGCAAGTTTGTTGTTTTCTTCTTTCCACATGGTATTTTTTGTTTTACAGTGCGATGACTCCCTCAATTTTTGAAGCAGCATCATAAATTTCCATGATCGCTTCTGAGCTGGACATCATGGCTTTGATAGTTACGGAAACATAGGTTCCTTTTGAAGAATTTTTCAATTCAATCTTGTTGTTGGGCAGTAGCTTTGCAACCTCCTGTTCTTTTCCTTGAGGAACAATAAATTTGAACATATACAAGGAAGGAAATGATGTTTGGGCTTCAAGTTTCTCCTTAAAAGCTTCCCGATCGAAGGTATTTTTCATAATTCACTAATTTAAAACTTTAACAGCAGACTATAAAAATTAAATCCATAGATATAAAAAAAACCCATGAATGAATTCACGGGTTTTTAAGTAAGTATAAAAGGATCCTCTTAGAAGAATTTATACCTGTAATCTTTTACATTAGCAAGATCTTCAAGTGCCATCATGATCATGTAAGCCGTTCTCTGGGATGAGTTTAAGGTCAGTTGTCTTTGGAAGCTGCTATAATCACCAACTTCAGTAGCCGGAGTTATGGAATTTAGCTTAAGAACAATGATACCAACATCCTCTTGGATTGGTTTGCTGATCTGACCGCTTTCTTTCAATCCAAAAGCAGCACCTATCGCACTTGGTGCAAATCCTACACCTGGAAGTACAGATGCGGAAAGTTTAAGATCCGGAGTATTGTCCAAAGATGCATCATCAGCGAATACTTCTCTCATTTCTTCAAGAGTGGATTTGCCTGAAATTTTATCTTTGATCATTTTGGCTTTTTTCTCATTCCTTACCTGAGTCAATACTTGTGGCCTTACTTGGTCTAAGGTAGCAGTTCCCTCTTCATATCTCTTTTTCAATGTAGCGACGATAAAGGCATTATCCAATTCAAACACATCGGATACCTTGCCCTCTGAAGCATCATTGAAAGCCCACCTGATTACTTCTCTTGCATTGGTAAGGTTGTTTAGGTTTCTTGCGAATGCATCTACGTTATTTGCCTGAATGACTCTCAATCCTT
Organism: Mongoliibacter sp.; assembly: GCF_007692705.1. GTDB lineage: Bacteria > Bacteroidota > Bacteroidia > Cytophagales > Cyclobacteriaceae > Mongoliibacter. The sequence goes on from NZ_REBN01000166.1 coordinate 16,398, forward strand.
CCTTTTCAGCATTGGCATTGAACTCACTGGCATTTCCTGCACTTGCAGCAAAAAAGTCTGCTTTTCTATAAGCATCATTTCGTGTAGCATCACTGGCAATAAGCTCTCTTTCTATTGTTGCGATTTTGTACGTTTCTTTTTTAGGCAGTTCGGTTACACTGATAATATGGAAACCATACTCAGTTTCTACCAATCTATTGATTAATCCTGTATTCCTTTGAGCAAATGATACCTCTGCAAATTCATCCACAAAATCTTCTTTTGCAAACCAGCCAAGATCACCACCGTTTTGGGCAGTACCGTCTTGTCCGTATTGGGCAGCTGCAGTAGCAAAGTTTAAGCCTTCTTGGATTTCCTTTAATACACTTTCCGCATTTTGCTTCACCTCTGCTTTAGCATCATCACTTAAACCTTGGGCACCAAAGAGGATGTGCGCTGCTCGCATTCTAGGGGTTCCATCAAATTTAGAAGTGATTTTATAGGATACATAAGTAGACCTGTTGGTTAGGAATGGTCCATACACTTCTCCTTCTTGGATATCATCTACATTTGATGTCAGAGAGGCAGGTAATTGGTCACCTGGAAGGATTGTTTGAAAAGGCCTCTGTGCTTCAGAATTTCTGATGGCGAAAACAGAATCGTTTTCTGCGTTTCTAAGTGCCTCAGTCAATTCTCTAATTTCTGAAATAACTGCTGCTGAATCCTCACTGCTTGGATTGATAGGAAAACTCACATAAGCCAAGTCGGCTGCATTCGAGACCTTAAATTTATCTTTGTTTTTGCTGATATAATCCCTCAACTCACTATCTGATACGCTTACAGCGGTATCAGGAATAACGTAGAAAGGAATATACAAATGGTCCACGTCAGCAACAGAATTGGCCATTTTATGTTCCATTCTGCCTTCTGCCTTGGTGGCATATTCTGAAGTAGACAAAAGGTTGTCGTATTTTACCCTTAGCCTTGCATCTGCAAACAAACGCTCTTGTTGTGCCCAGAAAGCTCTTTGTTCAGGTTCTGCATCTTCTAAAGACTGTAGAAATGCTACAAGTTGATTTCTGTCAAACTCGCCTGTTTGTGGGTTGGTCAGCTGTTGTCTTAGTTCGGCAATAATATTTTTGCCTTGTACCATGTCTACCAATTCGGCATCAGATACTGTAAGGCCAAGCTCCTCAAATTGAGAATCAAATACTTTGTCTACTACAAGTGCCTGCCATGCCTGCTCCCTGATACTGTTCATTTCATTTTCAGAAGGAGTTCTTCCAGTATTCTGTTGAAACTGGAACTTCACTTCTTCTATTTTCTGAATGTATTCCTCATATGAAATACTTTCACCTGCAATCTCACCTACTTTGTTGGAACCTCCACCCAAAAGGGTAGAGTTGGGGCTTAGGATATCTCCTCCTACAAGGAAGAAGATCAAGCCCACTGCTATAACACCGATTGCAAGACCTGTTTTCTGTCTGATTTTTTTAATTAATGCCATTCTACTGGTTTTTTGAAGTGCCGCAAAATAATTACATCTAGTGCTAAATTCAAAATAATATCACTGTCAATAAATTACTTATTGGCTTTAAGGTTGGGATTGATTTTTATTTTAAGGGTTTCTATTCTGTGATCCTGCTTGGATACAATGGTAAAGGTGAAGGATTCATAAGTAATTGTCTGACCTTTCTGAGGTATATCTTCTACAAGAGAGAGGATTAACCCAGCTAAAGTTTCAAACTCTCCATAAGGCAAGTTCCATCCGTATTTTTCATTAAGGTAATCGATTTCATGCCTAGCACTTACCAAGTATTCTACCTCAGAGATTTTCTGTTCAATCAGATCATCACTATCGTACTCATCTTGGATTTCTCCAAAAATTTCCTCTATGATATCTTCCATGCTTACTATACCGCTTGTACCTCCAAATTCATCCACCACCAAAGCTAAACTTTTTCTTTCTTTAATGAATTGAATCAAAAGTTCATTGGCAAGAGCTGACTCCGGAACTATGATGATACTGGTTAGGATATCAGAAATGGTTTTTGGCTTTTTGAATAGCTCAAGCTGATGGCAATATCCTATTACATCATCAATAGATTCTTTGTAAACTATTATTTTTGAATGCCCGCTTTCTGCAAATGCTTGTTTGAGCTCCTCTATATTTCGCTCTATATCTACCGCTACAATATCTGTCCTAGGGACCATGCATTCCCTGACCCTAATGGTTTTGAATTCCACAGCATTGTCGAAAATTTTGTGGTCTATCTCTACTTTAGAATCTTCATCCATATGCTGTAAATTGTTCTGGATGAAACTGTTTAAATCTGTCACTTTAAAAACAGGCTTGTCTTCATTATAATCAAGACGGAGTACCTTGGTGATAAAAAATCTTGATAAACCCACTACAAACCATACAATGGGATACATGAGGGTGTAAATCACCTGAAAAGGGAAAGAAAATGCAGACAATAACCGGTTGGGGTTTAAAATAAAAATACTTTTTGGTAAGAATTCAGCTGTTACCAGTACAATAAAGGTAGAAATGATGGTTTGAGAAACCAGTACCGTTGCCTGATTGTCAAAATCATTTGGCAGCATATCCTTGATCCACGGTTCCAACAGGTTGGCCATGAAAATACCATATAGTACCAAGGCAATGGTATTCCCGATCAGGGTAGTGCCTATAAACTGCCCAGGTTTCTGCATGAAATTGGACAGGATCTTACCGGAAAGTAACCCTTGCTTGTTTTGAAGTTCAATCTGTAGTTTGTTGGCTGAAATAAACGCGATTTCAATTCCCGAAAAAAATGCGGAAAACATCAAAGTGAACAATACATATATCAGGTATTGGGTTTCCATTATTTTTTCTTCTTGCGACCGGGCTTTTTATTTTCTGTTGAATTGGTTTCCTTTTCCTTATTTGTCCTGTACTTGTACCAAAAGAGTAATGCTACTGATAGCATGAAAATAGGATACGAAGCAATCAGTCCTATTGTAATCAGCTGATGTGTACCAATAATGACGGTGGCAGCTGCCAAGGAGAGTATAGATATATTACTTATTTTCATCAAAATCAATTTTCACCTGGAAGTATGGTCCGGCTATTGGTGACTTTAAATAGCTTGTATTCATTAAAACTTTCATCTGCTTCCATACCGGTTCCATTGAATAAAGTTTCTCTTTCCTGTATGGTTACAAACTTCTCTGTATAGATTTTTTTGGCATTAGGATCCCAAAAGAGCTCTTCTGAGGATAGTTTTTGTTCTTTCTCAAGGTTGTGTACCCTCACATCTCCTTCTCCTTTGTAAATATTATCTTTATGGGTGTAGAACCCCCTGTCTGCCCGCATGGTAGTGGTGATTTCTCCCTCCTCGTCAAAGAAAGTAATGTCAATTCCTTCAGGGAATTCCTGGTTGCCATTTTCAAATTCAATTTGCTTCTTGGCTCTTAGATGCGTTCTTACTATGGCAGAGTCGCTATGGTATAGATCAACATCTATCGCTTCTGCGACAGGACCTAGATAGGGTTCCAATAGACTGCTATCTACCTCTTCCTCACATGAAGAGAGAATAAATGTCACTATCCCTAGTGTCAAGAATAGAAATAGCCTGGTAACTGGAATCATTTCGGCAAAGATATCAAAAGATTGTCAATAACGTGTTTTTGTTTATTCCCCCTCACCTCTTCGTCGAGTATTTCTATATGAATGCAAAAAAAGGCAGCCTGAAAGACTGCCTTTTACTAAATATGCTAATTTTTTGATTAGTCTCTTGTAGCAAGGGTAACAGTCTCGCCTACCCAGCAACCAGTGCTGATAGAAGACCCTACCTGTAAACCTTCAGTAAACAATTCCTCTTTAGATGGGAATCGTGCTCTGGCGTCTCTCATTCCCTCGTTGTTACCAGCTCTTTGGAAAGCATTGTAGGCAGCAATGTAGACTGAGTAATCTTTTGCTCTACTTTCTCCACCTTTACAGTCATTAAAAGACCCCATATAAAGCTGTCCGATCATAGTGTAAGCATCAGATAACCTGTCTGGGTCAAGCTTTGAAGATTCCTGTGCAGCAGATCTTGCCGCAGATTTTCTTCCTGCCTGAGCATGGACCTTTGCCAAATCAAAATGAACTTCAGCTTTCTGCTTATCATTTTGGGCAAGTGTCAAAGCTTTTTCCAATACTGGCTGTGCTTTTTCGTATTCTCTATTCTGCATGTACCTCATTGCCCTTACCTGAGAGGTAGAGAAAGTAGGATTGTCATTATCTATCATTTCCAAAGCAGCAAGGAAAGTAGGAGAGGACAAACATTTGTACTGGACGGAATATTTGAAAATTTGCTGAGCTAGAAGAAGGTTCTCAGGATCTTTTTCCAATCTTGGCCCAAGTGTGTTGTCGATAAATTCACAGTTGATAAGCTCCATAGCAACAAGGAGTGCTTCCACATTGGATTTTGGAGTGGATACGTCTACACCCTGTTCTTCTGCATCGTCAAGCAATTGAGAAATTTTATCATGAATACCCAAAACTTCTATATCCGAATATGCTTTATTAAGAAGATAGTGTCTCCTTACCAAATCGAAGTAAGCTGCTGCATAAGCTGGATTGATGGTTCCATTGACCTCAAAGGCCCTATCATAAACCCCTACTGCTTCTTCTAATTTGGTCTTATCATCTCTATAGTATTGATATCCGTAATAAGCTTTATTTTCAATCCATCTGGACTCGTTGTCATAATACTTTTTTCTCAAGTCGTAGATGGTCATCACTGAATCTTGGTATATCCTCTTTTGGGCAGCGTCAGAAGTTGCGTTGGCAGCTCCATTATAGACAGTCACACCGTTGATGTATATTGACTCATTGAGTTCTGGCACATTGGTCAATAACCAATGAAGCCCTTGTGTGGCTTCTACAAACTGCTCGGACTTCATATAATCCGTATAAGCAGCATTGAGTTCTCTTGCTTTTGCCTCTCCCGCTTCGTCAGCAGGCCAATTAAATTGTTGGGCCTGGGCAAAACCCACCGTAATTATGGTAAGTAACCCGGCTAGTACACTTTTAACTTTCATGTTTGTAGAATTTATTCAAATACTCGTTTGTAAAACCATGTGTTATCATTGAGAGAAAACCCTAAACTAAAGTTAACATAATTTTCTCTTATCAATCCATTTTCAGTTGTGCCGCGGGTCCCAAGCTTGATGGCGAAGTTTGTCAAAGATAAACTGTTTATAGGAACCGAGCCTCCAAAATTGATGCCAATATCCTGAACTTGAATGCTCGACAAAATATAAGGTGTTTGCTGATATTCTAAACCTAATCTATAGGTTGTTCTTTTGAATAAATTGTCAACTGCACCGAAATCAGGAGTTAACTGACCACCAAGTGCTATTGTAAATGAGTCACCTAGTTCTTCAGTATTACCATCAAATGACCGGAATTGGCTTAACTGATGATATTGGCCTTCAAGACCAATTACAAATTTATTAATTTTTTCGAAAGATACCCCAAAACCTATCCTATTAGGAACATAAACACTACCTGGAACATCATCACTTATAACTTCTCCATCCCCGTCGGGCCTGCTAGCTTCTCCAAAATTGCCAGTTTTTGCAAATTCTTTTCCATTAATATTTCCAAATGCCTGATAGATGGCACCTATGTGAATGTTATTTTTGCTTCCTGCTTTGAAAAAATAATGAGCCCCACCTTTTACAGCAAAATCACTTACACTGAATCTTTGAAATAATTCAGAAGAGATACCTATAGGATTCCCAGATTCGTCAAGAAGGCTAAGCTGATTGGTTCTGATGGTAGAGCCAAATAAATAAGAACCATGTATGCCAAGGCTCAGATTTTTGGCAACCAAGAAGCCAGTGGAAAGATAGGCTTCAGAAACTCCACCTACTCCATCAATTCTATTGAGTGAATTGAAGTCAGTTCCTGCCACTTGGCCAGAAACCAATAAGTTATAATTCACACTCGTGAGTTGATTTATTCCCATTCCGAGAGTGGACTTTCCTGAATTGATGGGCAAAGACATCAGTACATATGAAAGGCCACCCCCATCAGCAAGTTCAGATGTTTCCCCTGAAGAAACCCCAATGCGCTCATAATTGAATGCTGCCTGAAAATTAAAGATGGTATTTCGAGTAGAAAGGGCAGGGTTCATATAATTGACTGACCAGCCTGTACCAAAGCTGATTCCCAATCCGCCCATACCTCGATTGGTGGTGAGACCGGAATTATTGAAATCACCTATGCCTAAGGCACTATAAGTAGAGGCACTTGATTGGGCATTTACTTCTGAAAATATGAAAAATGAGCAAAACGTGCTCAATAATAATTTTATCCTAGTGGAGATTGACATTGTAGCTTAGAATTCTATTTAATCCATACAGGACTAAATTTGGGATTACAAATATGTGGTCTTTTGTTAAGCTTTCAAAAACTTTTGAATCGCCTCCACAAATAATGACCTTTAAATCACCGTATTCAAAACGGTATGCGTTGATATACCCTTCAATTTCATGAAGAATACCATGATAAACACCACTTTGCATGCATGAAAGGGTACTGTCTCCGGTAAGCTTTGGTATTACGTTGTTTTCCAAGCTGACCAATGGCAATCTTGCTGTCTGTTCATGCATGGCCCTGAACCTCATTTTTAATCCTGGAGATATGGCTCCACCAAAGTACCTGTCTTTTGCATCCAATATTTCATAGGTAATGCAACTGCCCATGTCGATTGTCAAAACAGGCCCTTTTTCTACCTTTGCCCTAGCTCCGATTACTGCTGCTTTTCTATCAACCCCCAGTGTTTCAGGGGTTTTATACATGTTTGATATAGGAGTTGGAGTCAGCTTATCCAAATACAGAAAATCAAAATTCAAAAGGTCCTGAAGTTCATCTTCTGAATACTTGACAGAACTGATAATGACATTTTCAAAGTCCGAATTCTGCGTGAATTGCAGAAAGGCTTCAAAATTGTCAAAAGGACTTTCCATGACAAGATTTTCGTTGTTAAATACTGCCGTTTTGATCCTGGTATTACCAATATCTACAATCAGGTTACGCAAAATTTGAAGGTTGAATAATAACTGAACTTTTATCAGAAGCGAAAATACAGTTTTTAACCATCTGTGATTTTTGCTTAAAATAAAATTAACTTTAGGCTCCTGTATTTAACAAAATTTAACCCTTGACAATGAAAGATACCTACAAAGTAATAGGCTTGATGTCCGGAACTTCCGGAGATGGACTGGATATAGCCTATTGTACTTTTGAGAAAGCGCAGCATTGGAGTTATAAATTTCACAAAGGCCTGACTATTCCTTTTCCAGAAAAATTAGGAAAGGATTTAAAGTATGCCCATCAGATGGATAGTCTTTCACTGGCAATTTTGGATGTCGAATTCGGAAAATGGATGGGTGAGGAAGTCTTAAAAATGGTAAAGGAAAACCGAATCAAAGTGGATGCAGTCTGCTCCCATGGCCATACGGTTTTCCACCAACCACAAAAGGGGATAAGTCTCCAGATTGGCAATGGTTGGTCTATGCATCAGGCATGCAGTCTACCTGTGATCAATGATTTTAGAATGCTTGATGTACAGCTGGGCGGTCAGGGTGCCCCCTTGGTTCCCATTGGAGATCAGCTTTTGTTTGGCAATTTTGATTATTGTATCAACCTGGGTGGTATAGCCAATATCAGTATGGATTATAACGGGAAAAGGATAGCCTTTGACATTTGTCCATTTAATTTATTGCTGAACCCTTATGCAGAGGTTTTGGGAAAGCCTTATGATGAAGATGGTAAATTTGCGAAAGGTGGAAAAGTACTTGAAAATGTATTACATGAATTGAACAGTCTTCCCTTTTATAAAAGACAGGGGGCAAAATCTCTGGGGAGGGAAGATTTAGAGATATACTTTGAAATTTTGGAGCGGGTTGAAAATCACGCTCCCGAAGATATATTGAGGACTTTAGTTGAGCATTATGTCATTCAGATCAAATCCACTCTTTCTCCTTCCGAATCCAAAAAAAAATCAATCCTGATTACAGGTGGTGGAGCATTCAACAAGTTCTTCGTTGAAAGTTTAGATGATTCTATTCAAAATAGGTATGACATTTTAAAAGCGGATGAAAGCATCATCAATTTTAAGGAAGCCCTGATATTTGGGTTTTTGGGTGTACTTAGAATGAAAGGTGACAACAATTGTTTGGCCTCAGTAACTGGTGCCATAAAAGATAATTGTGGAGGGATGGTTTTTGGACTATGATAATCGGTTCTTTCCGGAGAGTAATATTTTTATATTTTTGCGGGATAATAAACCCAAATACAATTTATGAAAGACCTACTGAAAAAGTTTGAAAATAAACAGCCTGAAATCGTTTTTGAATGGAGTGATCATGAAACCGAAGCGGAAGGCTGGGTTGTGATCAATTCTCTTAGGGGTGGAGCAGCTGGTGGAGGTACACGTATGCGGAAAGGGCTTGACAAAAGAGAGGTCGAATCCTTGGCGAAAACGATGGAGGTAAAATTCACAGTTTCAGGACCAGCTATAGGTGGAGCCAAATCAGGGATCAACTTTGACCCCAATGACCCAAGAAAAAATGAGGTATTGAAAAGATGGTATAAGGCAGTGATGCCCTTGCTGAAAAACTACTATGGTACGGGTGGTGACCTCAATGTTGATGAAATTCATGAAGTTATTCCTATAACAGAAACCTATGGGCTTTGGCATCCACAAGAAGGTGTAGTAAATGGACATTTTCACGCAACGGAACCTCAGAAAATCAGGAAGATCGGTCAATTAAGACAAGGTGTTTCTAAAGTGCTGGAAGATCCGCTATATACCCCCAACGGAATCAAAAAATACACTGTGGCTGACATGATAACCGGGTTTGGTGTCGCAGAAGCAGTAAGACATTATTATAAAATCTGGGGGGGAACTCTCAAAGGAAAGAGAGCAGTCATCCAAGGATGGGGAAATGTAGGTGCAGCAGCAGCATGTTTCCTGGCAGTAGAAGGAGTGAAAATTGTGGGAATCATAGATCGAATGGGCGGTTTGATCAATGAGGAAGGATTTACCTTGGATGAAATACGAGAGTTGTTTGTCAATAGGGATGGGAACAAGCTTGTGGCAGACAATCTTATTCCATTTGAAGAAATGAATCAAAGGGTTTGGCATTTACAAAATGAGATTTTTATTCCAGCGGCTTCTTCAAGACTTATCACGAAAGAACAAGCGGAAAGTATGGTGGCATCAGGATTGGAGGTCATTTCCTGTGGAGCAAATGTTCCTTTTGCAGATCCTGAAATTTTCCTTGGACAAATAGGAGTATGGACAGATGAAAGGGTTGCTGTCTTGCCTGATTTTATAGCCAACTGTGGAATGGCTAGGGTCTTTGCCTATTTGATGTCTGGAAATGCGGAAGTCACTGATGATGCCATTTTCAAAGACGTGAGTAAGACGATTGCCAAAGCCTTGAGAAAAACCTACTCAAAGAACGCTGGGAAAACAAAAATTGCCCAGACTTCTTTAGAATTGGCACTTAAGCAACTTGTATAAGAATTAAACCAATCATCAGCCGGGGTGAAATGTTATAAAACATTTCACCCCGGCTTCTTTATTTTATATGGTTCTTTTCATTCAAAATAAGTAGTTTAGCAAAAGTAAACTTGAAAAATAGAGCTTTGAGAAGCTTCACTGACAAGTTTTTTTATTCCAAACCCGTTGAAAAATTAGTTTAATTTTAGCCGAATGAAGAATATACTCGCTGTTTTTGCATTGATTTTGGGATTGACATTTTTGGTTGATGTCCCTGTTGCAAAAGCCCAAGCAGATACTCAAACTGAAGAAGTTGATACTACTGCACAAGGTGATAAAATTCAAAGTGTTGCCGCTCATATTCATGACGACCATGACCATGAAATAGCTCCCTTATGGTTGGTGATACCTTTCGTGGCCTTGTTGCTCATGATCGCAACAGGACCGTTGTTTTATGAACATTTTTGGCACCACAATTACCCAAAAGTAGCTGTAGTCCTTGCTGTAATCGTAGTTTCCTACTACCTGTTTATACTGCATAATGTTCACGGCCCAGTACATGCTCTTGCCGAATATGTGCAATTTATAGCGCTTTTAGCCTCATTGTATATTGCTTCAGGAGGTATTTTGATTGAAATAGATAAAAAAGCCACCCCACTTGCCAATGTGTCAATACTCCTGATTGGTGCCATCATATCAAATCTTATTGGTACTACAGGAGCTTCTATGTTGCTTATCAGACCATTTATCAGGCTAAATAAAGGCAATATCCAACCCTACCATATCATATTTTTCATTTTCATGGTGAGTAATATTGGAGGATCCCTGACGCCAATTGGAGACCCGCCATTGTTCCTTGGGTTCCTTAAAGGAGTGCCTTTCTTCTGGACTTTGGAATACAACTGGCCTGCATGGATAATAGCCCTCATTATTCTGGCGGTAATCTTTTATTTTATTGACAAGAAGTTTGGACGTGCCAATGAAGAAGAATTGGAGGAAACAAGTTATACCAATAAGTTTGAACTTATAGGTAGTAGAAATTTCATATGGTTACTTATCGTAATTCTTTCAGTATTCTTGGATCCAAACGTAATTGATTGGGTACCTGCGATCAGATACGATGGTCAGAAATTTTCCTTTCTTAGAGAGATCATCATGTTGTCTGTGGCATACCTCAGTTATCGATTTGCGGATCAAAAAGCCATCAAAGGCAATGAATTTAATTTTGAGCCTATAAGAGAAGTGGCATTTATCTTTGTTGGGATCTTTGGGACCATGATGCCAGCGCTTGAATTGGTAGGTAATTTTGCTAAGTCTCCGGAGGGAGCTGCGATGATAACTCCGAATACGCTTTATTGGGGAACAGGAATCCTTTCAGGATTCTTAGACAATGCCCCTACATATCTTAATTTCCTCGCAGCCGCAATGGCTTCACAGGGTGCTGAAATAAGTAATGTCGAAAGTGTGAGAAATTTTGCACTCAACAATTATGATGGATCTGCCTTTGAATTGATGGCTATATCTATAGCAGCGGTATTCTTTGGTGCGATGACATATATAGGGAATGGACCAAACTTTATGGTAAAGTCCATAGCAGAACAGAGCGGGATTAAAATGCCTTCTTTCTTTGGATATATCATTAGATTCTCCTTGCCGATATTATTACCTGTGCTACTCATTACATGGCTAATATTCTTTGCCTTTGCATAGAGGTATTGAAATTGTAAAAAAATAATGGGATTAAATGTTTCTATATCAGCTCTTTATGGGAAGATATTTCCCTTTACCCTAAAGCTGAACTCTTCATGAAATTTTGCTTTCAAACACAGTAAAACGAAGGCCTGCCAATGAAACTTGGCAGGCCTTCATGTTTACTTAAAAAAACAGAAATAAATGATTTCAGCTTCAATCAATAACCGAAGCCGAGATGATCAATTTGTTGGGTTTGGAAAAAACTACATCCTGGTAGTTATCGATCGAAAACTGATCAAGTTTTCCGGACTCTGCATGAAAAACCAGTAATCCCTTGGTTTCTGATGAGTAAAAAGGATTTTCGGTTTTCATTCGAAAACTTATTTGGGTGACTTTGTCTTCATGGTATTTAACCACTATTCTTTTGACTTTACCTTTTTCTCCTTCTTTCAGTTCATGAACCAAAATATTTTCACTTCGGTCGGTTTTATAAGACTGAGCCAAGGCAGGACTGTTGATATCAGCTTCTATGAAGAAACTTAGTTCTTTGAGCCACTCCTCTTCTGATGGTATCGTGGTCACACGCTCTCTTTCACCGTTGATGATAACTTCCTTTAAGAGGCTTTTCCCTTCAACATTCTCAACCAAAACCTCTACAAATTCTTTGAGGGGGAAATAAATTGGTTCGTTGCTCTCTCCCTCCTCTGAAATATTTGAACAGCCCCAAAGGGATAAAAGCAGAACAAAACTGCAGAGTAGATATTTCGATTTCATATGTTCATATTTTGTTTTTCAGCGGTCATATGGAAGGCCCATAATAATCATCCCACCTTTGTGTGAACTCTTTCTCATGGGCATTTCATATTTTTATGATTATTATTCAGTGCTTATAACTTTTCCTATACCGAATTTCCAGATACTATTTCTGGAATTCGCTAGTGTAGGGGAGACTTGATTTGACAAAATCTTCCATGATGCCTCCAGGTATTGGAGCACCACCTTTTTACCTATGTTATGCTTGACTTGATATAAATGAATGTTTATAGCGTTTTTATATCGCTTATTTAAGAAGTATTTCTCCAGTCATTTCACTTGGAATGTCTATGCCCATTAGCGTAAGGATTGTGGGCGCTAAATCACCAAGTACGCCATCTTTGACATTTAACGTGTCTTTGCCGTCAACCATTATCATAGGCACTAGATTGGTAGTATGTGCAGTATTTGGGGATCCATCTTCATTGATCATCATGTCACTATTGCCATGGTCTGCTATTACTATTGTGGTGTAGCCACTTTCCAAAGCTTGCGAAATCACTTGCTCTGCGCATTTGTCTACCGCTTCGCAGGCTTTTACAGCAGCATCAAAAACCCCAGTATGGCCGACCATATCTGCGTTTGCAAAATTGAGACAAACAAAATCCACTTCCTTCTTTTTTAATTCCACATTGATTTTGGAAGAAATTTCAAATGCACTCATTTCTGGCTTGAGGTCATAAGTGGCAACCTTAGGAGACGGGCAGAGGATTCTACTTTCTCCCTCAAACTCTGCCTCCCTTCCTCCGGAGAAGAAAAATGTCACGTGAGGGTATTTTTCAGTTTCAGCAATTCTGATTTGTTTCTTGTGGTTCCTTTCCAAGACTTCTCCGATAGTATTGTTTAGGTTATCTTTTTCGAAAAGCACCTTGACACCTTTGAAAGTCTCATCATAGCTGGTAAATGTGACATAATAAAGGTTCATCTTTTTCATATGATAATCTTCAAAATCAGTCTGAGTGAGTACTTGGGTGATCTCTCTACCTCTGTCTGTACGGAAATTAAAATTGATTACCACATCACCATTTTCGATGACCGCAACAGGCTGGTTCTCCTCGTTCATCTGAATGATAGGTCTGATAAATTCATCCGTCACATCATTTGAATAGGATTTGCTGATTGAAGCAATGATATCTTTGGATTTTTCACCTTCACCTTTTACTAAGGCGTCATAGGCAAGTTTAACTCTCTCCCATCGCTTATCTCTGTCCATGGCGTAATATCGGCCTACTACAGAGGCAATTGTGCCAACGGATTTTTTAAGGTGTTCGTTAAGGTCATTCAAATATAGAACGCCACCTTTAGGATCAGTGTCACGCCCATCTGTAAAGGCATGGATGAAAGCGGATTCTATGCCATTTGCTTTTGCGGCATCACAAAGTCCTTTTAGGTGACCGACATGAGCATGTACGCCTCCGTCAGATACCAAGCCGATAAAGTGAACTTTTTTCCCTTCTTTCTTCGCGTACTGAAAGGCTTCGATCAGTACAGGGTGGCTGTTGAGGTCACCTTCTGCTACTGCCTTATTGATTTTCACCAAGTCTTGGTAAACTACCCTCCCGGCACCGATGTTCATATGCCCAACCTCCGAATTTCCCATTTGGCCTTCAGGTAAACCTACGGCCAGGCCAGAAGCATCAAGTTTTGAATGTGGATAATTTTGGAATAGACTATCAATAAATGGGGTTTGCGCTTTCTCAATTGCTGAAACAGCTGGATTTGTGGCTAATCCCCAGCCATCTAAAATCATTAGAACTACTTTCTTTTTCATCTCTCCAATCTTGCTGAATGTAAAAGTTAAATATAAATCAGCTGTAAAAATGCTTATTCTTTAGCAAGCTCACAAAATAAGATGGACTTTAATTTGTTTGAGGAATGCAGATTTTGATTCAATTGTTCTATATGGGTAGCTGTTTTTCAGGTAAACTACTTTCTTTTGATTTTTGGCTTAATATTTGTTTTTCAAGCAATTCTTGAAAAAAATAGTTTCCATATTGTCTGCACTGATCCTAGTCTGTACGCTTTCCGTAGCAGGTCTTGAGCATCATAACAATGATAGCATTGACGATATTGCCTCTACTTTTAAATATGGATCCAGTAAGGATTTAGCAAGATTTTTTGATCAGGGAATAGATATCAATATTTCCGGAAATCAGGGCGACTATTCTAAAAATCAGGCAGAATTGGTGATGAGGGATTTTTTTAAAAAATTTCCACCTAATGATTTTTCCATAGTTCACAAAGGGAATGGTTCTGACCAAATAATCAACTACATAGGAGCTTACAGTTCGGAAAGTTCAGAATTTAGGGTCTTCATAAGGGGTAAAAAAAATGAAAACAGCATCCGCATTTACAGCTTGGATATTGTCAAGGTGTAAGAAAAGCGGATAAGCTGTTATAATTTTTTTAATTTTGCCGAGTGAAAAATTTACCCTATCTCAGTAAGAAGTCATTAGATGACTTTATTCAACTAGCCATATTAGAAGATGTTGGACCTGGAGATTATTCCAGCCTTGGCTCAATACCCAAAAATCAAGCCGGTAAAGCCAAGCTTATCATCAAGGAAAACGGTGTGGTGGCTGGACTGGAATTGGCAAAAGTTATTTTTGAAACCTATGACCCAAGCTTAAAGGTTACAGTTTTGCTTGAAGACGGAGATGATGTGAAGACAGGGGATTTAGGTCTGATTGTGGAAGGTTCGGCGATTTCAATCCTGAGTACAGAAAGATTGGTCCTCAATTGTATGCAGCGGATGAGTGGCATAGCTACCAAAACACGGCATCTTAGTAAAATGATTTCCCATACGAAGGCTAGATTGATGGATACCAGAAAGACTACGCCTAATTTTAGAATGATGGAAAAATGGGCAGTTGTATTAGGTGGAGGACTCAATCACCGATACGCTTTGTATGACATGGTGATGTTGAAAGACAATCATGTTGATTTTGCTGGTGGAGTTTCCAATGCTATCAATAATACCCGGAAGTTTCTTAATGAAAAACAATTGGATCTGAAAATCGAGGTTGAAACACGAAATCTTGACGAGGTGCAAGAGGTTATTGATAATGGAGGAGCAGACATTATCATGTTGGATAATATGGATTATGCTACCATGAGAAAAGCTGTAGAGATGGTAAATGGCAGATATCCCCTAGAAGCTTCTGGAGGAATTACCGAAGATAATCTAGTTGAGGTTGCAGAATGTGGGGTGGATTACATTTCCGTAGGAGCACTCACACATCAGGTAAAAAGTTTAGATATAAGTTTAAAGGCATTTTAAAAATAAAGCCCTGTTTTCTATACAAACAGGGCTTTATTAATGATAAGAATTTTTTTACTTTAATCCTTTGAGGCAAAATCCGGGTATGCCTGCATGCTGTGTTCATGCATATCGAGTCCTTCCAGTTCCTCGCGTGCATCCACCCTGATACCTATACTTCTCTTCAAACTGAAGAATATAAGCCAGCTGGTAAAGAAGCAAAATGCACCTACAACTGCAATCCCCAAAAGCTGAGAAAGAAACTGGCTTAGACTCGCAAGATCTCCAAAGAGTCCTACGGCCAATGTACCCCATATCCCCCCAAGCAAATGGACAGAAATGGCGCCTACAGGGTCATCAATTTTGATTTTGTCAAAAAGAACTACTCCAAAAACCACAATAATGCCACCGATGAAACCTATTATAGCTGCTTCTCCCACTCCCATGACATCTGCTCCGGCTGTGATGCCAACTAAGCCGGCAAGAATACCATTGAGTACCATTGTAATGTCATAGGTTTTGAATTTCCAATATGAGGAAAACAAAGCTCCAAAAGCACCTGCGGCCCCGGCAATTGCAGTAGTGACAAATACTCTTGAAACATCACCCGGATCTGCAGACAGCACTGATCCTCCATTGAAACCGAACCAACCAAACCATAAAAGAAAAACTCCTATGGTCGCCATTGGGATACTGTGGCCTGGTATAGGTTTCATTCCTTTTTCTGTGTATTTGCCCAATCTTGGACCCAAAAGGAAAGCACCTACCAATGCCCCCCATCCACCTACTGAATGGACTATAGTAGATCCTGCAAAGTCATAGAAAGGAGTATCCAAGCTATCAAGGAATCCACCTCCCCATTTCCACATACCTACTATAGGATAACAAATACCCACATACAGTATGGAAAAGAAAATAAATGGACCCAATTTGATCCTTTCTGCTACTGCTCCTGATACAATCGTTGCAGCCGTTGCTGCAAACATGGCTTGGAATATAAAATCAGTGTAAAAAGTAAACCCCTCATCGTAGGCAGGAGTATCCCAGCCTTCGGGTAAGCTCAGACCCAAGCCGGAAATTCCGAAAAAACCTCCAACAAATGCATCCCCGGGATACATCAGGTTAAATCCGATAAAAGCATAAGTTAAAATACCTATAGCAGGGATAATAGTGTTTTTAAATAAAATATTGACAGTGTTTTTAGCCCGTGTAAGGCCTGCCTCTAGTGCTGCAAATCCCAGGTGCATGATAAACACCAATATGGTAGCTACCAGCACCCAAAGGTTGTTGATGGTAAATATTTCTTGATTCATAGGTTTGAATAGGTTAGGTTCTCAGAGAATTAGATTTGTTTAGAATAAACAAATGATAAGAAGATGTTGTAACTGCCCGGTGAGTTAAAGACTTGAATTTTATAAGGCCTCTTCACCCGTGTCATTATTTCTTATTCTATAAGCAGCGAGTGCTTCATAAATAAAGATCTTCCCATCTCCCACACGGCCAGTATTACCGTTGGTGAGGATACAATCGACGACTCCGTCGACAAGGCTATCCGGTACAACCACTTCAATTTTTGTTCTTGGGATATAAGCCGGTTCATAGGCAACCCCACGGTAGGTTTGAGATTTTGGTGGTTCCATTCCCATGCCCTTTACCTCATAAGTGGCCAGGAATTTCACACCCAATCCAAGAAGACATTCATGTATCTCCTCAAATTTTGATGTCCTAATAATTGCTTCTATTTTTTTCATTTTAGTCAATGATATGGATGGTTTAATAGGTTTTTTGCGCTAATCTATATCAAAATTTGAAAATAAAGTAATTTTGGTTTAAAAAATAACCACTTATACCCAAAAAAAGGTTGAAAAAGACTCAAATAGGATTTTTTAAGTATCTAAATTCTATAATAATGTGTAAAAAGTAGAAAAATGAGTTTTTAAATAAACCATTTGTATAGTTTGGGTTGTTTTTTTGTGTTCTTATAAAAAAACCAAATTAATGTGGGTTCATTCTTTGTATCAAAATGGAAAGGTCTAAATTTGAGGCTTTAAAAAAATTAAACTTTAATGATGAATAATAAACCGACACTTTTAGTATTAGCAGCTGGAATGGGCAGCAGGTATGGGGGAAACAAGCAAATTGATGGTTTTGGACCCAATGGCGAGACAATTCTGGAATATTCCATTTATGATGCCATTAGGGCAGGATTTGGAAAAGTTGTTTTGATCGTCAGAGAGGAAATCCTTCAGGCAGCCAAGGAATTGATTTTACCCAAAGTAAAGGGCAAAATAGAAGTTGACTTTGTCTTGCAGTCCATCAAAAGTTTTGTACCGGAAGAATTTCAAAATCCGGAAAGGGTAAAGCCATATGGAACAGCACATGCGGTACTCTGTGCAAAAGATGCCATTGCTGAACCATTTGCAGTCATCAATGCAGATGATTTTTATGGCAAAGAGGCATTTGAAGTTTTGGGAAAATTTCTTTCAAACGGTGTACAGCCAAATTTACATGCCATGGTAGGGTATGCTATCGAGCATGTTCTGTCTTCAAATGGCACAGTCTCTAGGGGCGTATGTGATATGAATGATTCCAACCAACTGGTAGGGATGGTAGAAAGAACCTCAATTGCCAGAGAAAATGGGAAAATCCTTTCGAAAGGAGAGGGAGAAGTTTTGGAAGTCAAAGAAGGGACTCCTGTTTCGATGAACTTTTGGGGTTTTCATCAGGCTGTATTCGAAGATATTCAGAGGATGTGGGATGAGTTTCTTCCTGCCAACCAGGAAAACTTAAAGTCGGAATTTTACATACCGACTGTCGCCAATAACTTGATACAGGAAGGAAAAGCTGCTTTTGAAATTTTGGAAGGAGGTAAAACCTGGTTTGGGGTGACTTATACAGAGGACAAACCGATAGTAATATCCTCACTGAAAGAAATGCACGAAATCGGAGAATATCCCGCTAAGCTTTGGGAATAAAAAAAAGGCTGCCATTTTTAATGGCAGCCTTTTTTATTGCTTGACAGGTAGGTAATTGTTTGGGGGAAGAAATTTAAACTGTTCAAACATTAATTTATACAGTAGTTAATTTTTAATCTAAAAACGATTCTATTAATTTCATATCGCTATTGAAAAGTAAACAATGAACAGATGAAATGGAGCCTGCCCCGATCCATCTGGGTGACCTCTGAAAAACAAATTATAAACGCATGAAAAGACTCTTTTTTTCGACCTCTCAATTTCTCCCGGGAATAGGTTTAGCTCTTTTAAGAATAGGTACAGCTTTGATGATGTTGACCCACGGATGGGCAAAAATTGCAAACTTTAGTGCCAACCTAACAACTTTTAGAGATCCCATAGGTCTTGGTCCAGCTTTATCTTTACAATTGGCCATTTTTGCGGAGTTTTTCTGTGCGATTCTACTCGCGATGGGATTTTTGACAAGACTGTCTTTGGTTCCTTTGATTATTACCATGAGTGTAGCAGCCTTTATAGCCCATGCTGATGATCCATTTTCTTCAAAGGAGAAGAGTCTGCTTTTCTTACTGATATTTATAGTTTTGCTTTTTCTAGGTCCTGGAAAGTATTCTGTGGATGCCCAGATTAAAAAGAAAAGGAATTACTGAGGCTGACCCTCTATTTTTCCTTGATTTACGAAGAAGAACCTGCAGTCTGCATCCATTCTGGTCAATATACCCTGAGATCTTTCTGGCCGGGCATCTGTAATAAACAATTGTCCAAATTCATGTTCGGCCACCAGCTTCATCAACTTCTCTATCCTACTGTCATCGAGCTTGTCAAAAATATCATCAAGCAGCAGAATGGGTTTAGTGTTTAGGTGTTTGAAAAAAACCATAAACTGAGCAAGCTTCAATGCGATTATAAAGGATTTTTGTTGCCCCTGGGATCCGAATTTTTTAATAGGATATTCAGAAATTTGAAAGACAAAATCATCCTTGTGTATACCCATTGTGCTGCGGCGGAGGAGGTAATCCCTCTGTGCATTCGATCTGAAAGCAGCTTCAAAATCCTCCTGTAAGCATTGGGATTCATACTGAATACTGATCCTCTCCTGTCCACCTGAAATAATCTTGTAATATTCCATCAGCAGGGGTTCATATTCCTGTAGGAAGTTTTGGCGGGTGGATGCAATATTTTTTGAAAGCTGAATGACTTCTCTGGTGTAGGGCTCAATCAATTCCTCATTCCAACGTCCTTTTTCTGCAAATTGCTTGATAAGGGCATTGCGTTGCTTGAGAAAATGTTGGTACCTGATCAGGTTTTCAAGATACTTTCGGTTGAGTTGACAAAGAATATTGTCAAAAAATTTTCTGCGTTCTTCACTTCCATCTTTGATAAGTGAAGTATCGTCCGGTGCAATCATAACTACAGGCAACAAACCTATATGTTCACTCATTTTGTCGTAAGCCTTGCCATTTTTAAGAACTTGCTTTTTCTTTCCTGACTCAAAAAGACAGCGGATTTCAATTTCCTTTCCGTTGAGATCAAAATCACCAAATACTGTAAAAAAATTCTGCTCATGCTTAATATTGAGATTATCTATAGGATTGAGCGCACTTTTGGTGAGACACAGGTAATGTATTGCATCAAGAAGGTTGGTTTTTCCACTGCCATTGATACCTACAAAACAGTTGATTTCTTCAGAAAAATGCACCTCTTCCTTTTTATAATTTTTAAACTGTTGAAGACGAATATTTTTGAGATGCATGTTGGGTAATCTGAATGGTTTTTGACTATTTTCGCAAATGGCCTTAAAATTCAGCCCATTTGCTTATATTTGAGGCCTAATTTAGCATATTTTACGACAAACGATATGGCGAAAAAGAGTACTGCCAGCAAGGCAAAAGCAAAATATTCCAAAGAAACTTACACGTTTTGGTACGAGAGCATGCTCTTGATGAGGCGTTTTGAAGAAAAAGCAGGACAACTTTACGGACAGCAAAAAATCAGAGGTTTTTGTCATTTATATATTGGCCAAGAGGCTTGTGCTTCCGGTGCGATCACAGCATTGGAAAAAGATGACAAATGGATTACTGCCTACAGAGATCATGCTCATCCACTAGGATTGGGTACTGATCCAGGAGCTATTATGGCCGAGCTTTATGGTAAGGCTACAGGTACGACCAAAGGAAAAGGTGGTTCCATGCACATCTTTGACAAGGAAAGAAATTTCATGGGAGGACATGGTATTGTTGGAGCTCAAGTTCCTATGGGGCTAGGAGTTGGTTTTGCTGAAAAGTACAAAGGAACCAAAAACCTTTGTATTTGCTATATGGGCGATGGTGCTGTTAGACAGGGGGCAGTTCACGAAGCGATGAACTTGGCCATGCTATATAAGACACCAGTAATTTTTGTGATAGAAAACAATGGTTACGCTATGGGTACTTCTGTAGCACGTACTTCAAATGTAACGGAATTGTACACGATAGGAGAATCCTATGACATGCCTTCTTTTCCAGTAGATGGAATGAATGTAGAGGCTATTCATGAAGCAGTAGCTGAAGCAGCCGATCGTGCAAGAAAAGGAGACGGGCCTACACTTTTGGAATTCCGTACTTATAGGTATAAAGGACATTCAATGTCGGATCCTCAGAAATACAGAACCCGTGAAGAAGTTGAAGAATATAAAGGTAAAGATCCTATTGAGCAGGTGAAAAAAACAATTTTGGATAATAAAATCCTTTCTGAAGAAGAGATTTCCAAAATTGATGAAAAGGTTAAGAAACAGGTAGCGGATGCAGTGAAATTTGCTGAAGAATCACCTTGGCCTGATGGAGAAAATGCCTTCAAAGACGTATACATGCAGGAAGATTATCCTTTTGTAATGGAATAAAACAAATCACTTTAAAATCAGCCATGGATGTCTGAAAAGAACATTCATGGTTGGTTTTTTTTATTGGTATTTGTGAATTAAGTAAAAGCTTTATATTTGCGGCTGCAAAAAAAATTAAAATGGCGAAGAAAAATCAAAAAAAGGCACCTGAGGTTGAATATGAACTTTTGGAAAAACCGGAAGAAATAGCAGGAAGGTTAGAAAGAGGAGAAGCCTTTGTCAGGAAGAATTCAAAAATATTTGGAGGCATATTGGTCGTTGGTATATTGGTGATGGCTGCTATTCTCTATTTACAGATAGACAAACAAAACAAGGACAAAAAAGCCCAGGCTGAAATGTTCCAGGCAGTCTACTATTTTGAGCAGGACAGTACAGACTATGCATTGAATGGAGATGGATCCAACCCAGGATTTTTGAAAATAGTAGATCAGTACAGCGGAACCAATTCTGCAAACTTAGCCCATTTCTACATAGGGTCTATTTACCTGTCTGAAGGTAACTTTCAAAAGGCTGTTGACCATTTGAAGAAGTTTTCCGCAGGCGACTATTTTGTTCAGGCTAGAGCTTATGCCTTGCTAGGGGATGCTCATCTTGAGCTAGGTAATACCAAAGAGGCAATTTCCAATTACAAAAAAGCTGTAGACCATAAAGAAAACAAGCATTTTGCTCCAAGATATTTGAGCAAATTGGCGATAGCCTACGAAGAAGCAGGAGAAATTGATAACGCTATCAAAACCTGGGGAACAATCGAAGATAAATATTTCGAGTCTTTCGAATTTACTAACGCACGAAAGCATAAAGCGCGCTTGGAAGGTCTTGCCTCTAAGTAATGCTTTGCTATAAAGCATTTTGAAAGAGTAAGGCCTCAAGTCTTACTCTTTTTTTATTTCTGAAACTCTAAAAACTTAACCATATGGCTACTTCATTAAAAAGCCTGAGCCAGTATTCAGACAAAAATATACTGGACATGTCAGACAAAAAGTTTGGCATCGTAGTTTCCGAATGGAATGACCAAGTGACTGAATCCTTATTTTCTGCTGCAGTAGATACATTGCTGAAGCATGGAGCCAAAAAAGACAATATCTACAGGAAAAATGTTCCGGGTTCCTTTGAACTGACGCTAGGTGCGCAGTGGCTTGCTGAATTGGAAGAAATTGATGCTGTAATCTGTCTGGGATGTGTCATTCAGGGTGAAACAAGACATTTTGATTTTATCTGTGATGCGGTAGCCAATGGCATTACCAACGTATCCCTGAAATTCAACAAACCTGTCATTTTTGGAGTTTTGACTCCTGATACTTTACAGCAGGCATTGGATAGGTCTGGAGGGAAGCACGGTAATAAAGGAGATGAAGCAGCTATTACAGCTGTTAAAATGCTTGGATTTTAAAAATTAGACGCAAGAAATAAGATATAAGACGCCTGATAATCCTGAAGGGATTAAATTATTAAAGTGTCAATCAAGTTTAGGGCTTGTTAACATCAAGAGTCAAGGATAAGAGCCAAGATGTGATTATTGAGTTTGCTGGCTGGAAAATCTTAGGTCTTGAGTCTTGAGTATCAAATCTTATGTCTTTTAATCACTCAAATCAAAACTCATAAAGCGATGAAAATCATGAAATTCGGAGGAACCTCAGTTGGGAAGCCCGAAAGAATGCACCAAGTCAAGGAACTCATTACCCGCGATAATCAGAAAAAAATCGTGGTGCTTTCAGCCCTTTCAGGTACAACCAATGCCTTGGTAGGGATTGGAGATGCTTTGGCATCGGCCAATAAGGAATTGGCAAAAGAAAGGATAGACGCTCTTCACGGGCATTATCAGACATTCTATAAAGAGCTTCTTAAGACGGGTGCTGCAAGGATAAAAGCCGAAAAGATCATCAAGGAGCATTTTGAATTTTTGAATATTATTTTAAAAATTTCATTCAATGAGGCGATAAACAGGGATATTCTAGCTCAGGGAGAGTTATTATCTACCAAGTTGTTCTATACCTTGCTTCAGGAATTGGATGTTCCGGCGGTGTTTTTACCGGCTTTGGATTTCATGAGCATAGATGAAAATCATGAACCTGAATTAAGTAAAATTTCAGATAAGGTAAAGGTAATCCTGGCCAATTATCCTGAAGATAGAATTTTTGTCACCCAAGGCTATATCTGTAAAAATCATCGGAATGAAGTGGATAACCTCAAAAGAGGTGGATCGGATTATTCTGCTTCGCTTATTGGTGCAGCCATCAGCGCTGAAGTGGTGGAAATTTGGACTGACATTGACGGCATGCACAACAATGATCCCAGGGTAGTGGATAAAACCCGTCCTATAGCTCAAATGTCTTTTGATGAAGCAGCTGAGTTGGCATATTTTGGAGCCAAAATACTGCATCCAGCTTCTATATGGCCTGCACAGCAATATAATATTCCCGTAAAACTTCTCAATACCATGGCTCCTGATGCAGTTGGTACAACAATTACTGCTAAAGAATTGGGTGTCGGCGTAAAGGCTTTGGCGGCAAAGGATGGTATTACCGCAATAAAAATCAAATCCAGTAGGATGCTCTTGGCTTATGGTTTTTTGAGGAAAGTTTTTGAGGTTTTTGAAAAGTATAAGACTTCTATTGATATGATAACAACCTCAGAGGTTGCTGTTTCTCTCACAATAGATGATATTTCCCATTTAAAGGAAATTACTGCTGAGCTGGAGCAATATGGTACCGTGGAAATTGATACCAATCAGACAATCATTTCAGTAGTAGGAAATCTGATAGCGGAGTCTAAAGGTACTGTTGCCAAAGTCATGAATTGCCTGGAAGAGTATCCATTGAGGATGGTTTCCTATGGTGGGAGTAGACATAATGTTTCTATTTTAGTAGATGCAAATTTTAAAAATGACGCATTAAGAAGCTTGAATGAAGGGCTTTTTGATTGGGATTAATCATCTAAAAATAAATACTGTCTTATATTCTCAATTGCATAGAACTTTCAATACAGAAAAACACCGAATTCGAGGATTCGGTGTTTTTTTATAGCCTTGCCATCCAACGGGCTAAAATCACATCATGGACCAAATAAGCCCCTTCATCGATAATGACCATCTCTTGCCTTACCAAAGCCTTGATGGCAGAACTTACTGTACTTGTGGCACCCAGTTGATATTTATCTATAAAATCTCTGCTCAGAGGGTTGTTTAGTGGCTCTTCTTTGGAAATGGACTTGAGTACATTCCATTGATTGATTGTAAGTATTTTGGCGAAATTGGCAAATACAGCTTGGTATTGCATTAAAATATTGTCAAATACAGTTTCTACGTTTTCTTCTTTTACGATTGTGTATTGCGAAAAGAGGTAGTTGCATGCCAGTTGCACAGTGTATGTTTGTCCTCTTGCCCAACTGTAAATTTTCTCAATGAGCTCCTTTTCTATTTTTTTCTTTTTTGATTCAAAGTGCTTTTGGATAAATGGAACATAATTGTCTAATGGAATAGGGTCTAGAGTCTGCAACATAGCACTGTGATAAAAAGGGCGGCTTTTTTCTGAAAACATTTCGGCCATCATGGTTCTGTGGCTGCCGCAGTATATGATACGTATATCTGGAAACAACTGGGCCCAAGTCCTGAATACCGCTTCGGCATTTTGCTTTTGATATGAGCTGATTTGTTGAAATTCATCAATTGCCAATACCACTCTTTTTTTTCTTTTTCTCAAAAATTCACCGAGTATGTTCAGTGTGTATTCAGAGCGTTCGGGTCGGCGTATACCTAGGGTTATTTCAGGTGTCCCTGACATCGGGTTGAAAGTCAAGGTTGCCCCAAGTGAAGAAAGGAGGTTTTGGATAGTAGAGGTGATTCCCTTTTTGGTACTGCCAAACCGGTCATAAACAGAAGTTGTAAAAGTCTTCAATGCTTCCTCTAATGAATGGGTAGCTAAAAAATCTACATACAAAGTTTCATATTCTCCTGAACTTTCCAAATCTTCAAAAAACCTATGAATTAATGCTGATTTTCCCATCCTTCTCCAGCCAAAAAGAACAACATTTCTGTCATTTTCGATGTGATCATGTAAGGTTCTTAGGTCATTTTCTCTATTGCAAAAATAGTCTTTTCCATGATAGGCATTGATAGAAAATGGGTTTTCGGGCTTTTTCATACATTCTTCACTTGAATTATCTTTTTTTGCAATATATAAAATGTTTACTTTATTACGATATTTTTGTTACGAACTTTTCGTAACGAAAAAATCGTAAAAAATTTAATTCTTGTTTTTAGAGTTTGAGATGCTTTATTACCCAATGATGTAATTGGTTTGGAAAGTTTTCTGCTTTTTGACCAAATTGTGACTTGAATTTGAGTTTGTCTGGAGCAGAAGGGATGAGGAAAGACCTCGCATATGAATGTTTTTAATCTATATAAGATTCCCAGTCCGACTACTGGAGCTTAATTGATCATTAAAAATCGAATTAATAAAAGATGAAAAAGACAGTTTGCCTTTTAGTAGGATTAATATTTGGGTCAGTACTGATGGCTCAAGACAAGTATCAGACTTTATTTGAAAAGACCGGAGGAAGGGAAACACCTGAATACGAAGATGTCATACAATATTTCAAAGACTTGGCGCAGGATTTTGAGCAAGTTAAAATTGTTGAAATGGGAATGACAGACTCGGGAGAGCCTATTCATATTGTTTTATATGATAATGAAAGGATATTTGATCCGAAAAAGTGGCATGAGAAAGATAGGCCAATATTGTTTATCAACAATGGCATCCATCCCGGTGAACCGGATGGGATAGATGCCAGTATGATGTTGCTGAGGGATATTCTTCTGGGTAAGCAGCAGGTGTCTGACGATATTGCAATAGCCATAATACCTGTTTACAACATAGGGGGGCATCTAAACAGGGGTTCACACAGCAGGGTGAATCAAAATGGTCCGGAAGCTTATGGGTTTAGGGGCAATGCCAGGAATTTTGATTTGAACAGAGACTTCATCAAGGCTGATACTAAAAATGCCCGTTCATTTCAACTGATCTTCAATTGGCTTCGGCCTCATATTTTTGTGGATACCCATGTCAGTAATGGTGCAGATTATCAACATGTGATGACGCTGATTTCTACCCAACATAATAGACTGGGAGGCCAGGTAGGTAAATACCTTCATGAGCATTTGAATCCCTTTCTATACAAAAGTATGGAGGAGAAAGATTTTCCAATGGTACCATATGTGAATGCTTGGGGAGGTAAGCCCGAGGATGGCTGGGCTCAATTCAAAGACTTGGGTCGCTATAGTTCAGGATATGCTGCACTTTTCTCTACACTGAGCTTTATGCCTGAAACGCATATGCTTAAGCCTTATGCTGATCGCGTTCAATCTACTTACAGCCTACTAGAGACTTTCTTGGAGGCTTTGGCAAATGAAGGTGATGAAATAGTGCAGGTAGTAAAATCCGATAGAGAGGAACAAAAATCAAGAAGCGAATTTGCCTTTAACCATAATTTAAACAGGGATAAATACAGTTTGATTACTTTTAAGGGATATGAGTCTGGGCAAAAGCCCTCGGATATTTCAGGACTTCCCAGGTTGTATTATGACCGGGATAAACCTTTTACCAAAGAAGTGAAGTTTTATGACAATTACAGCGAAGGACTAACCCTTATAAAGCCTCAGGCCTATGTCATTCCACAGGGTTGGTACACAGTCATAGAGAACCTTCAGAGAAATGGTGTCAAAATGAACAAGATCAGTAAAGATACCTTGATAAAAGTAAGTGTATATCATATTGAAGACTTCCAAACTGTATCAAGTCCATTTGAAGGGCATTATCTTCACAGCAATACAAAAGTTAAGAAATCACAGGAAATGATCAGTTTCCGAAAAGGAGATGTATTGGTGACCATGGATCAGGAAGTCAACAGGTATATTATGGAAGTTCTTGAGCCGCAGAGTGAGGATAGTTTCTTCAATTGGAATTTCTTTGACACCATCCTTCAAGCCAAGGAAGGATACTCTTCGTATGTGTTTGAAGATTTGGCTAATGAGTTTCTTGAAGAACATGGTAGGATGAGGCAGGTATTGGAGGAGGAAAAGGCAAAGGATGAAAATCTTGCTAAAAGTGCAGCAGCCCAATTGAGATGGGTGTATGAAAGGTCACCGTGGAAGGAGAAAGAACACAAGAGGTATCCGATTTTCAGAGTAGATTAATTGCACTTTTTCCTTCTGATATTGTTAATGTTTAGTAATGGAAAAAAAAGAAGATAAGAATTTTCTAGAAAGGCTTCAGACTAAATGGAATCTTAAAAGTCTTCGTCAGGTAGTTTTGGTGTTGGTTGTTTTTGCCTTTACCGGATTTACAATTCTCTTTATCAAGAAGCCGATTTTTGACTTTCTTGGAATAAGTATGGAACGTGGAGGTTTTTGGAAAACCGTACTTTACCTTTTGCTTGTTTTGCCACTGTACCAGATAATATTGCTCATGTGGGGATTTGTCTTTGGGCAGTTCTCTTTTTTTTGGGAAAAAGAAAAGCAATTCTTTAGGAGAATTACTGGCAGAGGAAAAAGAAATGATTGATAGTAGTGAGAGCATTCTGTTTATGGCGAAAAATCCGAATTGTCGGTTGTAAAGATTTGAATTTCATAAATACTTTCGGCATTAAGCTACAAAAAAGCATGAAAAATTGACTGCTGGGGAAAGGGATTGATTAAATTTGCAGATTGTAAAGGAGTGACGAGGTAATAATAATGGCGAAAAAGAGAGGTACAGCCCTAGAAGATCACGAGAAGAGGAAACTCAACAAGCAAAACCTGGGCAAACTGGGAGGAATATTCAGGTTTATCCTTCCATATAAATTCAATTTTATTCTGGGGATGCTTTTTTTGGCTTTTTCCAGTCTTACCCTCCTGACCTTTCCTTTCGTAGCAGGTAAGCTAATTGATGCGGCTTCAGGAGAGGAATGGTTGGTCAGTGGTATCAATAATATAGCTTTTATTCTTTTGGGAATATTGCTGGTACAATCCATATTTTCTTTTTTCCGAGTATGGCTTTTTGCAAAAGTCAGCGAGAGAAGTATGCGTGATATCAGAATAGCACTATACAGTCAACTGGTACAATTACCAATGACATTTTTTGACAAAAGGCGAACCGGAGAATTGATCAGCAGAATCACGGCTGATGTGAGTATGTTGCAGGATACTTTTTCTACTACCCTGGCAGAGTTATTCCGCCAGGTCATCACATTGCTTGCTGGTGTGATTTTCCTGATGTTCACGACCCCGAAGCTCACCCTTTTTATGTTGGCAACTTTTCCTGTCTTGGTGCTCATTGCTATGGTTTTTGGTAAATTTATCAGGAAACTATCCAAGCAGACACAAGACGAATTGGCTGCAGCCAATGTGATTGTGGAGGAAACCCTTCAGTCCATTATGACAGTAAAATCTTTTGCTGGAGAAGAATATGAGTCCAATCGCTATAGAAGTGGTCTAAACAAAGTTGTCAATGTTGCCTTAAAAGCAGCAGGATTTAGAGGTGCATTTATATCTTTTATTATTTTCGCACTTTTCGGCGGTATTGTTGCCGTGATGTGGTACGGGGCTTCACTTGTAGCTTCAGGAGATATGAGTGTGGGAGACCTTGTCTCTTTTGTGCTGTATACCACATTTATAGGAGGTTCAATTGCAGGACTGGGAGATATCTATGGGCAAATTCAGAAAGCCATAGGTTCTTCGGAACGAGTTTTGGAAATTCTGGAAGAACATCCTGAAGAATCCACTGCAGATTTTCAAAAGTTACCTATCGAGGGGAATATCAATTTTGAGCATGTGGCGTTTTCTTATCCCACCAGACCTGAGTCCGAAGTACTGAAAGATATCAATTTCAATATTCAAGCTGGGGAGAAAGTTGCGCTTGCCGGACATTCAGGGGCTGGTAAATCTACTATAGTTCAAATTTTACTGAAATTTTATCCAGTTCAAAAGGGACAGGTTTTGGTGGATGGCAAGCCTATTTCTGATTGGAATCTCAAGCAGCTCAGGTCTAACATTGGTATTGTGCCGCAGGAAGTATTACTTTTTGGTGGTAGCATCAGAGAAAATATTGCTTATGCGAGACCTGATGCTACTGAGGAAGAAATCATTGAGGCTGCTAAAAAAGCCAATGCATGGCAGTTTATCAGTAAATTTCCTGAGGGACTAGAAACCAAAGTCGGTGAACGAGGCATCAAACTTTCAGGGGGGCAGCGTCAGAGAGTAGCCATAGCAAGGGCAATTTTAAAGGATCCTGCTATTTTGATACTTGATGAAGCCACATCATCCCTTGATGCCGAATCAGAATCTTTAGTACAGGAAGCCCTGGATGAATTGATGAAAAACAGAACCACTATTATCATCGCACATAGATTGGCTACTATCAGAAAAGTGGATAGAATATATGTGCTTCAAGAAGGAGAAATTGTTGAAGAAGGGACCCATGATAATTTGGCCTTGCAGGAAG
The DNA here is from genome assembly GCF_007692705.1 of Mongoliibacter sp. Classification (GTDB taxonomy): domain Bacteria; phylum Bacteroidota; class Bacteroidia; order Cytophagales; family Cyclobacteriaceae; genus Mongoliibacter. Next base: position 46,013 of record NZ_REBN01000166.1, read on the forward strand.
ATGGGTTTTATGCTCACTTGGTCAGACTGCAGTTTGCAGAATAAAAGTTTGAACTTGTTATTCATCCGATTAGAATCGTGAAATTTATATGTAACTCAGTCTAAAAAAAGAATAATATATCCAAATCAATTTGCCTGATTTATAGTTTAGAATAAAATCACCCAAATTTTACTATCATATGCATATTGAAAAATTGATGGAGGCTATTCAGCCTTACAGGAATCAATTATTGGCCCATCCAATTTATAAGGATATGGATTCCCTGGAAGATTTTCAGGTTTTCATGGAGCAGCATGTTTTTGCTGTTTGGGATTTTATGAGTTTACTCAAAGCTTTGCAATTGAGATTGACGGGTATGAGTTTGCCATGGAGACCATCTGGAGATCCTCAGGTGACAAGGTTGATCAATGACATTGTAATGGCAGAGGAAAGCGATGAGGACGGTAACGGCAGTTATTGTTCCCATTTTGAATTGTACCTCAGGGCCATGCAGGAAGCAGGGGCGAGTACGTATTTTATAGATCGACTTCTTGAGTTGCTAAATGAGGGGGTGGGATTTGATGAGGCACTGGAAAGTATTGACATCCCTACTGCTACCAAGGCTTTTCTAAAAACAAATTTTCATACGGTGTTATACGGTAAGCCACATGAAATAGCCGCCTCATTTACTTTGGGAAGGGAAGACCTGATACCTGATTTGTTCCGTAAATTGGTCAATGACCTGATTGCTTCAAAGCCTGAAGAATTGAAGACATTAGAGTTTTACTTTGAAAGGCATATTCATCTAGATGAAGACCATCATGGGCCTCTTGCAATGCGAATGTTGGAGCACCTTTGTGGTCAGGATGCTGTGAAATGGAAAGAAACTGAAAATGCTGCCATTGAAGCTTTGAAAGCCCGTAAAATCCTGTGGGATGGGATTCATGACAGCATTATGGTTGAGGTATGAGAATTTAAATAAAGCTTTATTTGATTGTCAGTATTAATGCTCGCGATCTTTTTAAAGATTCTTCATAGGAGATATTCGTAGATACGAGATTGATATTAGGATATTTCCTTACCTCATCTTCTTTGGTTACGTATATAGATGTCAATAATTATAAAACAATATAAAAAAGGAAGCAAGCTGGGCTTGCTTCCTGTTTATTTGAAAGGGAGTTTTGCCAAATCAACATTTCCACCTGAAAGAATAATTCCTACTTTTTGACCCGCAAACCTTTCCTTATTTTTCAACAATGCCGCCAAAGGAACAGCACAGCTAGGTTCTATAACAATTTTCATTCTTTCATAAATCAGTCTCATGGCTTCTACAATTTCTTCATCGCTTACAGTGAGTATGTCGTCCACATGCTCGAGAATTATTTCAAAATTTATTTTGCCTAACGAGGTCAACAAGCCATCAGCGATAGTATTTGGGCTTTTCATTGGGATGAGTTCTTTTGCTTGAAAAGACCTGTAGGCATCGTCTGCTCCTTCAGGTTCACCTGCGATTACTTTGGTTTTGGGAGAAATGTAATGTGTAGCAAGTGCCGTTCCACCCAAAAGACCACCTCCTCCAACTGGTGTCATGATAGTATCAAAATCAATTCCTGCTTCCCACATCTCCAAAGCGCAGGTTGCCTGACCTTCCACTACATCCCTGTTGTCATAAGGGTGGATAAACGTGGCTCCTGTCTTCTCTACAACCTCCTGTAAGGTTGTTTCTCTGGCGATCAAGTTAGGTTCACATTCAATGATTTCTCCACCGTAACCCTTTACAGCTTTCTTTTTGATTTCTGGTGCATTGGAAGGCATTACAATATAAGAAGGAATCCCTGCTACTTTAGCTGCCCTTGCAAGGGCAGCAGCATGATTTCCGCTAGAATGGGTAGCTACTCCATTTTTCTTAAATTCGTCTGTAAGTTTGCTTACTGCGTTTGCTGCTCCACGTGCCTTGAATGCTCCGACCTTTTGGAAGTTTTCACATTTGAAAAAAAGTTCTGCTCCGGCAATTTTATTGATTGCCTCCGAACTTAGTATAGGCGTGTTGTGGATAAATGGCTGGATGCGTCTATGCGCCTCCTTAATATCAGCTTGGGATGGGAAATTCATAAAATCTTCTTTAAAATCAATTGTAAGCTTATTTTGAATGAAGCTATTGACCTATACAAAAGTTCAAATATCCCGGGTAAAATCAAAGGTACCTTTCTGGTATTGATAAAAAAACAAACAGGCCGACCCCTAAGAGCCCGCCTTGTCTGAACCAAACTTATGTATATTTACTCAGTAATAATAATTTCGCCTTCCATTGAAGCATGTGCAGTACATCTATATACGGCTAATTCATTGGCAAAATCCTCGGTCACTGTAAAGCTTACATTATCTCCGTCTACTTCAAAAGCAACATTGGAATCATCTTCAAAAGATCCATCTTGATCTCCTTGTGCCAGAAGAATATTCCCATCACTATCCCTGAAGTCTAGAGGATGTGCCGAACCCCCATTATTTACAAATGTATATCTTAAACCACTTTGTAAAGTGATAGCTGTATTCTCAGTGTCGAGTTCAGCTGATGCACCATCACCATCGATTGATGTAATTACATAAGCAGAGGCGCCTACATTATCTAGAGTTATAGTTGCCGCAGATTCGTCACCTGATGCTGGAAGTATAACCCGATCAATAGCATGAATTACACCATTGGTTGCATGAATATTTAATGATGAACCAACTAGTCCAGCATCATTTATTTGCAGATTATCCAAATCCACTGTTAAAGTTTGCCCATTCAATAATGTTGGCAATTCGGCATCTTGTCTCAAGTCTTGCGAGAAAGCTCTCACAGGTACTACATGATATTCTAAAACACTCTGTAATAAATCTACAGGTATTTCATCAACACCAGATACGCCTAGTGCATCATATAACTCTTCAAATGCAGCATCAGTTGGTGCGAAAACAGTCAGATTATCTGTTACTCCACCACTCACGGCATCGACCAATTCAGCCCTCACCAGAGCAGCGACTAATTGTGTGAATTCAGGTTCAGCTGATTCAGTAGAAGCTATTGCTATTTCAGCGATATTATTTGATGGAGCAATGATTACATTATCCAAAACATGTATGACCCCATTGGATGCATCAATATCAGTAGCTGTAATTCTTGTATTACCATTTATCCAAATGGAATTATCCGGTGCTACACTCACATAGAAGTTCGCGTTTGCAACAGAATTTACCGGACCGGCTTCTACCGCGCTGGAAGGTATTTCACCTGATACTACATGGTAAGATAAAATTTCAGACAAACTCTCATTTGCCAATAATTCTTCAGCAGTCAAATTATTTTCATCTAAGAAACGAATAAAAGCATCATTGTCTGGAGCAAAAACTGTAAATGGTCCTGGGCTGGATAGGGTCTCAGCAAGATCCGCTTCAACAACAGCACTGACCAAAGTTGAGAAATCATCATTGGCGGAAGCAACATCTACTATCGTTTGTCCATCTGGTTCAGTTGTTATCGGATCGGGATCATCATCGTCACTACAAGATACGGTAATTGCCATTAACCCTATAAAAACAAAATAATACTTGTTTAAAAACAAATGGTTTATAAAATTTTTCATATTGAATATTAAATTATGGTTCTTTGAATTAACACTTAAGCTTACATTATGTTATTTTTAAGACTTAACTGAGATAGGATAAGTGTATGAACTCAATTTTTATGTAAATCAATTGGGATTCAAGAAGCTCTGGAAACGTGATATTTAAAGAAACCAGTCCCTCTCATTTTCGTCAATTCCGCATCTTTAATTATCTTGCGCCCCATGCAAAAAGCCCTGAACTCCATTTTGGAGGAACAAAAACTTTTCCCCATCATGGGAGAAACCTTGAACCTATCCAATGCAATCCAATTGGACTTTTCTCCGTCAAATCATGACTTGGAAGAAATAGACCTATCTGATACAGCTAAATTTGACACTTATGTTTTTGAAAAGATCTCCAGGTCAAAAAAGAAATATGGGATAGGAGGATATTTTGAGCATAGGGCCATATACAGTAGAAGTGCTGTTTTTTCAACTGAGTTGGCTGACTTCAGAGATGTACATATGGGAGTGGATATTTGGGCTGACGCCTGGACTCCTGTATTTGCGCCATTGAATGGGAAAATCCATAGTTTTCAGGACAATGCTGGATTTGGGAATTACGGACCAACCATCATATTGGAACATGAGTTAGGCGAAAGAAAGCTTTATAGCCTGTTTGGTCATTTAGCCTTGGAAGACCTAAAAGGTCTGGAAGTAGGGCAGAAAATAAGCAAAGGTCAGCGCTTTTGTCATCTGGGTCCATTTCCTGAAAATGGTGATTGGCCTCCACACCTGCATTTTCAATTGATGTGGGATATGATGGGAATGTTTGGTGACTTTCCAGGAGTATGCTCACACAGAGAAGTAGAAAAATTCAGGAATATTTGTCCTGATCCCAATTTGCTGATTCCATTTAAGACCTGAGATTGGTAAGGGTAATCAAGCGAATACCTTCCAATGTAAGGTTTCGATCTACTACTTCAAATGAGTCTTGCAAAGTGGTGAGGATAGTTGATAAGCCTCCCGTGGCGATGATGTGGCAAGGAATTGCAATTTCCTTTTGCATGGTTTCCAACATTCCTTTAACCAAACCTGTGTAACCATATAAAATACCGGATTGTATAGAATGTGTTGTATTACGTCCCAGAGCTGATTTAGGCAAAGTGAGTTCTACTTCCGGTAGCTTAGATGTATTGGAAAACAATGATTTGATGGCAGTCTTCAATCCGGGAACTATATTCACACCTAGGATTTTTCCTTCTTTACCCACAGCTGTAAATGTCAGAGCAGTTCCAAAATCTACAATAATGCAGGTATCTTCAAACCTTTCAAAGGCAGCAGTTACGTTGCACATGAGATCTGAACCGATTTCATTTGGTCTTGTCGTGCTTACTTTGAGTTTTTCGTAACTGTTGCCATTAATAAGGTAGCAGTTTTGTTGAAGATAATCTTTGCAAAAACTTTTGAGTATCGGATTAATCTCAGGTACCACAGATGAGATTCCCACTTGTTTGATCTGGTCTATTTTTATGTCGTTTTCTAGGAAGAAAAGCCGGATTTCTGTTTCCAATTTGAGTTTGGAAAGTTCTTTATTGGTTTCTATCCGAAACTCATGAATCCATTTTTCCTTAGCTTCATCAAAAAAGCCAAATACAATATTGGAGTTACCTGCATCAATTGCTAAAAACATATAGCGCGTTCTGGAGAATACATATAGGTTAAAATACTTTTTGCCCAAAGATAGAAATTGATTTTGTTTTAAAGGATAATCATAAAAAAATACCGTTAACAGCATTCCTTTCGTCATTTTCGGAGATAAATTGATAATTTTAAATTATGTACACTATCAGAAAAGGAAAAATAGAGGATTTGCCAAGGGTATTGGAATTGGTAAATGAGTTGGCTATTTATGAAAAAGCACCGAATGAGGTTATCAATACGGTGGAATTGATGGAAAAAGATGGCTTTGGAGAAAATCCCGTATTTGGGTTTTATGTAGCAGTGAAGGATAGTTCCAGTGAAATCATCGGTATTTCCATTTTTTATTACCGCTACAGTACATGGAAAGGGAAAAGACTTTATCTTGAGGATATTGTTGTGACAGAATCCGAGAGGGGAAATGGAGCTGGAAAACTTCTTTTTGACAGGACATTGGAAAAATCTCTTGAAGAGAATTGCTCTGGAATGACTTGGCAGGTTTTGGATTGGAATTCGCCAGCCATTAACTTTTATAAAAAATACGGAGCTGATCTGGAGGAAGAGTGGATAAACTGTAATCTGCAGGATTTTCAGATTAAGGAAATTTTGAAGAAATAGTCAAAGTAAAGTAGGTCCTGGGTGGATCTTTCATCATTTAATTTCCTAAAAAAAGAGCATGAATATTTCTCTACAAAATCAAAGAATATTAGTCACAGGCGCATCTAGGGGCATAGGTAAAGCAATTGCCCAGCAATTGTCCAATTCTGGTGCAGAGGTTTTGATCCACTTCAATTCCAATAAAGAAGAGGCTGCCAAGCTTCAGCAAGAGCTGGCTAATAAATCGTATTTATGTCCATGCGATCTGTCAGACCTTTCAAAAGTAAAAGGCTGGTTTGCTTCCTTAGTCGATAGTCATGGAAAAATTGATGCGGTCATTAATAATGCAGGAATAGCCATTTCCGTAGCGGATGATGCCGATTCCGAAATTTGGACTGATGCCTGGCTCAAGACCATGGATGTCAATATCAATGCATTGGCAATTATCAGCAAAGAATTTATTGAACACGCCAAGAAAAATAAAAGCGGGAGATTGATCAATATTTCATCAAGAGCGGCTTTCAGGGGTGATACTCCGGATTACCTGGCTTATGCGGCCTCTAAGGCAGCAATAGTTTCTTTTACCAAATCGATTGCCAGATATTATGGTAAAGACGGGATTAAGGCTTTTATCATTGCGCCAGGATTTACCAGAACTGATATGGCCCAGGATTTTATGGATCAATATGGAGAAGAGTATGCACTCAATGACATTGCTTTGGATACGCTCACTGAACCGAAAGATATCGCTCCTTTGGTTACTATGCTGTGTTCAGGACTTGCTGACCATGCAACAGGCTGTACCATTGATATCAATGCAGGATCTTATGTTCATTGATTGTTGATTTGAACAGGGTTTTTTAGGGTAAAAGAGTGGGGTTTCATGTCAAGAGATTATGCCCTTCCAAACTTTTGCCTAAGCTGATCTGTTTACTTTTAAAAACCAACATGCCGCAAGCCTCTCCAGATACATTCTCTCCAGAGATGATCCGCATTTTTAAAATATTCGGGTTTGGCTCTTTATTTTTTGTATTTGTATTGTCTTTTTTCAACGAAAAGAGGGCAAACAATACAGGAGAGATGGACAGTATCATGTATGTGGCAGACCCTGAGAGGATATATTTCAAAAACCTCAGAGCTTCGCATTATGATATTGAAGGTAGGAATGATGCTAAAATGAACCTATACAGGCATGGTAAAAGGGAGAAATCAGATTCCCAACCCCATCTTAACTTTATGATTTTACTCAATAGGGTGAAAAATGAGGCTTACATCTATGCAGAACCCTTTCCGGAAAGTTTGCCACTGAAAATAAAATGGATAAACTCAGATTCCGGAGAATCGGGCGAGCTTGAGTTTCAGGGTGGCAACAAGTTCGCTCATTTTGAATTCGCAGAGCAAATTTATCCTAAACTGATTGAAAATACGTATTTTGAAATGTGGCACAATGAAGATTGGGTGCCCATACTAACGGAAGGTCCGGAAAGAGATGCGGTCAAAGTAACTCTGGTAGACTTTTACCGTTTGATAAATAACCCAAAATAAACCCAAATGGAACTTCTCAGGATAAATAACCTTTGGAAGTTTCTAGGCATCAAGAATAACCTCACAGTGAATTACAGCATTCATGATGAGATGAAGTATTCGCTTGTCAAAGGTGGCCTGGAACTTACCCATCAATTCAATCCAAAATTCCTCAATAAATCATTCCTGAAACTACAGGAAAGAAGTTTCCAGGATAAATTAGTTTATCAAAAGTTCATCAGTCAAAAACAAAGGTTTGGAATCAAGCCCAAAGTGGCATCACCTGTTGTGAGTTCTGTGTTTTTCCCAAAGGAATTGTTGGACTTGCAAAAAAAGTTTGATTTGGAAATACAAAAAGACCGCAAAGGACATTTTAAAGTGATTATTTCTCCTTTTGCGCCCAAGACTGTTTACGACATACTCAACGTAGTGAATCTAGTGAGCAGGAATTTATGGGTAAAGAATTTTTTTGCAGAGGGAATAAGAAATTAATAACAAAATGCCCTTCAGACTTTTTCTGAAGGGCATTTTGTTAAAATAGGATTTTGACACCGGCCAGGAAGTTTGTGCCTGCCTGTGGGTAATAGAAATTCTCTGTTATCAACTCCCTACCCGAAGCTCCTTCGGCAGGTAGGAAGTAGCTGAAGGTATATCCGTTTGGTTCATAGAGTTGATTGAAGATATTGTTTACCAATAAGGTGAATTCTAAATTTTTTACGAATCTCGGACGCATGGCATAATTAAACCTCAGGTCAGAAGTCCAGAATGCGTTCAACATCCTGTCTTCATTTTGGGTATTGTCCATGAACTGACTGCCTACATATTTGTTGAGGAGGCTGATTTCAAGGTTTTTGATTGGGCGATAGTCAAGAATTGCAGCAGCTACTGTATTTGGAGAAAAGGCAATATCTGTGTCCCTATGCACAATCACTTCCTGCTGGAATTCAGCGGCGGCATAATCGTCAATAAATTCGCGGAACTCCTCGATTTTATTTCTGCTGAAGGCCACATTACCGCCGATGGTGAATTTACTGGATAGCTGATACGCAGCTTCTACTTCAATACCTGCTCTGTAAGAATTGTCAACATTGTCTCTCACATAAGCCCCTACATCGTTGAGCTGTCCTGTAAGAACCAATTGATCCCTATAATTCATGTAGTAAAGGTTAGCAGCATACGTAAATCCAGAACCCTGTCTTTTATACCCAGCTTCAATATTTTGAAGGTTCTCTGCTTGAGGAGCCCTGTCTACAATCGGACTATCTGTAAAATCCCTTCTTACAGGTTCTCTATTGGCCACTGCATAGGAAGCATACCAGGTTTTGCTAGGATCTGGTTGGTAAGTAAGCCCGAACTTTGGGTTGAAGAAGTTGTAGGTAACTTCTCCTGAAATATCCCTCAAGTCATTGTTGATACCGTCAAAGGTATAATCTATACGCCTGTACTGAAGATCTCCAAAAACATAAAGTCCATCAACTGCCTCATAGGTCGCTTTTGTATATATATTGTAGTCATCCTTGACGGCTCTGTTGTCATAATACCTATCTCTGATATTGACATCACCAGCATATTGCATCCATATCAGTTCACCAAAATGGTCTCCATCATATCGGTTTGCACCACCACCAATGATGGCATCAAGCTTTTTATTATCAGACAAATAATTGAGAGAGAATACTGCGCCATAGAAATCATTGTCCAGCCACCTTCTTCGTATAAGGTCCATTCTTGCAATGCTTTCTCCTCCAATCTGTAGAGGTGGTAGGGCATAATTGCTCAATCTGTCATTGGTCCTGAACTGTTCAAAAAAGCCCCTGCCATATGTATAATGAAGAGCAGCATTGGCTTTCCAGTTGGGTCCAAATTGACCTGTATAAATCAATTGATTATGTGTCTGTCTGTAGTTGTCTACCTGATTGTCGTAGGTATAGGGATTGAATGTTCTATTGGTTTCCAATAAGGCTTGTGGTACTCCTTCCCAGGCTTGGTAAGTGACCTCAGCCCCTGAGAAAATATTCAATTTCACCACGTGATTTTCGCCATAATAGCCTCCTGATAGGAAGTATGATCTTAAATCAGAAGAAGCCCTGTCAATATAACCGTCAGAGCTTATCTGAGATAACCTGGCATCAAATGCCCATTTGTCATTGATCAAGCCTGAACCTACTTTGACCATGTGTCTTCTGGTATTGAAGGATCCAAATGAATTATCTATTTCCCCATAGGCCTCCTCCTGTCTTGTGTCAGTCTGGATATTCAGGCTGGCACCGAAAGTTGCCGCACCATTGGTGGAGGTTCCTACCCCTCTTTGAATCTGAATATTATCCACTGAGGAGGCAAAATCAGGCATATTAACCCAAAATACGCCATGTGACTCAGCATCATTGAGTGGGATACCATTTACTGTCACATTGATTCTGGTCTGATCAGAGCCTCGGATCCTCAAACCAGTGTACCCAACACCTGCACCGGCATCAGAAAAACTCACAACTGATGGCGTGAAATTCAGCAGAATAGGAATGTCTTGCCCAAGATTCAGTTTGGCAATATCTGATTTGTCTATATTGGTAAAGGTGGTGGGAGTTTTATCCGTAGCTCTTGTGGCATACACGATAAATTCCTCAGTCAGAAGACTGCTTGATTGTAAGGTGATTTCCAATTCTTCTGTGCTGGGGAAAGTGATTTCCCTGCTAAATGGCTCATAGCCCAAATAAGTGACCCTGAGCGTATAATTACCGTCAGGAATATTTCTGATTTGAAATTTTCCATTTAGGTCTGTAGTAGAGCCTCTCCCTGTACCACTTAAAATGACATTGGCACCAACAAGCTCTTCTCCCGAGCTACTTTGAACTACTCCGCGCAGGTTTGACTGCGCCATAGTAATCATGGATACCAGCCAAAAGGCAAGAATGCAAATTATATTTTTCATGTTGATTTGTACTTTCCGGTTTTCCGGAGATTTTGGTTAAACATCAGAAAATCAAGGGGGATTTTCTTCCAGTTGTTTACCCTTTACCAAAGCATTCAGATTTACCTTTAGCATGCATGCTTATATTGGCTTTTGATGCCTATATCCTAGGTTTTGGTATTTCTGCAATCTTCAGTTACTCATTTCCCTTCGCCGGCACTACCCGGATCAGGTATTGTGGGTATGATCTCAGCCCGTTTTGTTAAGGCACCCCTAATGATCTTGGGCACAAAGGTAATTTGAAAAGTGTATGAAGCAAATAATTAACCTGCTATAAAAATCGGGAAGGTTGAATTTTGTAAAGGGAAGAGGATAAAAACAAAAATGCCGGACAGGTTTATGTCCGGCATTGATTTCATCATTTTGCTGATTTTTAGGATCTCCCCAAGTGTCTGAGATGATTTACATGGGAAGCAAATGCCATTCGCATTTTTGGATGCTCTATGTAGGCAATATTATACTCTCTACAGGTATCTTTTATGATTTTACTGATAGCTGGATAATGGATATGAGAGATATTTGGAAAAAGGTGGTGCTCAATCTGAAAATTCAATCCGCCGATCATCCAGGATAAGACTTTATTCTTTGTAGCAAAATTTGCTGTCGTTTTCAACTGGTGTACAGCCCAATCATTTTCCAATTTATTGGAGTCCTTATCTGGCATAGGAAACTCAGTTTCTTCAAGGGAGTGAGCCAATTGAAAAACTACACTTAGGAAAATCCCTGTAGAAATACCATACACAAGAAAACCTACCAACCACGGTAGAAAACCGACAACATAAATCGGTAAGGCTACAAACAGCAAAATATGTATTGCTTTAAATCCCCAAAAAACCACGTGCTCTTTAACATCCATCTTTTGAATGGGTGTAGTACCTACTTTTTTGGTCACATATTTCTTATAATCTGTGAAGAATACCCAATAGATATACAAGATGGAATAAACCAGAAGGAAATACCTATGCTGATACTTATGGATAGCATATTTTTTTTGATTGGGACACAGCCTCAAAAGAGGTCTGGCATTCATGTCGTCATCCACTTCATCTACATTGGTGAAAGAATGATGTACTACATTGTGTTTGGTTTTCCACATGAACACATTTGCTCCCAAGAAATTAATCGTAACACCTGCAAGTTCGTTGACCCAGGATTTTTTGGAAAAACTTCCATGTGCCCCATCGTGCATAACGTTGAAGCCTATCCCAGCTGCTAAAGCTCCAAGTAGTATTGCCTCAAGCAAGGCAATTGCCCAAAAAGGAGTGAAGAATACCAGATGGATAAAGACAACTACATAAAGCGTCACCATTAAGATGGCCTTAAAGTATAATTTGGAATTTCCGGTAGGACTGATGTTTTTCTCTGTAAAGTAATTTTTGACCCTCCCTTTTAAATCTGAATGAAAGGAGGATGCGGCATTGAATCTAGGGGGACGCATCTTAATAAAATTGAATTGATAATTATTGTATTCGAACGAAAAACAAGCTGGGTGATCATCTTACATTCTGTTCAAAGATACCGATTATTTGTCGATTTATGCAGTGATCAAAGGAATCCTTTTGTTATGCTTCAGTTAATTTTTACTAACAGTTCATCAATGCGATGAATGGCTCTCTTAACTCTTGCTTTATTTTCTCCCGATAGTATAGTATACGGAACTCCTGATTTTTGAATGAGATTTTGGTATAAATCAAAAAAGTATTTTCTCATGAGGGGTTCAGGATGCTCTCGCTGTGGGTCATCAGCCCAAGGTACATCTATGTCGGTAAGGAGGTAAAGGTCATATTTTCTCTGGGTGATCTGTTGAAGAATCCAAGGGGAAACCTCTCCATATTTGTGTTCACTCCAGACCTTTAAAACATGAAGGTCAGTATCACAAATGACCAACTTATCTGTCTTTTTTAGTGCCTGTTCTTCTAAGAGAACTTGTCCCCTCGCGATCTTCTCCAAATCACCGAAAATGTATGGACGGTCTAATAAGTCTATGTATTGTCTGGCATATTCCGGAACCAAGGGGCATTGAAAATGCTTGGCAAGCGCCTCGCAAAGGGTACTTTTACCGGTTGATTCCGGACCTATAACTACCACTTTCTTAAGCATAGGCTTTTTGTTCCTTTTTTGCTGCTTTGATCCATTCTATCAATCCGATGGTAGCCAAAACAGTGAAAAATAAAAACTGGAAAGATGTCAACATGAGGCCTTTATAGAAATAAAGTGGAACGGAAACAATATCAGTGATGATCCATGCTATCCAATTTTCTACTTTTTTCTTAGCCATTAACCACATGCCTACAAATGCTGATGATGTGGTAAATGAATCCCAATAAGGTACATCACTATCTGTAAAGTTGGCCAATACATAATATAGGACCGCATATGAACCTAAAAATAAGACAATGGATTTGACTATTCCCATTTTACTCAACCATGTTACCGGTAATTCCTCCCTCTCACCAGTTGGCCTGCTCCATAGATACCAGCCATAAACTGACATGCCAAAATAGTAAGCGTTGATACCCATATCTGCATAGAGTTTATATTCCAGGCAGATATAGACATAAATGAGCGTGCTGACCATTCCGGTGGGGAAGACAAGAATATTTTTCTTGATGGAATAGATCACGCTGGCAATTCCAAAAATTACCGCAACACCCTCCAGCAAACTCATTTCGGCTATTCCTTGTTCAATCCCGGTCCATATCCACTGTAAGTCCATAAAGCGAAGGAAAGCAGAAATTACTGTTTTGGAAAATTAACCATGATAAATACTTTTTGAAAGAGTTTTTTTAATCTGATGCTTTTGGGTATTTCCTGATTTCCAAAAGGTTCTCTTTTGTTAAAAACTCTCGAGCCGCTTCCTGTATCCTTTGTGAGTTTACTGATTCAATACTTTCTTTACCATTTAATAGGTCTTTCCAGTCCAGATTATAATTCCTTACCGTATTCATTTGTGCAATCCAATAATTATTTCTTTTTAAGTTCTCCTCTAGGGCTATTCTTCTTTTTTCTTTGACCTTTTTTAGATCATCTTCTTCGGGTCCATTTTCCTGAATTTTCCTGATTTCATTCCAAGTAGCCTCAATCAGTTCGTCCACACGGTCTGGACTACAGGGGAAACTGACGGAGAAAGAAAATTGATCTACAGGCTGTATGGTCATGCTTCCACTTGCTCCCACACCGTATACACCTCCGATTTCTTCTCTAAGACTTTCTATCAGTTTGATTGTCAGTATTTCTCCAAGAAAAGAAATGTCTCTGGCCCGACTTCTGTCGTACTGGGTTTCTCCTGAAAAAAACAGGATCACCTGACTTTTTTCATCGGATCCTACTTCAATGGTTTCAGTCTTTCCGCGTGGAGCACGGATACCCATATCCACAAAATCCTTGGTATTATCAGGGTCGCCTTTGAGACTAGCTATGTATTTTTCTAAAAGTGGGATGAAAATTTCAGGATCAATATTTCCTGCAAAAAAGAAATCAAAATCTGCGGCGTTGGAAAAACGCTCATCAAAAATTTCAAGTCCTCTTTCTACTGATATTTTATCCAACTCTTCAGCCTCATAGATTCCCATCGCCCGAAGGTTGCCATTGGCAATGATCTTATTCAGCTGTTTGGAAAACTGGTAGTCTGGATTACCGGCAGCACTGGCAATTTGTGTTCTTTGGTTAGCAATGTAGACATCAAATAATTCCCGGTCAAGCCTTGTTTCGGTAAAATAGAGGTGAATCAGCTGTAAGGCTGTCTCTGATTGTGCTGGGGAAAAGGATCCGGAAATAGTCTGATTATATGTGCCTATATTAGGAGTTACTGAAACAGTTTTTCCTGCCAGAATTTTTCTCAAATCTGATGGAGAAAAATCACCAATTCCCATGACATTGACCATGACACCAGCATAGCTGGCTGAATAGTGGTCCTCATCGGGATATACAGAAACTCCACCTTTTCCAACTATGGAAAATAGAATTTCATCATTCTTAAAGTCTGTAGGCTTTAAGAATACTCTTGCTCCATTGGAGAGCTGGTATTCAAAAATCCCAACTGATTCAATTTCCTCCTTCGATACTATTTTCCCAGAAGCTGGAGGAGAACCCATCAGTTGATCAGCCAACTCCTTTTCTATGTAAGGTTCCAAATTTGAGGATTCCAACTTGTCAAAAAGTGCTGCTATCTGTTCTTCGTTGGGTAGGTCTTCTTTTTGTTCTTCAGGGGCCATGATGATGGCTACCCGGTTTTCATTGCGTACCAATTCCCCAGCCAGGGCATTGATTTCTTCCAAAGTGATAAGGGGCAGTATTTCTTGGTAAAAATTATATTTCCATTCTTCACCCTCGGCGAAATTTCCTTTTAAAAAATGGTTCACATAACGGCCTACAATAGATCTTGATTCTGCCTTGTCCATTTCTTTGAATGATCTTTCTGCGCTGTTGAGCACAGAACGTTTGACCCTATCAAGTTCAGCCTGTGTAAAGCCATGCTGTGCAACCCTTTCATTTTCGGTAACCAATGCTTGTATGCCATCAGTTACTTTTCCAGGGGCTACCACACCAGAAGCTGAAAAATAATCCATGCTTCTGACATAGTTGCCATACCCTGTTCCTGCGAAAATAAATGGGGCATCAGGTTTTTGCCTGATTTCATCCAGCCTTTGCGTAAGCATTCCAGCGTATAAGGTCCTTATGAGATATTGTTTATAATCATTTTTGGTATGAAAAGAGAGAGGAGGATGCTTGTAGAACAATTGGATTTGAATGCCAGGTGCTTCAGGGTCTGTTACTATGCTCACAAAGGTTTCCTCATGTTCTGGGACTTCAAAGAATTTTCGCTCGGGATAATTCTCCGGATTTTTCAAATCCCCAAAGAATTCCAGAATCATCTTTTCCAATTCAGCAGGGTCGGCATCTCCCACGGCAATGACGGCCATGTTGTTGGGTCTATACCAATCTTTATAAAAATCCCGGAGGGTTTCATGTTCGAAATTTTTGACGATTTCCATATCTCCTATGGGCAATCTTTCCGCATAGCGGCTTTGGAATAGGAGTTTGGGTAAATATTGATCCCGCATTCTTTGACTATAACCCTGCCCCGTTCTCCACTCCTCAACGATGATGCTTCTTTCACTGTCAATGTCCTCACCCTTCATGGAAATGTTTCCTGCCCAGTCCCGCAATACTTGAAAACCACTTTTCAGTTTTTCTTCATCATCAGAGGGAATGGGTAAAATATAGACTGTCTCATCAAAACCCGTATAAGCATTGAGGTCTGCACCAAAAGAAACCCCTATGGATTGGAGGTAAGAGATCAGTTCATTTTTTTCAAAATTTTCGGTGCCATTGAAGGCCATATGTTCGGTGAAATGGGCCAATCCGAGCTGATCTTCCCTTTCAAGAACAGAACCGGCATTGACAGCAAGCCTCAATTCTACTTTGTTGGCAGGTTTGGGGTTTTGTTGGATATAGTAGACCAAACCGTTTTCTAAAGTTCCTTTTTTTACACGTGGATCGAGTGGGACTTTTTCGGAAAGGTCGGATTGGGCAAGGGTGAAAAAGGGGAGAAAAAAAAGGAGGAGTAGATAGAAAGGGTTTAGATTTTTTTGTATCATAATGAATATTTGGGAGTAACTTCTAAGAAATGTTTTTTTAGAAAAAGACTGATTGTCAGGCCTCTTTTTAACTGGCCTATTATATTTTAGGTTTAATAAAACGTATCGTCTTTCCAATTTAATTGATTGTTGGAAATGTATGCTGAAATCCTTTGAAAAGATTCGCTGCGATACTTGTCTTGGTATTTCATAAAAAAAAAATCTTGTGTGACTATTAAAACTAAGGATTGAATTTCAAAAATAAAATCCTAAAATATGCTATTTTGAAAATTCAAAAAAGCTAAAGCTCCCCGATTTTCCTTCCTTTGCTTGTTTTAGCTTTGAAACTTTTGGGACTGCCAATGACCTGGGAATTGTAGATTCCTGCATGTCCGCTGAAAATGTAGGCAACGACGCAGGCCACCCCGATGAAGATGCCTGATTCGGCTCCAAAAAGTTCTATACCCATCAGTGTGCAGGCTAAAGGGGTGTTGGTAGCTCCTGAAAAAACACCTACAAACCCCATTCCTGCAAGCAAGGCAACAGGCAATGGAATAACTCCGGAAAGTGCATTGCCCAAAGTGGCTCCTGTATAGAACAATGGGGTTACCTCTCCTCCTTTAAACCCTGCCCCAAGAGTCAGCGAAGTCATAAATATCTTGACAAAGGAATCATACCAGGGAAGATTTTCAGAAAAAGCATCTACTATGGTAGGGATTCCTAAGCCTATATATTTTGTCGTACCCATGGCCAAAACCAATAAGGCGACCATTACACCTCCTAGTACAGGTCGTAGAGGGGGGTAGCTGATATATGTTTTAAATGCTTTTGACCAAAGGTGGGTTGCTTTTGCAAAAATCCTTCCGGCCAGTCCAAAGCAAATTCCTGCCGGGATAATCCAGAGTAGGGTCGGGATGTCTATATTTGGAACAAAAGGGATTTCATAATGAGTATGGTGTACCTGCCAGAATTCAGCGCAGGCATAATCTGCAATGTAAGCACCAAGAAAAGCAGGTAAAATGGATTCATACCTAATTCTCCCTACTACAAGCCATTCCAATGCAAAGACTGCTCCTGCCAATGGTGTGCCGAATACGGAAGCAAAGCCAGCAGCAACTCCTATAGTGATTAGGATTTTTCTGTCTTCTTTGGTCAGTTTTAGCCATTTGGTAAATTGATCTGCTATGGCTCCTCCCATTTGCACAGCAGTTCCCTCACGTCCTGCAGAACCTCCAAATAGGTGGGTGGCTATGGTTCCGAAAAGTACCAATGGAGCCATTCTGAGTGGAATGGTTTTTTGGGGGTTGTAAAATTCTTCAAGTAATTGATTATTCCCTTTGACCACAGACTCTCCAAACCTGTGGTAGCTCCAGCCGATAATGAGACCTCCCAAAGGTAGCAAAGCGATTATCCAAAGATTTGATTCCCGGTAATTTGTCGCAAAATCCAAAGCAACAAGGAAAAAAGCTGAAGCAGAGCCAGCCAGAAAACCGACTATCCCAGCAATGAGTAGCCATTTGATTGTGAAAATGAAACTGGGAAAGAATTCTTTTTTGAAAAATTTTTCTGCTTTCAGGTAAGATAAAATCCTCTTCAACATATAGGTTTATTTATAGGTTTTTATTTGCTGTCAAAAAAACAGCAAGTGTTGAAGTAGGAGTCATCAGCATTCAAAAGAAGCGGTTTCAGGTGGAACCCCATCACCTATATCCTGACAAAAATAGCTTTTATTGCCAAAAAGCATAAATATTTTGCTGAATTTTATTGATTACAAAACAAAGGATTATCTTAAGGATTGTAATATGATGATGAAAAACATGAAGCACATACTGATTACCGGGGGGTCCGGTTTGATAGGGAAAAAGATAACTGGACTTTTAGAAAGAAAAGGATACGAGGTGGCTTGGCTTAGCCGTAGTCCTGGAGATTATGATCAAAAATCTTTTCATTGGGACCTCAAAAAACAGGAAATAGATCAAGAGGCTATTGAATGGGCAGATGGTATTATTCACCTCGCTGGAGCGGGTGTGGCAGATAAGCGATGGACTGCCGAGCGTAAAAAGGCCATTTTGCAAAGCCGAACCATGTCCACAGCTTTACTCAAAAATGCTATGGAAAAGTCGTCCAACAAACCAGGAGTTTTTGTTTCAGCCTCTGCGGTAGGCTTTTACGGTTTCAATACCGGGGAAGAATTGCAGGATGAAAAGGCTTCTCCAGGCAGTGATTTTTTGGCACAGGTGGTTACAGCTTGGGAGGATGAAGTCAGTAAGGTTAAAGAGCTTGGTGTCCGGACTGTCATGCTGCGTATTGGGATTGTACTGGCAAAAGAAGGTGGCGCTCTGGTAGAAATGATGAAACCTCCGGTAGCAGCCCCATTGGGTTCAGGAAAGCAATGGATGAGTTGGATTCAGGTGGATGACCTAGCCAGGATGTTTGTATTTGCTTTGGAAAAAGAAGAGGTTGAGGGCATTTTTAATGCTGTGGGTCCAAACCCAAGTACCAACGCCGAACTTACCCAAAAGGCGGCAAAAAAGATCAGTAAGACACTTATCAATTTTGGAGTGCCGGGATTCGGGCTTAAATTGATTTTGGGTGAAATGGCTCAGATGGTTTTAGGTGGTAACAGGGTTTCCTCAAAGAAAATACAGGAAACCGGCTTTGAATTTAGATACCCTAGACTTGATGAAGCACTTGAGAAAATTTATGCCCAAGGAGAAGATAAGCCCTCATCTCGCGGATCGCTTTCCCACTAAAAACCACAGTAATGTGCCTAAAAAGGGTAGAAAAATCACAACTAGCACCCATACAATCTTATCATTTCCAGGCCCAAAATTACTGGTGAGCACATCGTAAATAGTGTAAGCATAGATAAGCAATCCTATGATTCCGAGTCCGAACATATTCAGGAGGGGTAGTGTCTTTGAAATATAGATTTTCTTCTTTTCTTATTGGCAAAATGGAAATACAAAAAAGGGCCAATTGGGTGCATAAAAAGTATCAAAGCCAGCCATATCATTTTGTCAGAATTCTGGGCTTGATCTTTTTTTGAAAGGTCCCAAATTGCGCAAAAGGAAAGAATTCCATAAAGCACTGCCAAAATCATTACACTACCCATTGTCATATTTGTATTATGCATTCATTCAAATTACTGTTATTTTAGCAAACATTCGAAAGTAACTAATTTTTTTATTTAGAACTGAATCAAGTAATAGAAAATAAAAAACCATGAATAGAAAATTACTTCCAATCGTTACATTTATGCTGCTATTCTTCGGGATAGCTGAGGCTCAAAACGACCTGAAATATTACCTACCCGAAGGGCATACTTATGACCCTGCCATTCCTACTCCAAAAGAGGTTTTGGGTTTTGAGGTGGGTGACTGGCATGCTACTCATGATCAGGTGGTTACATATATGAAAGCCGTAGCCGAAGCCTCCGATAGGGTGAGTTTTGAGGTTATTGGAAGAACGTATGAGCTAAGGCCACAAACCGTCCTTACCATCACCTCTCCAGGCAATCATAGTAAGCTGGATGAAATCAAGGAAGAAAGGAGAAAGTTGAGGGATCCTTCTGCCCAAGTGGATTTGGAAAATATTCCATTGGTCATGTGGGCTGGATATTCGGTGCATGGAAATGAGCCAAGTGCGGTCAATGCAGCACTTTTGGCAGCTTATCATTTTGCTGCAGCCAACGAAATCTCAGATGACTTAGAGAATATTGTCATCCTCCTGGATCCTGCAATGAATCCTGATGGTGTCAACCGCTTTGCCTCTTGGGTAAATACACACAAAAGTTATACGTTGAATGCAGACCCCAATAGCAGGGAGTTCAATGAAGCCTGGCCACGTGGAAGAACCAATCACTATTGGTTTGACCTGAACAGGGATTGGTTGCCAGTGCAGCATCCTGAGTCACGAAATAGGGTAGCGAAATATCAGGATTGGCTTCCAAATATTCAGCTGGACCACCATGAAATGGGTACCAATTCCACTTTCTTTTTCCAGCCTGGAATTCCAGCAAGGAATCACCCTTTGACTCCAAAAAAGAATTTTACCCTAACGGAAAAAATAGGTCAATACCACGCCAAGTTTTTGGATAAAATAGGTTCTCTCTATTATACACAGGAAAGTTTTGATGATTTTTATTATGGTAAAGGTTCCACCTATCCTGATGTACAAGGTTCCATAGGGATTCTATTTGAGCAAGCTTCTTCAAGGGGACATGTTCAGGAAAGTAATTACGGACCCCTGACCTTTGCCTTTACAATAAGGAATCAATTTACCACCACCTTATCATCTTTTGAGGCGGCTAGAAATATGCGCGTGGAGTTGAATACTTACATGAAAGAATTTTATGAGCAGGTAAAATCCGAATATGAAGAAGATTCCAATAAAGCTTTTATTTTCGGTGCTCAAGAAGATGCCGGGAGAGCTTTCCACTTGGCGGATATCATTTTACAGCATGATACTGAATTGTTCAGCTTACAGGAAGATATCACAGTCAATGGAGTGGAATTCAAAAAAGAAAAAGCATATATCGTTCCTCTCAATCAACCTCAGTACAGGCTGATCAAATCCATTTTTGAGACAAGAACTACTTTCGAAGATAGCCTTTTTTACGACGTATCTGCATGGACAATGCCCATGGCTTTTAACCTCGACTATATGGCATTGAGTAGTAGAATTCTCAACCTTGCTAATGTAGAAAAGGTATCAAAGGACCTGAAACTGCAGGAAGGAAAGGTCATTGGGGAAAGCGGCGCGTACAGCTATATTTTTCAATGGGGAGAGTATTATGCCCCAAAAGCGGCTTATGCTTTAATGGATAAAGGGTTTCTGGTACGTGTAGCTCATGAGGAAATTACCATTCCAGAAGGAGGAACCATGGGTAGAGGAAGTATCCTTGTCAGTAAAGGACAAGCTAAAGTTTCTGATGGTGAGTTTTTCGAAGCTTTAAAAGCTATTGCCAAAGAAACTGGGATTGATATCCATGCGGTCAATACCGGTTATACCAAAGGTGTTAATATTGGTTCTCCGAGCATTGATGTCTTGGAAAAGCCGACGATAGCAATATTGGTAGAAGGAGGAGTGAATAGTTCTGAGGCAGGAGAAACCTGGCATCTTTTAGATCAACGATTTGAAATCTCAGCAACTTTGTTGTCAGTAGATAGACTATCAAGTGCAGACCTAAGCCGATACAATGTTATTATGATGCCGAATGGAAATTACAATTCATTGGGAAAAACAGCAACTGAAAAAATCAAAAACTGGGTAAACAGTGGAGGGACACTGATAGCGAGAGCTTATGCGCTTTCCTGGTTGGATGAAAACGGTATAGGATCTTTTAAATTTAAGGAAGCAAATAATGAAAATGAGGAAGTACAGAGGAGTTATGCCGACTATAGCCGTGCAAGCGGAGCGAAAGTGACTGGAGGAGCGATTTTCAATGTAAACTTGGACATCACCCATCCAATAGGATACGGTTATACAAAGTCTGAAATGTATACTTTCAGGAACAGTAACTTGTTTATGGAGCCTTCAGAAAATGCCTATGCGAACCCATTGATCTATACTTCATCTCCTTTGGCAAGTGGATACGTACATCCTAGCAATCTTGAAAAAATGAAGGATACAGGTGCTATTAGGGTTTCTGCTCAAGGAAGGGGAAAGGTCATTGGTTTTGTAGACAATCCTAATTTCCGAGCCTTCTGGTTTGGTACCAATAAGCTGTTTATGAATGCGGTGTTTTTTGGACAAACCATCAACACAGGAACAGCAAGGTAAGGAATAATGAAATTGAAAAGCCCTGTAATGTCAAGTTGCAGGTTTTTTGCCACGAAGGCACGAAGACACAAAGTTTTAAATGTTTTTCTTTGCGTTCTTAGTGCCTCTGTGGTTAATTAATTTTCACCACAAAG
>NZ_REBN01000244.1 GCF_007692705.1 Mongoliibacter sp.
TTTTGGCTCCTCTATTCGCTGCTTCCATAATGCCCGGACCACCCCCTGTCATTACGGCAAAACCCATTTGGCTCACGCGCTCCCCTACCTGCACTGCTAGTTGGTAAAATTTATCCTTCTCTTCAAATCTTGCCGAACCAAATACCGTGACACAGGGACCAATAAAATGGAGTATTCTAAAACCTCTGATAAACTCAAGCGCAACTTTTACAACAAATTTGAACTCCTTCCACCGAGTCTGTGGTCCAGCAAAAAAAGCCTCTTCCTCGGGATTGACCAGGGGTTGAAATGATTTTGGTTTTTCTTTAAGCATAGCAGCAATATTTGTTCATTTCCTAATTTAAGCAAAGTACGATTAAAGCCAATTCTTAGAGTGGGAATTCATTATGATATATGGCTCGCCTTAACAATGAATTCCTCTTATATTTATTTATCAAAAAAACCACAGCCTCATGAAAAGAAGACAATTTTCCAAAATCACCGGAGCATCACTCCTTGGTCTAGGCATCAATCCAACGTTGACTTGGTCAAAGAATACGGAAAATACTCTTAGGCTTGGAGGGCCGGTTTTTGAAAAATATGAAAATCCTGAAACTTGGGTAAAAGCAATACAAAAACTAAACTACAAAGCAGCCTACTGCCCCGTGGGAACAGATGCATCAGCAGAACTTATCAAAGCCTATGAATCAGCTGCACGAAAGGCAGATATTGTCATCGCTGAAGTCGGGGCATGGTCCAACCCCATCAGTCCTGACGAAGCTACAGCCAAAGCTGCATTTCAAAAATGCGTTGATTCCCTGCAGTTGTCCGAAGACATTGGTGCCAATTGTTGCGTAAACATCGCAGGAAGCAATAATCGTGAAAATTGGGCAGGCCCTCACCCTGATAACTTTTCCAAAGAAACTTTTGACCAAATCGTTGAAACTACCCGTAAAATCATCGATGAAGTTAATCCCAAAAGGACTTTTTTCACGCTGGAGGCAATGCCCTGGATCTTTCCCGAAAACCCGGATTCTTATCTTCAATTGCTCAAAGCAATTGACAGGAAAGCTTTTGGTGTCCACCTTGACCCTGTAAATATGATGGTGAGTCCTGCCGTATTTTATAAAAATGCAGCGTTGATCAAAGAATGTTTTGCTAAACTTGGACCTTATATCAAAAGCTGCCATGCAAAAGACCTCGTTCTAAAAGAGCGTACCTTTATGCCTCAATTCGATGAAGTGATTCCTGGGAGGGGGATGATGGATTACCGTGCATTTATGGGGGAGATCAAAAATTTACCCCATATTCCCTTAATGATGGAACATCTTGATACAGAAGAGGAGTATTTGGAAGGAGCAGGTTATATCAGAAGTATTGCAGAAGAAGTAGGTTTAAAAACCTAATTCCCCTGAGCCTCTTCATGCTATAATTCTAAACTTTAGAATTAAAAAAACAAAACCCAACCGTCAATTTCCTTTCGATTGGAAAATGGTAGGCTTGACTCTTCAAGCTTTTTAAGCTTAGACTTCTTTACCATCAACACTGTACGATCTGCTGACCGATTCACCAGCCATTCCGGATGCTCCTGAAGGTTGATGAGATTGGCTTTCCAATCTTCGCCTTTTTCAAACTGCACTTCCCTATTCAGGCTTTCATCACCATCGTAAAGAGAGATGATATTGAGATCTGTAAGAAATGACATAGATGGCATTCTTTTGTCATACACAAGGATATGTGCTGTATCGGGTAACTCTGTTTCAATAAAAGCCGCAATATGCTTTTGATCATTCATTAGTCCAGGATTACTCCCGAAAAAATAAGATGAGGAGGCTGTGATTCCCATCACAAAGAGGTAAGCTGCAAGAACTGTCCTATCCACTACTTTTAGTGAGGTTGCCCTTAAAGATATCAATAGGGAAGCGGTAATAACAAGGATAAAGAAAAACTTATAATTGAGAACAATATTTGAGTCTATCAAGGGACTCACTGCCAAACCAAGAAGGATAAGCGAATGAAATCCAAACTGAACCCTATCCCAAAATTTATGATTCTTTTCATCCAATCCCAACCAAACCTTAGCAGCTGCCAAAGCTATCCCTGGGTATACCGGTAGAATATAGAGAATCAATTTGGACTTGCTGATGGAAAAGAAGATTAAAGGGATGATAATCCAAGCCATCAAGAGCAGCATCTGCCGATCTTTTGACTTCCAGATTCTGCCAAAATTGGCTCCCAAGATCAAAACCCATGGAAAGGCTGTACCGATAAGCAATGCCGGATAAAACCAAACTGGTTGACTTCTGCTAAAGGTATCGGTGGCAAATCGCTGCACGGTATGTTTAAAAACGAAATAATCCAGGAATTGGGGATCTTCCAGATAAAGGATAACAAACCAGCTTAGCCCTGTCACTAGGAACAGCGCCAAACCCAGAAGGTGAAGGTGCCATGGACCCTGATTTACCTTCATGTAGAAAGCACTAAAAAGCACAAGAATTAAGGGAATAATCAGAACAACAGGACCTTTGGTCAAGAACCCCAAGCCCAACATCAGGTAAAAAAGGAGTAAAGATACCGCCTTATATTCCTGAAGGTATTTTAACCAAAAGTACACTGCCAACAATACAAACACCGCCAAATAAGCATCCGTAGTCAATGCTCTTCCCGCAATGATATAAGTAGGAAAAGCTGCAAAAATCATTGTACTGTAAAATGCTTTCTTATCATCCCGGAAATAAATCAGACCAATCCTGTATACCAAAAATAGCATGACCAATAAAGCCACTTGAAGGAAAATTCTGGCTGACCAGGAAGAGACACCAAATATTTTGTAGGAAAAAGCTGTAATCCAATAAGTCATTGGAGGCTTGTGATAATGGTGAATCCCCATCAGGGTAGGATGAAGATAATCTCCGGATTCCACCATCTCCTTACCAATCTGAGCATACCTGGCTTCACTGCTTTCGGTAACCGTCCAGTTATCCAGATTAAAAAAAAGTACAGCTGTGGTAAAAACCATTAAGGCAGCAAACCTGTAAGGTTTGAACTTAAGGAAAAGCGATATTGATCTTCTAAGCCCTTTTCTGTGATGAAGGTATAAGTTTCGCAAATATACAATTAGCCCAAAACCCTGTCCGATAAACAGTACTGCATCATTCCTCAGGATCGCATAACTGGCAATCAATACTGCACCAACTGTACTTATATACCAAAAAGAAACCGGAAAAGCCGATACCTTCAGTTTTTCGGAATAAATCCACTGTACCACAAATCTAGATGTGAATATCAGTTGCCCAAGTGTTCCCCAAGTGAGTAAAAACCCTTCGATTTCAGGATTATCAATCAGACCATTCCAGTCATAATCAAGACCGAAAATCAAAAACAAAAGCAGCAAGAGTGGTAAAGTAAAGGCAAACAACCTGACTACTTTCGGAAGTAGGGCCCATTCCCCCTTCAATTGAAGGTTTCTGATATAAATAAGGTAGCCTACCAATTGCCCACCAACAATCACAATGTCATTTCGGAAGAAACCATATACAATCAAAAGAAATGAGGCTACCAAACTCAATTGCCAAAACAGTGTTGGAGAAACAACCTTGTTTGCTTTTTCAGATTTAATAAGCTGCACCAGAAACCTGGCAGCAAAAAGTCCTTGGGCGAATAAGCCAAGAGCCAACAAAACCTGACTATTCATTGATTGGGTTTGGGTCAAAAAGTTTAGACTCTATTACCTGATATTTAATGTATCTTTTTTTCAATCTATGGACCAACAAAGTATCCAAAAAGGGCTGGACCATTCTATTAAAAGCATTGAACTTTGAAACCCCTTCCGTCCTGGCGAAATGTCTGACCGGTACAACTTTCACCTTTCCTCCATAAATTTGGGTAAGGGCTGGGAAAAACCTGTGGACACCATTGAAAAAGGGCAGTCTATTGGCGAATTCCCGATTGAATATTTTCAGAGGACAACCTGTATCCTTCATACCGTCTTTGAGAAAACTATTTCTGAACCAATTTGCAAAAGAGGAAGAAATCTTCTTCCCCAAGCCATCCTTTCTATCTTGTCTCTCACCGGTCACCAGTTGATATTCTCCCACAAAAGGTTCAAACTTCATAAAATCCTCAGGACTGGTTTGCAAATCAGCATCCATGTAGGCAACCCAGTTTGTTACTGCATGATCAAAACCAGCTTTGATTGCCGCACTCAGGCCAGCATTTTTTGAGAAGGAGACAAAGCCAAACCTGGAATCTTCCTTGCACACATTTTTAATCAAAGAAAGACTCTTGTCTTTGGAGCCATCATTGATAAAGAGCCCAAAAACCAAAAAAGCCGATTTTTCCATATAGGACGAAAGTGCTTTTTGAATTCTGGGAATATTCCCTTCTTCATTAAAAACCGGTATGATTACAGTGAGTGCCTTCATGCTGATCAAAAATTATCGCCAAAGATACCTATTTTGAATAAAAAAATTAGTTATTAACGTTTTTTTAAAGAATTATGAAATTTCCTTTGGTCTGAATAAAATTTCAAGCTGATTTCAAAAAAAAACATATGAATACTTGAACTTCTGCCTCAACAAAACAAATGAATGTTGTTGAAATGTAAAAAATCAAAAAACAGGTTAAAATTTAAACCACATTTAAGGGATTTTATGTAAAATCATAAAAATCAGGTTTAAATTTTAAGCATAAAAAAAGGAGTCTTTGTAAAAGACTCCAAATGTGGGTTTATTTGTAACTGACTACAGCCATATAAAAATTGGCAATTCGTGAACTTTAATTGTTTTTTCACTACCAATATTTCTTAAACTTATAAAAACTGATCGAAAAGACCATAAAAACCATAAAATATTTTTTAACAATCTTTTCAAACTAAAAACATCGTACTATAATATTGATTGATTTTGATAAACTTTAGGAGTCATTCCAAACTCGTTTTTAAATGCTCTTATAAAGTAAGTGGGATTATTGAATCCAGACATATAACAAACCTCCTGAATTTGGTTTGATCCTAATTTCAGGAAGTTTTTCGCCAACTTCAACCGTTCTTTAAGGATATATTCCATAGGACTCAGTCCGAGTTCATTTTTAAAGGTTCTGGAAAAATGAGCCTTACTCATGCAGGCTTTATTACTAAGTGCTTCCAACGTCAAATTCTCCCTGATATTAACTTTAATAAATTCAACTACGTGCGCTATCCTATTGGATGAAGCAAGAGACTGATAAGTCTTTTCCAACATATCCCTAGCCTGAGTCTGAGTTAGCCTTATCAAAAGCTCTTTCAAAGCAAAAGAGGCTATCAAATCTTTTTCTTTGGACCTTTCTTTGACTCCGATTTTGATAAACCTATTGATGATTTCCGAAAGGTCTTTTGTATTGATCAGGTGAAAACTGGATAGGTCAAGCCCCCACTCTTTGGTCAGTTCCTTATTAGGAAGTCTTTCATTGAGCAAATTGAAGGTATTGGATATCATTTCCTGAGAAATTGAAAGTGCAATACATTGGGTAGGTTTCTCGAGCTTAGCCTCTGGAAAATCTATCCGCATCACCTCGTTGGGTGGGACAATCACTGATTCCCCGGGGAGATAATCAAACCCTGGTTTATCAAAAAGGTGCATTACCTTCTTTCCTTTGAGCATTGTCGTCAACACCAAATCCCCAAAGACAAGACTGACATCCTTGGCCTCTTGATGAGTTTCAAAAATATTCAGTTCACAGTCGTGAAGCGTATAGGTAGTCCTATTTTCAACCAGTGTTTTCAGGTCTCTCTCATTCCTCCACGGTACACCGGATATAAAGTTGGTTTCAAGCATGGTTAATTGGGTTATTCCTAAAATTATCAAATATGATACATTAATCAAAACAGGTTGATAGTATGATTTGTTAGGTGGATTTTTTCAAAATTTAAGTAGGTAAATTTGAATAAATCCAAAATAATCAAAAAATATTATGTCAACATTAACCTTATCAGAAGCGAAGCCTGTAGACAGGCCTAGCATCAAAGAAAAATATGATCATTATATAGGAGGCAAATGGGTAGCCCCGGCATCAGGAGAATATTTTGACAACATTTCCCCTATTGACGGCAAGGCATTTTCCAAGGCTGCCAGAGGAAATAAAGAGGATGTAGAAAAAGCTCTGGATGCAGCTCACAAGGCATTCCCTTCCTGGTCCAAAACGTCTGCAGCTGAAAGATCACGCTTGCTCAACAAAATAGCAGATGTTATCGAAGAAAACCTGGAAATGCTGGCCCGAGTGGAAACCATAGATAATGGAAAGGCTTTGAGGGAAAGCCGAGCAGCGGATTTACCACTTTGTGTAGATCATTTCAGGTATTTTGCTGGGGTCATTCGTGCAGATGAAAGTACAATTTCAGAACACGATGAGCACACGGTAAGTATTGCATTGTCCGAGCCCCTAGGTGTTGTCGGACAGATCATTCCTTGGAACTTCCCTTTGCTAATGGCAACTTGGAAAATAGCTCCAGCATTGGCAGCAGGTTGTTGCACTGTGGTGAAACCAGCAGAGCAAACCCCCACCAGTATTATGGTCTTGATGGAGTTGATCGGTGACATCTTACCTCCAGGGGTACTGAATGTAGTGACTGGATTTGGTCCAGAAGCAGGTAAGCCACTTGCCACATCCAAAAGAGTAGCCAAAGTAGCTTTTACAGGTGAGACTACAACAGGTAGGTTGATCATGCAGTATGCATCTGAAAATCTTATCCCTGTGACCATGGAATTGGGCGGTAAATCTCCTAATATATTCATGAAATCAGTAGCTGATGCAGATGATGAATTTTTCGATAAAGCAGTGGAAGGTGCCGTAATGTTTGCACTTAATCAAGGTGAGGTCTGCACCTGCCCTTCAAGAATTCTTGTACATGAAGATATTTATGACAAATTCATGGAGAGAGTTGTAGAAAGAACCAAGGCTATTAAAATGGGTCATCCATTGGCAGAAGACACCATGATGGGAGCTCAGGCTTCTAATGATCAGTTTGAAAAGATTCTGTCCTATTTGGACATTGGAAAACAGGAAGGTGCGGAAGTATTGTGTGGTGGTGTAAAAGCCAGTTTAAATTCAGGTTTAGAAACCGGATATTATATACAGCCTACCATTTTCAAAGGGCACAATAAAATGAGGGTTTTCCAAGAGGAAATCTTCGGGCCTGTGACTTCTGTGACAACTTTCAAAACGACAGAAGAAGCCATTGAGATTGCCAATGACACCATGTATGGACTTGGTGCAGGACTTTGGTCTAGAGATGCGCATGAGCTGTATCAAGTACCGAGAGCTATCAAAGCTGGTCGTGTTTGGGTTAATTGCTATCATGCATATCCTGCTCATGCACCATTTGGTGGATATAAAAAATCTGGTTTTGGTCGAGAAAATCATCTGATGATGCTCAACCATTACAGACAAACTAAAAACATGTTGATCTCATACAACAAAAATAAGCTTGGATTCTTTTAGAAAATAGATTCCAGAAAAAAGACGCAAGAAACAAGAAGGGTTAACTCTCTTGACTCTTGCGTCTCTTTGTTTAAGAAGCAAATGATAAGAAGGGATGAAGGCGGAAGTTGGAAGGTTGAA
>NZ_REBN01000108.1 GCF_007692705.1 Mongoliibacter sp.
TGATTCAGCTGGCCTTTTTTTTAGAATTTAATTTGGTTTGAAATACATTATTTTTGATTTAAAATACCTAAAATTCTTTTTTATAATAAAACTTTAAATTAATTTTGCGTCGTTACTGTTTGTAGCTCACCCCTATCACCCCAATTTTAAATTACTTCTTGCATGACCTTAATGTCTTGGAAAGCTTTGAATAAAACTGTCTTGGTAGTATTCCTTATTTCTCTATTCCAAATAGAGGTTTCGGCGAATTGCCCTACATGCACAGGAAGTATTAAAACCTACTTAGGTACAGCTCCATTAAGTGTGAATAGTGGAAATAACAACAATCAAAATAATCCATTTTGGGATCTTGGTATAGTTCCTGGTAGTGACGATATTGCTCAGTTTAATGATGGTAGAAGTTATACCTGGTCTGCCAATGGCGAAACCATTAAAGGAATTATACTTTCAGGGAATTCAAGTCTTACATTAGACAGACCAAATGAAGGCAATAATCCTTCATTTATAATTGGAGGTACTCCTACTAATAAAGGTTGTATTACGATCAGAAGCGGTTCCACATTAAACTTGAAGTATATTACTAATCTTGAGCACGTCAATATATGTGTTGAGGATGGTGGTAAAATTATTATTGACTCCAGAAATGAAAATAGAAATGACTATATTTTCAATGGGGTTGACATAAATCTTGGAGGTCCAAATGCGCAAATAGAATTTGGTGAAGCGGATATTATTATTGGAAATGCTGGATTAGGGATTTCAGGATATACCGGAACTGGATGTACGCTAAATGCGGACGGGAGCTTTTCTTTACCGAATCCAATTCCAAACATCACCGCAGACCCTAATAAAACTAACATTGAAGATTTCTGTCAATTTTTGGATGCAGCAGGTTTTGGCATTTTACCTGTAGAGTATATTTATTTCAAATCTAATTTTGATAACTTAAAAAGAGCGGTGAAACTTAGCTGGGCAACGGCCAAAGAAATTAACAACTCACACTTTGAAGTAGAGAGAGCCATTAACAGTATCACTAATTGGAACAAAATCGCAGAAATAGAGGGTGTTGGTTGGTCAGATATACCGGTTGATTATTCACTTTATGATGAAGACTTACCACTATCAGGAGGGATTGCTTATTATAGAATCAAACAAATTGATTTTGATGGTAACTTATCATATTCAGAGACTATTTCTGAAAGGATTGGTAAAATTGAATCAACTGGCAAAACTTGGAGAGTTTTTCCAAATCCTACTTCAGGAAATATTAATATTGGCCTATTGGAGCTTGAAAAATATAGAGGAGAGGATATCAGTGTTAAATTGATCAACTCTGGAATAAATGCGACTGCAATTATTTCCAAAAATATTGGTTCTATCTCCTCAGAAGTTTCTCGGATGTTGCAAACCTCTAAGCCTGGAGTTTATGTATTGGAAATTTCATGGGGAGCAAACGTTGAGCGTTTTAGAATATTAAAGAACTAAATAACACCTACTATTAAAATTTAAAAGGGTCAGATTTGTGAAAATCTGACCCTTTATTTTTACATATCATCTTCATCAAAGTCCTCCTCATCGGGAGCTCCCATGTCGAACATGCTGCTGAACAAATCTCTGAACTGCATACCTGTCTCCAGTAATTTCTTACTCAATTGGCTATACTCTGCCAAACCATGCAGGAGAAATTCCATATAAAATTCTTTTTCCTTTTCGGGTAGGTTACTGACTGTTTTGGTGACAAAATCTTCCAAGCCAGGAACTTGATGTAATTCGGCCTTGTAAGCCTTATCGGATTGTGAAGCCAATACATCCAGCTCATTTCCTTCACCAAACCAGGATAAGGGAAGTACATAAGGATTGCCTTCTTTTTCCTTTTTCTTCTGCTCAGGTGAAGGGAAATAATCTGTAAATAAGGTCCTGACAGCCTTACCGATCAAGTTGTAAGCAACCAAACCCGCACCCTCTTGTTCTCCTTCATAAACCAATTCAACCTTTCCTGTGATGGCAGGAATGATTCCGATCAGGTCTGCTACCCTCACGACTGTACTTTCCTCTTGGTTTATATAAAGTCTTCTCTCTGCAGCAGATACCAGGTTTTCATAGGCTGAAATAGTTAATCGGGCAGAAACCCCACTTTTTTCATCCACATACTCACTCTTTCGGGCCTCAATGGCGACTTGTTCGATCAAATCCTTCATCAATTCCGGTACATGGATTTTATCTACCGGTTTGCCCTCTAGTTTGGCCTCTTGAGCGGTGATCCTCTTTCCAATTTCAATGGACTTGGGGTAATGGGTGATGATCTGACTTTCTATCCTGTCCTTTAGAGGCGTCACAATAGAACCTCTATTGGTGTAATCTTCGGGATTGGCAGTAAATACAAACTGAATATCCAATGGTAGCCTCAGCTTGAATCCACGTATCTGAATATCACCTTCCTGAAGGATATTGAATAAAGCTACTTGAATTCTTGCTTGAAGATCTGGAAGTTCATTGATCACAAATATAGAGCGATGGGACCTAGGTACCAGGCCATAGTGGATCACCCTTTCGTCATTATAGGAAAGCTTCATAGTGGCGGCTTTGATGGGGTCAACATCCCCAATAAGATCAGCAACTGAAACATCAGGAGTGGCCAGCTTTTCGGTATAGCGATCATCTCTATGCCACCAATTCACGGAGGTAAGATCACCTTTGGAAGCAATGAGTTCTTTGGCAAAAGCACTTAGTGGCTGCAAAGGGTCATCGTTCAACTCAGCGCCTTCTACTACTGGAACATATTCATCCAAGAGGCTAGTCATCATCCTTGCTATTCTGGTCTTGGCCTGACCTCTCAATCCTAGCAAGTTGATGTTGTGCCTGGATAAAATAGCCCGCTCAATATCCGGAATTACCGTATCTTCAAAACCCCATATGCCTTCAAATACATTTATTTTTTGGCTGATATTCTTGATCAGGTTTTGCCTAAGCTCTTCCTTGATTGATTTGGGCTGATAGCCACTAGCCTTAAGCTCTCCTAAGGTTTTTATTTTTAACAATTCACTTGCTTTCAAATTTTCGTAATTCATTATCAAAATCTTTTAGTACGGTTTTTTCTGTAATCTTCAAAAATCAAATCTCCCAAGCCCCGCAAACTACTGTAATAAGCATTTCCGTTGTTTACTTTGGTAAATTCCTTCACAAATTCCTTTAAGTAAGGATCAGAAGCAATCATAAATGTGGTGACTGGAATTTTCAATTTCCTGCATTGAGCTGCAAGCTTCAGGGTTTCTGAAAGAATTTTGCTGTCAATGCCAAAGGCATTTTTATAATACTTAATGCCGACTTTTAGGCAGGTCGGTTTACCATCAGTAATCATAAAGATCTGTTTATTGGGGTTTTTCCTTCTTCTGAGCAGGTCCATAGCCAACTCCAATCCCGCCACAGTATTCGTATGGTAAGGACCTACCTGCAGGTAGGGTAGATCTTTGATTTCTATTTGCCATGCATCATTGCCAAACACTATGACATCAAGGGTATCTTTAGGGTATCTCGTTTTGATCAATTCTGCCAAAGCCATGGCAACTTTTTTAGCAGGAGTAATCCTGTCTTCTCCATACAAAATCATCGAGTGACTGATATCTATCATCAAGACTGTTGAAGTCTGCGTGCGCACCTCATTTTCCACTATTTCAAGGTCATCTTCGGTAAGGATATAGTCCCCGCCAAAGCCGTGATTGACCTGTGCATTTTTGATGGAGTCTGTCAGGGCAATCTGATCCAGGTTGTCCCCAAAAGTATATGGCCTTCTGTCGGTGCCTTTTTCATCACCTGGTCCTGAATGGGTTGTTTTATGTTGTCCTCCTTTTGCTTTTTTAAGCTTGCCGAAAATTTCCTCCAGAGCATTTTTCCTAATCGTCTGTTCGGCTTTTCCCGTAATTTTGATTTCACCTTTGACGTTTTCTTCACTCAAGTAGCCTTTATTCTTCAGGTCTTCTATAAAATCACCTATTCCATAATTGGGATTGGTTAGTGAATGGCGTTTATCCAGGTTACTCAACCAACTCAGTGCCTCAGCCACATCTCCCCCTGTCATCGTAACCAATTGGAGAAATATATTCAACAGGTTTTCAAATGTGTTCTTCTCAGGATCTTGGGGCGGTATATATTTTGTAAATCTAAATCCTTTCATTTGTATATTTTTTGTGATTACTCAGGATAGCCCGTTTTTCATGATAGCCTCCCGAGGCCAAGTCTATCGGGGTGTTTCTGTCTATATGTGAAGGTTCTATCATGTTATAATTCATTTGGATGCATAACAATCTGAACCCTAAGGTAGTTTACCAAATATCACTAAATACCTGAACAAATGAGAGATTACTTATTTCCAGTGTACTTCGCAACGGCATTTCTGATCGTTTTTGTAACGGGAATTTATGCGGGGATCAACCCTGCAATCATGATGTTCCTGTTCTCCATTTCACCTGCTGTAGTGATTTGGATGGTTTATAAAGTACTTACGGCAGATGTAGAAGTCAATGACACCTTTGAAGAAAAATGGTATCAGGATCAGTAACAACCAATGATTGAATGATATTTATAACGGGTAATTAAAACAATAAGATTGGATTCTGTGAAAAGTATTTATTCCGCCTATAAAACGTACCCACCGAATACGTATAGTAACACACTTATTCCACTCCTAAAAGTTATATTTATTATAAAAGATAAGGTTTTCAATGAATCGGCAAATCAAAATAAGCGGTAAAGTACAAGGAGTCTTTTTTAGGAAAAGTACTCAAAAGAAAGCGCTTGAGCTTGGATTGAGAGGCTGGGTAAAAAATGAAGCAGATGGATCCGTATTGGTAGAAATTGAGGGTGAACTTCCTTCAATCCTAGCCATGCAAAGCTGGCTTAGACTTGGCCCCCCAAATGCTGTCGTGGAAAACCTGAATATCATTTCCGGCGAAGAAAGAAATTACGATGACTTTTTAATTCTGGAATAATTTTAATCACATTCGCCTTCTGTAAATTTCAATACGCCATTACTTCTTGCTATACATTCATTGGAATAAGTTACACCATTGCATCCACAGACAGGTCTGTAAATCATAATGCATACTGTGTTTGGATTAATTTTGCTTTCATCAATACAAGTTTCGTCTACTACTTCCCTTGGGGTAATATCCTCACATTGAAAAGAAGAAAATGAAATTGCGATCAAGAGTAGAAATATTGAGGCTAATTTTTTCATAATCATTTCATTTTATGGTATTCTGACGAAGATTTCATCCTTAAAGGTTTGATTTTTTTGTTAAAATTTACTCACACTTGCCCTCGGTAAAACTCATCACACCGTTTGATCTGGCGTAGCAATCATTCCCATAGGTTTTTCCATCACACCCACAAACGGGCTTATAGATATCATAACATATATTTTGGTGATTCACCTTAGATTTATCAATGCAGGGATTTTCATCCTCACATTGAAATGCCACAAGGCTCAGGAGGCAAAGAGTTAAAATTAAATTGAATACAGTTTTCATTATCTTCAATGATTGTACACATCAAGACGTAGACTTTACTTCATCTGCTACAACCCCTCCAAATTTTCTTTTCCGTTTGGGTCAAAGGGCCATCCCGGAAATTTTGTTAATTTTGCCAACCTAAAAATTGAAACAACATGCTTGATAAATTACAGGCGATCAAAGATAGATTTATAGAAGTCGGACAGCTGATCATTCAACCGGATGCAATGTCAGACATGAGTAAATATACCAAGCTCACCAAAGAATACAAAGAGCTGGAAAAAATCGTCGAGCTTTATGATGAATACAAACTTATAATTGATAACATCAAAAGTACCAAGGAAATTCTGGATAAAGAGAAAGATCCGGACTTCAGGGAAATGGCTAAATCGGAATTGGATGAACTCAAAAAGAACGAAATACTCCTAGAAGAACAACTCAAACAGCAACTGATACCCAAAGATCCGAATGATTCCAAAAACTGTATCCTCGAAATTAGGGGGGGTACCGGAGGAGATGAAGCCGCAATATTTGCAGGAGACCTGTTCAGAATGTATGAAAGGTTCTGCGAAAAACAGGGATGGAAGCTGACCGTATTGGATTTGACTTTTGGTTCATCCGGTGGTTACAAAGAAATTATAAGCACCATCACAGGCCTGGATGTTTATGGTATGATGAAGTTTGAATCAGGGGTACATAGAGTGCAGCGTGTTCCTGCAACTGAAACGCAGGGTAGGGTACATACATCTGCTGCTTCTGTGGCCGTATTGCCTGAAATGGACGAGGTGGAAGTAGATATCAACATGAATGACATCCGTAAGGATACCTACTGTTCTTCTGGCCCAGGTGGACAGTCTGTCAACACAACTTACTCGGCAGTAAGGCTTACCCACAACCCAACCGGATTGGTGGTTACCTGTCAGGATGAAAAATCCCAGATCAAAAACTTCGAAAAGGCCCTTAAGGTATTGCGTTCCAGACTTTATGAAATCGAATTGGCCAAGCACAACGATGCGGTAGGCGCACAAAGAAAATCCATGGTCGGTTCAGGTGATAGATCTGACAAAATCAGAACTTACAATTATTCCCAAAGTAGGGTGACTGACCACCGCATCAATAAAACGGTTTATAACCTTCCCGATATCATGGATGGCAACATAGAGGAATTTATTTCTGCGCTGAGGCTGGCAGAAAACCTCGAAAAAATGAATACTTCCGGAATAGAAGAATAGGTCATTTATAAAAAACCGCAATACTTTTTATGAATTCTCATAAAAAGGACGTTAACTTAAGGTTAAGAAACCTAATTTTTACATGAAGATAAGCGGAAAAAAAAATATTGAGCTAGTCACTTGGAATGATAAGCATTTTCATAATTTGTATCCACTGGCTAATAATCCAAATATTGCCATGAATCTTCGTGATAGTTTTCCCTCACCCTATACCATTCATGATGCGAGGCATTGGATAGAACATAACCAAAAGTTTAACCCTCCTCAGAACTTTGCCATTGAATATGAAGGGCAACTCGCAGGTTCTGTTGGATGTGATATAGGTAAAGATGAACTCAGAACCAATATGGAGATCGGGTTTTGGATTGGGGAAGCTTTTTGGGGAAAAGGCATTGCCACTGAAGCTGTCACTTTATTCACAGAGTATGCTTTAGGAAAATTTCCCGAAGTAAAGAGGATTTTTGCGCAGGTATTTGACACCAATGTCAGCTGTATGAAAGTCCTTGAAAACGCTGGTTTTGAGCCGGAGGCCATCATACGACACGGGTATATCAAAAATGGAAAAATTGGAGACCTTTTCCAATATGTCATTATCAGGGAAGAAGTAGAAAAATTTGATTAATAGTTAATCAAAAAATGTTTTCATGAAATGGCCCCCTATGTGGAGGCCATTTTTTTTAGCAATTTTCCAATGCCTGTTCTATATCCCATATAATATCTGTGGGATGTTCGACACCTATAGAAAGACGAATCAGCTTCTCAGAAATTCCAATACTTTCTTTATCCTCTTTTGAAACATCACTATGGGTCATGGTGGCAGGATGCTCAGCTAGCGATTCGGTACTGCCCAGCGAAACTGCCAATTTGATCAACTTGAGGTGATTCAGAAATTTGAAAGCCTCAGCTTCGCCTCCCTTGATATCGAAAGAAAGCATAGCACCTGCAGAGGAAAGTTGTTTTTTGAAAATCGCATATTGAGAGGATCCCTCCTTCAGATGACCCAAATAATACACTTTTTCGACTTTTGGATGTTTGGCTAAGAAATCTGCAATCTCAACGGTGTTTTCAGCTTGTTTGGACATCCTAACTTTCAAGGTTTCAAGACTTCGCATCAGTAGCCAACCCGTCCAGGGACCAGCCATATTACCAAGGAAAGTACGTAAGGTTCTTACCCTTTTCATAAACCTGGACTTTCCTAATACCGCACCTGCTATGAGATCCGAATGTCCTCCAATATATTTTGTCGCAGAATAAACTACCAAATCCGCTCCATGCTTCAAAGGGTGTTGCCATAATGGACCCATGTAAGTATTATCCACACAGACCACCACTTCCTTTTCCTCAGTGCTCAGATTATCTGCAATTTTTCTACAAAGTTCCAAGTCAAATAGCGCGTTGGTAGGATTGGCGGGTGTTTCTACATAGACCATTTTTACTTTATCAGCTAAGCCTTTTTCTTTCAGCATTTGTAGAATCTCTTCTTCTGATTGGGAATTGGTAAATCCGAGGCCTTTGATGCCATACTCTGGCAGAACCTTGTTGATAAAGTGGTCCGTACCACCATAAACAGGTTTGCTGTACAAAATGGCATCCCCCGGGCGCAAGAATTCCAACATTACCGTGGATATCGCAGACATACCGCTTTCAAATACGGCACATTCATCTGCTTCATCCCAAAGACAAAGCCGTTCTTCTAGTATCTGTAAATCAGGATTGTTTAACCTGGAATAGATCAATCCCAGTTCTTCGTTGGGTTGCTTTTCTCTTTGTCCATAGGCGACTTCAAAAAAAGCCTTGCCTTCCTCGGCCGAATTGAATACAAAAGTTGAGGTTTGGAAAATAGGGCATTTGATGGCTCCTTCTGATAATGCAGGCTTGTAGCCATGGGACATCATCAAACTCTCCGGTTGGAAATATCTGCTGTTCATAATATTTGGGTTTATGAATACAAAAAAGCACAAAAGCCAAGCAATTCGCAATGCTGGATAAAAAATAATATTTTGCTTATCTAGTGATAACCTCTATGATATTTCACTAATACAGAATTAAAATTAGGTAAAATCATTAAATAGAAATATTATTCTGAATAGATGTTGATAATTTCATTTTCGGTGCACGAAATTATGTATAAGCTATTTTACCAAAATTTTCCTGAAAATCTCTTTATCTCTGGTCTGTATGCTGATGGTATGCAAGCCCTTTGGCATATTGTCAAATTTGAATTCAAATTCGCCATCTCCTGGGACCACCTCATTCAAGGTTTGACCCAATGCATTATAAATGCTGATTTTTCGGATGCCTGAAACCCCACGCAGTTTTAGGTTGAAGTCACCTGAAGAAGGGTTGGGATAAACACTAACCGATTCTGTTTCAAAAGGCCTTTCTATAATTGAGGTGATCAAATTGACATTGACAGACAAAGTCCTTGTATCTCCTTCATCACAGCCATTTTCTGGAGTTACTGATATCGTAAAATCACCTTCATTTTCCCATTGTACCGTAATGCTATTGGTACCCTGTCCATCCAAAATCCTACCTCCTTGACCGCTGATGCGCCATTGGTAGTTTACATCCGCCACATTGGTAACAGAATATTCTTCAACAGTTAGCCCAGCCATTTCAGGCCCCTCAATTACAGACGGTAATTGAGGCGGTGTCTGTACCAAAATGTCTTTGGTGAAGGCTTCTCCATTTCCGCAAGGATTACTTGGTGTTACCCTCACGGTCTGTTCATTGATATTGATCCACCTCACCACTATGCTATTGCTCCCTTGTCCTTCTGTGATTAGACCTCCGCTTACTTCCCAGATAAAATTGGTTCCAGGAATATCATCCACACTGTATTCCATGAAACTTTCCAGGCAAACTGCTCCCTCACCTTCGATTTCCGAAATCATTCTAGGTTCTGTAGAAACGAGCACCTCAAGGCCAGTCGTTCCTCCATTTCCGCAAAAGTTTCTACCTCTGACCAATACTGCATTCCTACCGGGAATAGCCCATTCTACAACAATCCTGGCCGTGCCCTGTCCTTCCAAAATGGTTCCTCCA
Source organism: Mongoliibacter sp. (assembly GCF_007692705.1). Taxonomy (GTDB): domain Bacteria; phylum Bacteroidota; class Bacteroidia; order Cytophagales; family Cyclobacteriaceae; genus Mongoliibacter. The sequence goes on from NZ_REBN01000108.1 coordinate 9,788, forward strand.
TCCACTCTCCATTCAAATTCTGTATCCAAATCAACCGCTTCCTGTACAGTGTATACCTGCTGACTCAAGCAAATATCATTTTCCCCGAAAATAACAGTAGGCGTCTCGGGTACCTGGCAATCATAATTGAACAAACTGCCTTTTTCTCCTACTGCAAAACCGTTACTCAGGGTTCCAAAGCTGATTCCAGTCAAATCCTGAAAGGTAGATGTCACCAATCTTGTCCAGTTTTCACCACCATCTTTGGTTTGAATGATAAGCCCCCTTTCCCCAGCAATAAAACCAACTGATTCATCTAAAAACTCAAGAGCATTGAGATTCTGGTTGAAAGAAGTATTGATACTTGTCCAGCTGTTGCCTTTATTTTCTGTTTTGATGATGGTCCCATTATTTCCGATAGCAATGGCTGTTTCCTCATCCAAAATGGCGAGACCATTCAGGTTTTGGTTTGTTCCAGAACTCACCCGCTTCCATTCTCCATTTTCCAAAACAGCAACAAAGCCACCTGAACCCGTAACGATTCCAGACTCCTGATCAAAAAATGCGATGGACCTAAAATTGAAACTGCTGTTTCCAATTTCAATTTTTTCCCAGTTGACCCCTGCATTTTCAGTCTTAGCCAAAAAACCCTCATTACCTACTGCATACCCCAGGTTATTGTTGAAAAAGAAAAGTCCATTAATATTATCGTTCGTTCCAGGATTAAGTGAGGTCCAGTTTCCCCCAGAGTTGGTCGTTCTGAGGATATTTCCATTTTCCCCTGCGATGTATCCAAAGGCATTGGTAGTGAAAAACAGGTCGTTGAAGGTAATGGATAATGGTCTTGAGCGGTCAACAAGCGTATTACCTCCATTATTGGTAGAGAAAACCCTCCCATTAGGGCCAATAATATATCCCAAGGTAGCTGTCCTAAACTGAGTTCCTGTAAAATCAATTTCTCTGCCCGACAGCCTCAGGGACCAACTCTGACCTGAATTGGTGGAAGAAATGAGAAAGCCATTACTCCCTACCGCAAAAACGAGATTGGATGTGGTCCTGAAACTGGCATCCACATAGGTCTCTGCATTATTGATATTGATGCCATCAAAAGTCAGACCTGCATTGGTCGTCCTCATCAAAGTGGCATTTTCTCCTGTAATAGTCCCTAAGTTGGTATTAGTTCTGTTAAATGCCACTGCAAGCAAGTTTCTTTCCGTTCCGGAATTGATTCTTTCCCAGTTATTCCCAGCATCTACTGTTTTTAAAATTGTACCTGCATTCCCAACAGAATAGCCGGTTTTCCCATCTACAAAATAAATATCATTCAGGCCTCTATTTTGCCCGGTATTACTAATTGACCAGTTATTCCCTCCATTGAAAGTCCTGAAAATACGCCCGTTTTCTGCAGCGACATAACCGGTATCTGAATTGGCAAAGAAAAGCGAATTCAAATCTGCGGTAGTTCCTATGTTTTGCCTCGCCCAAGATTGCCCCCCATTTGTTGACCTGTAAGTTTCTCCATTATCTCCTACGATATATGCCCTAGTCGCAGTGAGGAATTTTACTTTTTTAAGCCTCACGGTAGAATTTACATTGACCAATTGCCAGTTTGCGCCTCCATTCGTAGTCCTATACACTTGACCTTGCTCACCGACCATAAGTCCTAAGTTTTCGTTGGCAAAGTCCAAACCCAACATTCGGTTTTTGGTAGGCGCTTCCTGTTCGGTCCAACTTAGGCCCCCGTCAATGGTTTTGAGAATTACCTGATTGCCCGAAATATAACCAACCTCTTCATTAACCCAGGTTATTCCGGTAAGTGCATTTCCCCAGCCACCCACTCTTCTCCAAGATTGTGCATGGATGATTTCTTGAAAAAAAAGAAAAACAAAAAGAACACAAAAAGCTTTTTTCATGGGGTTTATAGGACGGGCATGCACAAAAATAAGATTAATTGGCTAAAATGAAACAGCTTGTAAATTTTGTGCTAATCCCCAAAACTAAGAGAGTTCCCGTTTTTTTGGATAAAGAACAAATATCATTTTAGAAACTCCTATTTAAGACCTATTTTTAACAATAATAAAAATCGACATGAGAAAAATATTTTATATAATTCCTGCAATTTTTGCCATTTTATCCTGTGGTTCAAATGAAAGAGTGAGCAAAGAGGTTTTTGATGAAGTCAATAAGAGCATGAAAGTGACCAAAGTTAATGAAGCTGAGCTGATTCAAGCCGCGCTCAAATGGGGAGATGAAATCAGTCAGGAAGCACAGGAAGCTTTGATAGGGACATTGCAGGAAGCCATTGCAGAAAAAGGTGTTACAGGGGCGATAGAATTCTGTAATGTTCAAGCCTTACCAATACTTCAGGAGGTAAGTGATAAGTATGATGTTCAGGTTCGTAGGGCATCTTTTGACTACCGAAACCCTGAAGATGCTCCAAAGGATTTTGAAGCTGGAATCCTTGATACCTATGTATACAATATGGAAAATGGCCTCGAGAGTGAACCGAATGTTCAGAAATTTGACAATGGAGACATCTTACTTTTCACTAAGGCGATTAAAATCCCAAGTGGTCTCTGTCTGAATTGTCATGGCGAACCCGGAAAAGAAATTGCACAAGAAACCCTTAAAAAAATTGATGAGCTTTACCCTGAAGATAAAGCTAAAGGACATAAAATCGGTGACCTGAGGGGAATGTGGAGCATCAGAATGCCTAAAAAAGAAGTGGTTAAAAGAATGGGTTCTTAATCAAATCATTTACATACTTTATTTGCTTAAAGTATAGGTTTTTGATCTAGTTGGGGTGAAACATTTTTCAGTTTCTTTTGAAAGGATTAATTTCCTTTTTCAATAAATATCAAAATGCCTTTACTCAGCAATAGAAAATATCTAATTCCAGTAGTCGCGATCTTGGGAATACTGCCAATGATTGCATGGAGTTCATTACAGGAAAATTTCATAGCCTATACCCAGGAAATCCCGGATACAGAAACCTCTTTTGATTTGGTACCCATTCCCGGGGGCAAATTTTTGATGGGAAGTAAAGTGGAGGAAGATGAAGGTCCTGTACAGGAAATAGAAATCTCACCTTTCTGGATGGGAACACATGAGATTACCTGGGATATTTTTGAGCTTTTTTTGGACAAAGATTACGAAGAAGCTATTGCTGATAAGCCACTTCCTGAAGGGGTAGATGGGCTGACCCGACCTAGCATTCCTTATTTGGATATGACATTTGGAATGGGGAAAGAGGGGATGCCTGCTATTGGGATGACCCAATATGGAGCCATACAATTTTGTAAGTGGCTCTATTTAAAAACAGGTATTTTTTATAGACTCCCTACAGAGGCTGAATGGGAATATGCCGCGCGGGCAGGCAGTCACGATAACTATTTCTTTGGCAATGACCTTAGCCAATTGGAAGATTATGCTTGGTTTGCCGACAATAGCGAAGAAACCACCCATAAGGTTGGTCAAAAAAAACCAAATCCTTGGGGATTATATGATATATTAGGGAATGTAATGGAATGGACCTCAGACCAATATATACCTGATGGCTATGCGGTCAGGGAAAATTTCCAGGATCCTCAGGTTTCCAATGAAAAGCTTTATCCCTCTGTTATCAGAGGGGGGCATTACCAAAGTCAGGCAGAAGAATTGAGAACGGCTAAAAGATATGCTTCCACACCAGAGTGGAAGAGAATTGATCCTCAGATCCCGAAGAGCCAATGGTGGTTCCCGGAAGCGCCATTTCTTGGCTTGAGGGTGGTTAGACCATTAACGCCTCCCAGTGAAGCAGAAATCCAAGCGTATTACAACAAAGCACCTATTGCAGATTATTAACCATTAACACCAAAACCCATGAATAACAAAAATTCAAACCGAAGAAGGGATTTTCTCAAAACCTCCGCATTGGCCACTGGAGGTCTGATACTCCAGCCATGGAATATCGCAGGGGCTTATGCTGCTGGGACAGACGAAATCAAACTTGCTGTGATTGGCTGTGGCGGTAGGGGTACCGGAGCTGTGTTCCAGGCCTTTGAAACAGGCCATAACATCAAACTTGTCGCTATGGCAGATGCTTTTCGCGACCGGATTGACAAAAGCCATCAACCCATGTTGGATAAATATGGAGCTGATAAAGTAGATGTTCCCGAGGAAAGAAAATTCGTGGGATTCGATGCCTATAAAGAGGCCATTAAGCTTGCCGACGTGGTGATCCTTGCGGCACCTCCGGGATTCAGACCTGACCATTTTGAAGAATCGGTAAAGCAGGGCAAACAAATTTTTATGGAAAAACCAGTTGCCACAGATGCTGCAGGTATAAGGCGGGTTCTTGCTGCAGCTGAAGAAGCCAAAAATAAAAAGCTGAATGTGGTAGTTGGTCTTCAGCGCCATTATCAGGATAATTACAGGGAGACCATCAAGCGCATACATGATGGTCAGATCGGCGATATTGTAGGCGGACAGGTTTACTGGAATGACGGAGGCGTTTGGGTCAATGCCAGACAGCCAGGCCAAACGGAAATGGAATACCAAATGCGAAACTGGTATTATTTCAACTGGCTCTGTGGGGATCATATTGTAGAACAGCATGTGCACAATATCGATGTGGCCAATTGGGTTAAAAAAGGTCATCCGGTAAAAGCCTATGGCACAGGAGGTCGACAGGTAAGGACTGGAAAAGAACATGGAGAGATCTTCGATCACCATTCAGTTACATTTACTTATGATGATGGTACTGTGATTTTCTCCGAGTGCAGGCATTTCCCCGGTGCTGCCAATCGCGTGGATGAATCTTTTCAAGGAACTAATGGAAGTGTGTTTCTTAGCGCAGGAAACCATGGTATTCTAAAGGATAGATCTGGAAAAGAACTGTATAATCATCCAAGGGAAAATAACCCCAACCCTTACCAAGTAGAGCATGATGAACTTTGGGCTGCAGTTGTCAATGGTGAATACAAGTTTGCTGATGCAGAAAATGCTGCTCACAGTACCATGACTTCCATTTTGGGTAGATATGCAACCTATTCAGGAAAAGTAGTCACTTGGGACGAGGCTATCAATTCTGAAATTAATCTGATGCCGGAAACATTGGCATGGGATGCCAGTCCGAAAATCCTTCCAAAAGAGGACGGATATTACCCACACGCAATTCCAGGAAAATCCAAGGTATTTTAATTTTGAATCTAAAAACGACATTTGATCATCAAATTAAAAACGGATGAAAAGAAGAAACTTCATTAAAAATTTAAGTCTGAGCGGAGCCGTTGCCTCTTTGGCAGGCGGTTCCAGTATCTCGGCTTTTGCAAAAGCGAATGAATACGAGGATACCTTTAACCTGGATTATGCGCCACACTTTGGAATGTTTAAAGGACATGCAGGTGAAGATTTGATAGACCAGCTAAAGTTCATGTACGATCAGGGTTTTCGCTCGCTTGAGGACAATGGATTACTGGGAAGGCCTACAGATGTACAAGAGAAAATCGGGGAAAACCTTGAAAAGCTGGGAATGCGTATGGGAGTTTTTGTGGTAGATGGAGGAGATAATTGGAAGGTTTCCTTGACCTCAGGCAAGAAAGAGTTTGTAGATACTTTTCTCAAAACATGCCGTGATTCTGTAGAGGCTGCCAAAAGGGTCAATGCCAAATGGGCTACAGTGGTGCCCGGGTTTTTTGAAAGAAATCTGCCCATAGGTATTCAGACAGGAAATGTAATTGAAGCTTTGAAACGTGGTGCGGAGATTTTTGAACCTCATGGACTTACCATGGTTTTGGAACCCTTAAGTGATACACCTGAATTATTTCTTCGCCATTCAGATCAGACTTATGCGATTTGTAAAGCCGTAGGAAGTCCTTCCTGTAAAATTCTCTATGACATTTATCATATGCAAAAGAATGAGGGCAACCTGATTTCAAATATGGAAAAGTGCTGGGACGAAATCGCCTATATACAGATAGGCGATAACCCCGGACGGAAAGAACCTGGTACGGGAGAAATCAATTATCAAAAGGTATTTGAATATATTGATTCAAAAGGTTTTACTGGAATATTAGGGATGGAGCATGGGAACGCCTTACCGGGTGTAGAAGGTGAAAAAGCCCTTATAGCAGCTTACCGAAAAGCAGATAGCTTTAAATCCTGAATTGGAACCTATGGCTAATGCTTAATTTCGTAGAAGGGGGGCTTAAAAGATATACTGAAAGAGGGTTCCTTTTTCAGAAATAGAATTCACAATCATATCAGTAGAATCTATTTTATAGAAATAACTTATGATTTCAAGCTAATCTCGAAAAATTGAGATAATTTATCCATGAATATATTTATGCTAATAAAGCATTGTATAACTTATTAGTGATGTATTTGCGTAGATACATTTAAATTATACTCAAATGAAAAACCCAGTCCTTTGGTCACTTATTATGTTGCTTTTGTTTTCCTGCAGTGAAAACAGAAAAAAGAATATATTAGAAAAACCAAAAGGCTGGACGATATTTGAAACACCAGTTGATGTTTCCTTAAGAGGGCTTTCGCCTGTTACCGAAAATCTAGTTTGGGCTAGCGGTTCCAAAGGAACTTGGATAAAGACGCTGGATGGAGGGAAAAACTGGGAATACGGTACTATCAATGGCCTGGACTCTGTAGATTTCAGGGATATAGAAGGAATAGACGCTTCTACAGCCATAGTCATGTCCTCAGGTCAGCCTGCATTGATATTCAAAACCTCTGACGGAGGGAATACTTGGGAGAAGAAGTTCGAGGGAAGCGAGGAAGATTTTTTTGATGGAATGTTTTTCCAGAGGAAAAAAGGCGTACTTATTGGCGATCCAGTAGGGAGCTCTTGGAGGATATTAACCACTAGTGATTTAGGGGAAAGCTGGAAAGTGAGTGAAAGGGCTCCCAAGGCGAAAGAAGGCGATGGTTCTTTTGCGGCGAGTGGTTCAACAATTCTCCGGGACGATAGCCGAATCTGGTTTGCCTCCGGAGGATTGAGCAGTAATATTTATTATTCAGCTGATGATGGGATGCATTGGGAGGAAATACCAACTCCAATTTTACAAGGTGAACCTTCGCAAGGTATATTTTCATTTACCAAAGTCAGTGATCAAGTTTTGGTAGCTGTCGGTGGGGATTATTTGGAGGAAAACAAAGCCGACAAAAATGCAATTATTTCAACAGACGGCGGGCTGAGCTGGAGTTTGATTGAAGGAAATCTTCCGGTAGGTTATCGTTCTGGTGTCACCTATTTCCCTTTACATCATTGGTTGATTGCTGTTGGACCAAGTGGTACTGATTTTTCAAATGACGGAGGGATGAACTGGATGAAATTTTCGGAGGAGGGTTTTCATGCTGTTTTTCGCGACAAAGCACAGAGCAGTATCTGGGCTTCAGGCAGCAATGGCAGGATTGCAAAGCTGGATTATTAACATACATTTTACGAAGATTTTTATTTTTGAATTTACAAATTTCTCAAAGTATTCCCCGCAGCATTATCAAATGCACCTTTCTTATATTATATTTATTATCCCGACAATAGCAGATTTATTATTTTAGTTATATTGTCGTCCGTTTGTTCAACTCAAAATCACAAAAATCTAAAGGAAATGTTTGATATCATTCCATCCATATGGCTCATTGACGGAAAATGCGTACGTCTCAAAAGAGGGGATTTCGCTACGCAAGAGGTTATTTCCAACAATCCCGTCGAAATTGCCCAAGCTTTTGAAGACCATGGCATCCGTTGGCTTCACTTAGTAGATTTAGATGGAGCTAGAAGAGGTGAACCAAAAAATTACCAAATTCTTGAACTTATCGCAGGTTACACAAACCTCAAAGTAGACTTTACCGGTGGTATTTCTACTGACGGAGATGTGCTGAAAGCATTGGAAAATGGAGCACATGCCATCACTGCAGCTTCGGTAGCAGCTACTTATCCAGAGCGTTTCTCTCAATGGATCATGTCATATGGAAGGGAAAAGATCTTCATGGCTGCTGATACCAATCCGGCAGACAACAAGATCAAAGTGCGTGGTTGGTTGAAAAAAACAGAAATAGACTTATTTGATCATATTGAATTCTTCTATGAAAGAGGCCTCAAATATTTGAAATGCTCTGATGTCACTAGAGATGGAGTAATGGAAGGGCCTAACTTTGACATGTATAAAAAAATAGTTGAAAAATTCCCTGCTATCAGGCTTGCAGCCAGTGGTGGTGTAAGGAATATTGATGATTTCAAAAGATTAAAGGACATCGGTGTAACGTCTGTGGTATTCGGGCGGGCATTTTTTGAAGGTATCATTACCCTCAAAGATCTTGATAATTTTATGGCAGAATACGGTCAATAATAATGAAAGCCAGCTTTGAGAGCTGGCTTTATTTTTTTAGGGATAAGTCATTTTAAATTCGTTGAGCTTAGGTTTGTCTTTTTTGACTCTTTTCAACTCCATTTGATACAGATATTCTCCAAGTTCGGCATAAAAGGGGAATGCAACCTCATCAAACTCATATAGGTTGTCATTGAGGGTTTGATTTTCATTGACATAAATCACTGCCGAAACAAAAAACTCAACTCCATTTTCGAAGTCAACAAAATAGGAACCATCCAGTAGGTGTCCATAGGCCATTCCTGTTTTATTGAAGATTCTAAACTGGGAGGGTATTGGTTCTTTTTCCGTTCCAAATTTGAAAAACTTGGAGTAGCTGTCGTAGTATTCCGGTAATTCATATTTGGGAAAATCACTCTCCCCCGGCAACATAGACATATATTTCAGGATAAACTGACGGTCTTCCTCAGAAATTTTGAATCTTTCTGTAGCCAGAAATTTTTCAGGAAATACCAACCTAAATACGGTATTGTGAAAATCCGTCAATGCATATTTATTTTTGTTCGTGAAGTCCATGGGTTCTTCTACCAACTCCCCTCCACTTAAATATGCTTTGCCTATCGTTGGACTTCCGTCCACAGCATAAACTTTTTCTGTAACTCTTGCAGGTATTTCCATTATGACCTGCCCATCAAAGTCCAAAAACCTGATAGGATTGAAATGCCTGTTCTCTTCCGGGCTCATGGGCATACTTAGGCGGTGGTTGATCACAGTATTATTGAGTCCCTTTTCTTTCAGCTTTTGGTTGATGTAGTCTTGTCCCAATAATTCATAGAGCCTGTTATAGGCATCATTGTCGCTAACCAAAAGGATTTTTTTGATATAATGTCCAATGCTTGGCATCAGGTTGGCAGCTGTACTGTCGGTATAAGCAGCTGTTTGGGATGGTCTAATGGAATCTGTTACCATCATGCTTTCTTTTGAAAGTCCTCGGACTTCCTGTTCCGCGAGCCATTCCATCGCCAAAACAGCTACAGGAAGTTTTACAGTCGAAGCTGGGTAAAAATAAACTTGGTCATCTACATTGAATTCAAAAGTCTCAAAAATGGGATCGTTGTTTTCATTCCTGTCAATTTGAGTAAAAAGAATTTGAACTTGATACTTTGACGCATTATTCAAAACATCATTAAGAATAGGATATTGGTCAGGAATATTTTTGAAAGGTTGATTCTCTTCTTGTTTGCAGCTTGAAAAGATGATTAAAATTGAAAAAATTACAATTAACTGAATGTTTATAGATCTCATAAATGGTATGTATTTGGAATTAGGTCAAAACTTTTGAATTTAAAACCTGTCCCTGTATTTTTTCCAAAATCGTATAGAGCTTTTCCAGATCCTCTTGTTCGTGATGGGCCGAAAGTACAATCCTATTAATCCAGGGGTCTGTAGGCTCAGGATAAGGAAACGAGCTGATAATTATACCTTCTTCTTCCAGTTGACCGACCCATTTTCTGTTGGTGAAAGTATAAACAGGGAACCCTAAATCTTTTTCAAAACCTGAAATTTGATTGATAGCTGAGTTAAAGTAAACTTTATTTTTCTGTAATTTTTGGAATTGCTCCTTATACAAATCCTGAGCTTGTAAAAATGCCCATAAATAAGCCTGAGGTGGCGGAGATGCTGACCTGAAAATTTTCCGGTTCAAAATTCCAATCAGTTGTTGAACTGGGCCTAAAGTAATTCCGGCAGGAATACCAAGTCCTTTCCCTAAGGAACCTGAAACCAACAACTCTACCGGTAAAAATTTCCAGCGGTTATATGTTCCGTAAATATCCTCACCGATGACACCAAAAGCATGGCTATCGTCAACCAAGAAGGTATATTGATGCTTTCTTGGTAGATGGCCTATCCAACTAAAATCATGTATAGAAGGCTTGAGAGGATCTACCGCATTTGCCAGAATCAGAATACGCTGCGCTTTTAAGGTTTCACACAATTCCTTGACATGGGTAGTCCACTCTTCAAAAGACTGATTCGGTTCAGGGCTAAGTTCCTCAGGAAGTATAGCAGGATGTGTATCTGGAGCAATGAAAATGTAATCTGTGTGGTCAAGTAGGTAATTTACCGTACCATAACCTGCTAAATACCCACTACTCCACACCAAGGCTTTGTCTGCTCCCGCTTTTTCAGCAAAATAATTTTCAAATTGGTCAAAGATATTCAAACGAACGTTATTGATTCTGCTGAGTCCATGATTGAGCCCAAGGTTTTTGATTCCTCTGATTACAAGATCCTCGTATTCTTTAGCAGCAGCCATACCTAGGTAATCGGTACCGCTGAAATATAAATATTCTTTATTGTCTCGTAGAATGTGACGACCAATTTTGGTTTGTAGGTGAAATAAACTCATTTGGAACTGGTTGGGTGATAGGCTGATACAAATATAGGTATTTGTACCCCTTAATTAATTCATTCATTTTGAAATTTCCAAAGAAACCCTCAATAAAATCGTATCATGACTAAAATTAATCCATTTTCATGTCTAAGAATCTAAATTTCTTAGAATTAAGTGGTGATTAAACTTTGAAATAGTATTTTGGTTTGGCTTGTTCTAAAAAAAAATAGCCTCATTTCTTTGGGGCTATTCAAAAATCACCATGTCCTACCTCCACCTCCTCGCCAAGGCCTTCCTCCCTGGGGACCCTCTTGAGCTTCCTGCCTTTTGAAATTTCCGATGATATAGGTAAATGAGATTAACCCATATCTTGTCAATACCCTTGTAAATGTATCCTCGATAGTTACATCGTTTACCGTTCTACCAATAGCGTTATTCTGATTTAGAAGATCAAAAATGCTAAGTTTCACTTCGCCTTTATTGTCTTTTAAGAACCTGTATCCCGCTTCTATATTCCATAACCACACAGATTGGTCAAGTTCTGCTGAAAGTCCTCTGTATAAAGAGTTGTTTACTACATTGGATACAAAAAGCTTTCCATTGTTGGGACTGTAATAAAACCTGATATTGGAGTTTTGGATATAGAAATTATTGCTGAGATTGGACTGAAGGCTACTATTTACAATGGTATATGTACCGGTCGTGGAAAGGGTAAAGTCCAAGTCTTTGCTGATATTGCTGGTAAGGGTGACCCCTTGACTAAGGTCAAGGTTGTCATTGAAATTTTTCTGCCCATTGATAAATCCCGGGGTTCTGTTCATTGACACACTGGAATTCATATTGAATTGAGACTTGAGTTTCTTAATTGGTGAGCCGTAGGTTATGAATAGCCTGGACCTAAACTGACCTGAGAGATTTTCCGGTCTGCTGATCTGTGCACCTGGCCTCAGAAGTACATCTCCATTGATAAGTGTATCGGTTTGAGCTACGAAAGTACTGTTCCCTATAAAGTTTTCAGTCACCGAGAGAAAGAGGAAAGAGAAGAAGGTACGAGACTTCTCCAAGTTGATTTTTGAAAAATTGGTGAATACAGTATGACTGTAAGCCTGTCCCAAATCAGGATTACCTACAGATAACTGCAATTGATTTTGGTTATTGATTACGTTTTGCAATTGATTGACGCTAGGTTCTTGGGTATTGGTTCTATACCTCATCCGGAAGGAAGTCCCTTTTTCCCTATTGCGGTAGGATGCATTCATGCCTGGGAGGAGGTTGCTGAAAGACCTATTGAAAGTCTGCTCCATCGGGAAGAAACTTTCATTGTCCTGAACTGCATATTGGTAGTCTAAGTTGGCATTCACATTCCAGTTCTTATAATTGTAACTGTAACCTGCACTTGGTCTCTGCACGATAAATTTATTGTCAAATACGTTACTCAAGGCGGTATCCAAAATCATCATACCCAATTCCGGTACCAGTGCGAAAGTCTGTTGGTCCGCTGAAGTTTTGTTGTTTCCTACCTGATAAGACAATGTCAACAATGATTTGTCATTGACTGGCTCTGTAAATTGGACTGTAGCCCTATAATTGAAGCCATCAGACAAGCCGATGGTTTCCTGATCCAACGTATCACGGATGTCTCTGATAAAGTCTCTGTTTGCAGCGATCAAATCAGACAATTGATCCCTTTTATTCCATGCAGTGAATACAGTAGTGGATACTGTTCTTCCTGGCTTATCCAATTTGTAGCGATAGACAAAGTTGTTTGAAATGTTGTAACCTTCTGTACCTGCATCCGAAATGGTCCTGGTACTACTAAGGGGGTTCATTAAACCTGAGAAGTTAATTCCATCCCTATCCAAGAAAGTATTGTTGTTTTGAAAATTAATTGAAGGAGTAACGATGATTGCATTTTTATCATCAATATCATATTCAATTCTACTATTGACCCTGTGGTTGTTGTTCCTGACAGTATTGATCAGCGTTTCATCATAAAACTGTCTGTTTTGTTCTGATAAGATCAATTCCCTATTGGTTAGCCTAAATACATTGTTATTGGTAGAGTTGAAAAAATAGGAGGCTGTCAAGTTCATTTTTCCACCTATTTTATCACTGTAGTTCAATCCTAAGCTATTGGTAGTGATGATTCCTTGGTCTTGACCAACTAGAAAGTTATTGTTACCACCACCTCCGGGCCTTCCACCACCGCCGCCACGTCCACCGGGTCCTCCACCTTGACCGCCAGTAACACCTACCAGGTCTTGTGAAGAGAAGTTTTGTTGGTTGATGTTGTTGAATAGTCCAATGATAGAAATCCGCTTATCCCCTTTGAAAAGATTAAAATTTCCTCCTGCCGAATATCGGTTTTCAGTCCCTCCGCCAGCGTATAGCCTACCAAATTGACCACTTCTTTTATCCTGCCTGGTCACTATGTTGATTGTTCGGGAGTAATTGCCATCATCGAAGCCTGTCAACCTGGACTGATCTGATCTCTGGTCTAGTATTTCAACCCTGTCAATGACATCTGCAGGCAGGTTTCTTAATGCCAAAAATGGATCATTGCCAAAAAACTCCCTACCGTCTACCAATACTTTTTGAACCTGCTCACCTTTAGCCTGAATCTCTCCGTTTTGTATAGTAACACCGGGAATTTTCCTGACCAAATCCTCTGCGTCTGCATTCTCACGGGTCTTAAAAGCATTCGCGTTGAAAGAGGTAGTATCTCCTTTTACCTCCCCTACAGGTATCTGTCCTTCAATAATAACTTCTCCGAGTAATTTACTATCTTCAATCAATAATAGGGTTCCAAGATCAAGTCTTTCGTTGATGCTATGATTCCTAACTATTTTCTGATACCCCAAATAAATGATTTCCAGTTTGACATCCGGAATATCAGGGCGTCTGATTTCGAAAGTCCCGCTGACTCCAGTAACAGTGGAGACCAAAAGTGAGTCAGTTACAGTTTTCACCAAAACATTGGCCCCTATCATAGGTTCATTGCTGCCACTTTCTACCACTTTACCTTTCAGTATCAAGTCCCCTCTTTGCGCTGTAGCCTCCCAAGAAGTAAAAAGCATAGAAGCTATAAAAATTCCAATAAGTAAAATTGTACGCATATATAATAGCTTAATTAAATCCAATCTTAGACTTTGGGGAGTAGCTAAAAGTTTAATGGATTTAAGCCTAAATTTTAAAAGGGGTTTTTCGGGGGCAAAAGGTCAAAAACCTGTTTTTAAGAGAGATAGAAATGAAAAAGCCAACAAGAATATTTTTCCTGTTGGCTTACATTTCGAAAATAATAGGGATTACCCTTTCAAATTGACTTTGATGGATAATTCTGTCAATTGCTCCTCTGCAATGGTACTTGGTGAATCGATCATTACGTCCCTTCCGGAATTGTTTTTAGGGAAAGCAATATAGTCTCTGATGGAATCTGAACCTCCAAAAATTGCACAGAACCTGTCAAAGCCAAATGCGATTCCTCCGTGTGGAGGTGCTCCATATTCAAAAGCCTCCATCAGGAATCCAAACTGTTTTTGAGCCTCTTCATCTGAGAATCCAAGGTGTTTGAACATCAGCTGCTGGGTTGGTCTATCATGGATTCTTATAGAACCGCCTCCAATTTCTACTCCGTTGATGACCAAGTCATAGGCATTTGCCCTAACTGATCCAGGGTCTGTTTCCAACAATGATATATCTTCTTTTTTAGGCGAAGTAAATGGATGGTGCATGGCATGATATCGCTGCGTTTCTTCATCCCATTCCAATAATGGGAAATCCACCACCCAAAGGGGCTTGAAAATATTCCTGTCCCTTAGTCCAAGGTCTTCACCCATTTTTAACCTCAATTCTGACATTTGCTTTCTGGTAGCCTTTTCTTCACCACTCAGCACCAATAGTAGGTCACCTGCTTCTGCACCCATGGTTTCTGCCCAGGATTTGAGATCTTCCTGATTGTAGAATTTATCTACCGAAGATTTGAAAGTACCATCTGCATTACATTTGACATAAACCAATCCTTTGGCTCCGATCTGAGGTCTTTTCACCCAATTTGTCAATTCGTCCAGCTGCTTCCTAGTGTATTCTGCCGCACCTTTTGCACAGATTCCAAGCACCAGTTCTGCCTGATCAAAAATGGCAAACCCTTTATTTTGAGCCAGTTCATTAAGCTCTGAGAATTTCATATCGAAACGAAGGTCAGGCTTGTCATTTCCATAAAACTTCATTGCATCAGCAAAAGTCATCCTTTGTACTTCCTCTAATTCAACTCCTTTCACGTTTGAGAAAAGATGTCTAACCAAGCCCTCAAAAGTATTCAAGATATCTTCCTGATCCACAAATGACATTTCACAGTCAATTTGGGTAAATTCAGGTTGACGGTCTGCTCTCAAATCCTCATCCCTAAAACATTTAACAATTTGAAAATAACGATCGAAACCGCTGACCATGAGCAACTGCTTGAAGGTCTGTGGAGATTGTGGCAAAGCATAAAATTCTCCAGGATTCACGCGGCTTGGTACTACAAAGTCCCTAGCACCTTCTGGTGTAGATTTAATCAATACTGGAGTTTCCACTTCGATGAAATCTTCGGCATCCATATATTTCCGGGTTTCCTGCATCATCCGGTGACGGAGTTGTAGCTTTTCCCTGACTACATTTCTCCGTAAATCCAGGTACCTGTACTTCATTCTCAACTCATCTCCACCATCTGTTTCATCTTCTATAATGAAAGGAGGCACCTTGGCAGAATTAAGTATTTCAAGGTTTGTAACTTTAACTTCTATGTGCCCAGTAGGGATCTTATCATTTTTGGAAGTACGCTCAATCACAGTGCCTGAAGCCTGCACGACGAACTCTCTGCCCAAGGAAACTGCTTTTTCCAATAATTCGGGAGCAGAAGATTCTTCTTCAAAAATCAACTGTGTTACACCATACCTGTCCCTGAGGTCTACCCAGACAAGCCCTCCTTTATTTCTCACCCTTTGCACCCAACCGGCCAAAGTCACTTCTTCATTGATGTCTTCTATCCTTAACTGTCCGCAAGTATGAGTTCTTTGCATGATTTTGATGGTATTTTTTAAAGTGGACAAAGATAAACAAACCTTGCAGACATTGCTAAGCAGCCTTAAAAGAATGGCCTCAAACTTCAATTTTCAGCAAAAAAATTAAGTGATTGGTAAATACGGCTCATCAATTATCAATTTTTGTTGAAAAATCATTGTATACCTAAACATAAAAATCCAAAAGTACCGTTAGTAAATTATGTGGATAAATGTTAAAATTCGAAGATAAGCCTTTCAAAAGTTGCAATTTGACCGGAATTTAAATTTCTTTGGTGTCATTGGCTCAAAATTAAAACTTCAAGAATTATAATGGTAAAAAAGTGGATAGGCATCAGTGCCTTGGTGGTCGCCTTAATCGGAGGTTATTTTATTGTAGAAAACAGAAAATCAAATGCTCAGGAAATAGTAGCTGAGGATTTTGATATTGAAGAGGAAGAAGAAATAATCGAGGAGGAAAATCTGCTTTACGGCATAGCAATCAACGGCCTACAGATTACTGAGGGGGTTGTTGGGAAAAACCAGACCCTTTCTTCCATCCTGAGTCCATTCAACGTTCCTTATGAAATCATCGATCAGATAGCGAAAAAATCCAAGGATATTTTTGATGTCAGAAAGATTGCCTTTAACAAAAAATTTACCGTACTCACCCCAATAGACTCTTCGCAAGCCCAGTTTTTCATCTATGAACCAAATGCTTCAGAATATGTGGTTTTTAGATTGGACGATGGAGAAATTTATAAAGAAGAGAAACCAATAGAATTGCGACATGTAGAAAAGGGTGGTGTAATTTCCAATAATTTATCCTCTAATATGGGCGAGCTTGATATTACCAATGACCTGATAGATCAATTTGCGGATCTTTTTGGTTGGTATGTCAATTTTCAAGGACTTCAAAAAGGAGATATCTTTAAAGTAGCCTACAAAGAAAAGGTAGTGGATGGCAATGTAGTAGGTGTTACAGATATCGAAGCAGCATACTTTCAACATAAGGGTCAAGAATACCATGCGATCCCTTTTGAGCAAAATGGCGAAGTAAATTTCTTTGATCAGGAAGGCCATAGCTTTAAAAAATCATTTTTAAGAGATCCTGTAAAATACACTAGAATCAGCTCAAAATATAATCCGAGGAGATTTCACCCTGTACAGAAAAGATATAAACCACATTTAGGAACAGATTATGCTGCCGCAACCGGCACTGAAATCAGAACTGTTGGAGATGGCACAGTGGTAGAAGCCCGTTATACAAGTGCCAATGGCAATTTTGTCAAAATCAAGCACAACGACACCTACACCACACAATACCTGCACATGTCTAAAATTGCTTCAGGCATGAAGCCTGGCGCAAGGGTCAAGCAAGGACAGGTAATCGGTTTTGTCGGAAGCACAGGCTTGGCTACAGGCCCGCACCTTTGCTTCAGGTTTTGGAAAAATGGAAAGCAGGTAGATTGGTTGGCTGAAAAGCTACCGCCATCAGATCCTATTTCAAAACAAAACTGGGAAGCTTTCGAAAAGGTAAAACTTGAGAAAATCAATCAAATCGCCTCCATAGAAATAACAGATAAAAAAGAACCTCTTCTCGCAGAAAAATAATAAGATCAAAAGCCTCCTCAACGGAGGTTTTTTTTTTGAACAACAGGTGACACGAGGAAATAAAAGATGAGGATACCTATAAGTTTTAAAAAGTTTTGCAACTTATTCCTATGCGGTCTATTGAAGGTGCTGGCGAAGAAGCGAATAACCACACCCTCTTCCATCAAAGGCTTTATATTCTTTTCCCGATTATGGGACAGGTAGTGGTTCAGTAATTTTCTACTCAGTTAAGGAGTGGCATTCTCAATTGAAGTTTATTTTCTCAGGATCAATTCAGTTCTTCTGTTCAACTGATGCATGTCTTCAGTGCAATCCTCTAAATCACAATCGTGAACTGGTTTAGTTTTTCCAAACCAATTGGATTGAACCCTTTCAGTCTCAATACTCCTTTCCAGCAAATATTGCCCAACCGCATTGGCCCTTCTTTCACTAAGGCTTTTATTGTAGTCTTCACTGCCTCTCTGATCAGTATGACCTTCAATGGATAGCATGAGTCTAGGCATTCTCTTCATCATGGCAGCAATACGCTCTAGGTCTTTTTGGTGGATTTTCCTGATACTGCTTTTATCAAAATCAAAATAAACGGTAGGGACTTCCTTGAGTTCCTTTTGCAAAACCTCGAAAAAATCCAGTTCTTCACACAAGTCCTTTTCATTGGAAACAAATTCTTCAGGTAATTCATATGCTAGCGCTGTGTTGGAAAAGGCTTCCAATACCAACTCAGACCTTCGGTTAAGCTGATGATTGAATTCAGGACAGTTTATCCCATCAGCACATTTGTTGACCAGATTTTCCTCTCCATACCATTCCAATCTGATCCGCTCATGATCTACGTTATATCTGG
>NZ_REBN01000247.1 GCF_007692705.1 Mongoliibacter sp.
AGATCAATGCTTTCAAACTTAATGAATGAATGGTCTTCTGTGAATTTTACTAACCTAGAATCTTGGTAGTTAGCTTTGGCTGCTCCTTTGAATTCGTTCGCATCAGCAGCAGCCATTTGCGGGCTTCTTAATACCAACTGCTTTCTCCTGAATATGGGATCTATACCATTGGCTCCATTATCCCTGTAACTTACAGTAAAAAGATAAGTACCCTGATTATCTCCTGACCTGTGCTTATCAAACTTCACATCGCCTTCTATCGGTAAATTCTGACCATTTGCAGGGCGGTTTTCGGGAGATAAAGAGATGATATAATCTACCATTTGAGAAATTGTATTTTCTTCTAAGTGTCCATGCCCAGGCATCAAACGCTCTCCCCAGACTCCCGAACCTCCATTCGTGACTTTTTGAAGCAAATAAGGTTTCGCATCAGACTGATTGGCGTATTTTTCTGATATTTCCGTATAGCTAGGGCCCACAGAGGCATTATCAACTGCATGGCAAGCATTGCACCCACTCTTTGCGGTGAGATTCATACCAATCACCTGAAGAGGGTTTTCCTGTTGATGACCCATTCCGCTTTCTATTCTATCAAAACCTTCCGCAAGGTAATTGAAAGCTATTTGGACATCATCTGCATCTATACCCTGACCTATGCTTCCATCCTCTTTGTCATTTACCTTCACCGAATAGCTACGGATAGGATTTCCCCAATAGAAACTTCTGTTTCCCTCCCAATCTACTGAAATCACTGGTGGTTCATTTCCAACTTTTATTTCTATTTCTGAAGTAGATTCCAAACCCTCAGTATCTCTAACCGTCAAAACAGCCTTATAAATACCCGGTTTGTCATAATTAAATATTGGGTTTTTCTCTTTACTGATGGCTGTACCGTTTCCATAAAAATCCCATTCATATGCCAAAGAGTCGTTTTCATCAAAATCATAACTTTCACTTCCTGAAAACATTACTTCCATTGGAGCCGCACCCTGGGTTTTATTTGCATTTGCTTTTGCCACAGGCTTCCTATTACCTGCATTGAATTCAATTCTGTAAATTCCCGAATCATCATTCTGAGCACTCCAATATGTTCCATATTCCAACACATATAATGACCCGTCAAGGCCAAACTGCATATCCATGGGCTTGTTAAAAACCGTAGACGGCATAAACTCTTCCATGGAAACAAAATCATGGTTTTCATCCATTGTAACGGTAAAAATCCAACTTCTCATCCAGTCATAAATAAAAAGCTTCCCCTCATAGTAGCGGGGAAATTTTACTTCTGATTTAGGAAAAAGATCCGGATAGTAAACCGGTCCTGCCATGGCATTTCTACCCCCATCACGCAGCTCAGGGAATTCTTCTGAATCTGCATAGGGATACCATATAAATGCAGGCTGTGCGGGAGGCAACTCTGTCAATCCGGTATTATTGGGAGAGTGATTTACCGGTTTAGCAGGATCATATTCATAATTACTTTCCTGCTTTTCAAAATCATAATGCCAATAAGGCTTATTGTCCGCAATAAGGTAGGGCCAACCAAAGAAACCGGCCTCTTTTGCTTGATTGATTTCATCATATCCCCTAGGCCCTCTCTGAAGACTATCCACGTGTGCATCAGGACCCACTTCTCCCCAATATAGGTTTCCATTCATCTGGTCAATAGAAATCCGGAAGGGATTCCTGTTGCCCATCACGTAGATTTCGGGCCTCGTGTTGGGTGTACCCTCAGGAAAAAGATTTCCTTTAGGTATTGTATAGGAACCATCATCCTGTGGGCTAATTCTTAAAATCGCACCTCTTAGGTCATTGGTATTAGAAGAACTCCTTTGGGCATCCACATTCTTGGGCCTTCCAGGTCTTTCATCTATAGGGTTGTAATTATCCGACTCAAACGGCGTGGTATCATCTCCCAAAGAAAGGTATAAATTACCCTGGCTGTCAAATTCAATAGATCCACCACTATGACAACACCCCCTAAATTGTGGAATCTCCAACATGATCTTTTCAGATTCCATGTCTACCATGTCATTTAAAAGAGTAAATCTGGAAAGTCTATTGATATGGTTATCACCTACCGGTGAATAATAGAGGTATATCCATTGGTTTTTTTCAAACCCGGGGTCTTTTGCCAATCCCAAAAGTCCGTCTTCACTTTCATAAAAAACGTCAATAAAACCAATATCCTTGGCACTCCCACTTGATGGTTCGAACATCCGGATTTTGCCTTTTCTTTCTATAAATATAATTCGACCATCAGCCAATACCTCAATCTCCATGGGTTCATCGAGTTTTTCGATAAGGGTGATTTTAGTAAAGCGGGTTTCATCAGGTTTTTCTGTGACAAACTTTTCGGGTTCCTGACAGGACCATAATAAGCTCAGTGCAAGAAAGCAGAGCGAGGCAGTTGATTTTAAGGACATTCTACAATAGGTTATTTTGGCATTGTGAATGTAAAAAATAAAATATCCTAAAAGCAAAAAAAATCCCCTGCTGGACAGGGGAATTGATTAACGGGAATGATTTCTTTAAAATTTAAAGGATAAACCCAATAACAGCTGCTGAAACCTGAAATCGTTATTTCCTGTAAAAACATCTTCTATCATAACAGTTTGTCCTTGCAATACCCTTTCATACCTAAGGTCGAGACCAATACCGTTAAAATTCAGCCCGACACCAAACTGATAACCGGCATTGTATTTTTCATAATCAAAATCCCTAAGACCATCTTGCAAATAGTAATGAAAGGAAGGCCCACCAAAAACCGAAACCAGCGAACCAAGTAAATTTATGCCCACTAGAACGGGAGCATCAAGTCTTTCTGTAGTCAGCTGAACATTATTAATTTCTGACTTCAAATTGGTATAACCGAGTTCAGGCCTCAGATAAAGCGGACCTAAATTAAGTTTGCCAAAAACGCCAACATTGTACCCTAGGTTATTCCAAGGATTACCCCAAACCGCTTCTGCATCTTTAAAATACTGTCCGTTAGAATTGTAGTTGGTTCCCCCTTTGATACCGAAACCTGAACCTGTCTGTGCCTGAACTGATTCGAAACATAATAACATTCCGAAAATGAGGATCATTGATTTTATAATAGTCTTCATAGTTGGTAAAGTTGTTAATTGAAAGAATTACGAAATAATTGAATTGATTTTATTATTATGGAGTAAAAGTCTGTTCTCATAGTTTGTATAGCTATTATTCCAGAGTACATTGAACAAGCGCATCTATTTGGAAGTTAATTACTGTATATAGGACGGAAACCAATGCAGAAATGTGCTATCAAATACTCGGTTTCTTCACATATATTCATTTCTAAAAATCTAAATAATCTAAAATCATGCCTCAAATGTGTAAGCATTTTCAAATAGGTAATCCGTTTATGAAAACAGCAGAAAAAATCCTCTTATTGGTACTTATTCAGGTTTTTAGCTTCGGTCTGGTTTCCTGTTCAAAAGCAGAAAACGGCAAAACAAACTATGAATCTGAAATAGATCTAGAAAATTATCCGGGAAAGCAAGCTTTAGCAACATTTGCAGGAGGCTGTTTCTGGTGTATTGAAGCTCCTTTGGAAGGGATACCAGGAATACTTTCCGTAGTTTCTGGATATTCCGGAGGAAAAGAAAAAAACCCTACATACTCAGATGTAGCCTCCGGTAAAACCAGTCATAGGGAATCCGTTCAGGTAACTTATGATCCTGATGTAATCAGCTACTCAGAAATTCTGGATATATTTTGGCAGCAATTTGACCCTACAGATGAGGGTGGTTCATTCTATGACAGGGGTTTCCAATACAGTTCTGCTATTTTTTATCATGACAAGACACAAAAAGAAGTAGCGGAAGCCTCTAAAGAAAGGTTGGATAAGGCTGGTATTTTTGATAAATCAATAGTTACGCCTGTTATCAAATTCAGTAATTTTTATCCTGCTGAGGACTATCATCAAGACTACTATAAGAAAAATCCAGAAGAATATTATGCTTATAGAAAGGGCTCGGGCAGGGATGCATTTATCGCCAAGCACTGGCCTGATAATCTTACTGAAAAATACAAAAAACCTTCAGAAAGTGAGTTGAAAAAGAAGCTTACTACCCTACAGTTTAATGTGACTATGCATGAAGAAACTGAAAGGGCTTTTGAAAATGAATACAACAGCAATAAAAAAGAAGGGATTTATGTATGTATTGTATCAGGAGCTCCTCTTTTCAGCTCAAAAGATAAATATGAATCCTACTCTGGCTGGCCAAGTTTCACCAAACCAATAGACGCCCGATTGCTGGATAAACCTATAGATTCATCTTATGGCATGACTAGAGTGGAAGTAAGAAGTAAACTTGGAGATGCACATGCCGGACATGTATTCAATGATGGTCCTTCTCCAACCAATTTGCGCTATTGCATGAATTCTGCAGCGATGAAGTTTATCGCCAAGGAAGAAATGGAAGCAAAAGGATATGGAGACTGGATGTGGGTGTTGGAAGAATAGATTTTAATGGATATGGATATTATATTAATATCCGGCGGAAGGTGAGGTTAATCCTCCCTCCGCTAATTTTTTTCCTTTTGGGTAACTGGTGCTCCCAGTGATGCTGCGTGCTGCCAGACATCACCAATAAAGACCCATTTTTTAATGAAATAGTGGTTTTATGTGTTTTGCTTTTATAATGTCTGAACTGAAAATCCCTTGACTCCCCAAAGCTAACCGATGCAATTACAGGGTTTGGTCCAAGCTCTTTTTCATTGTCCCTGTGCCATCCCATACTGTCTGAACCATCTCTGTAATAATTGAGTAAAACATGTGTAAACTCTATCCCTACTGTCTTTTCAACAGGTTGTTTGATTTCCTCAAGAAGATCTGTCCAGGAATCAGGTATCATTTTTATACCTGAATACCCATAAGGAATTTCAGGGTTCCCATACATCGCTGTCAATCTGGGTTGCATTACTTTTTTACCAAAAATCCATATCGGTTCTTGTTTCCAATTTATTTCATTTTTCAATCGCCCATATAAATCAGAGGATTGACTTTCTGTAAAGAATTCGGGGAAATAATTTACCTCACCCTCAAAAGGTAAAATGTTGATTTCTGGTGAAAAGGGGAAGAGCTCCATGAATTTAAAACTAAAATAAGTCGCTTAAGGTTTGCAAATAAATTCAGAGCCTATTGCATTATTCGATGCATTATGGCAATTTCATGGATCTTAAAAACCAAACTTTTAAAATTCTTCTAAATCAATTCTTATGAACAAATTTGTAAAAATCAGCATCGCAGTAGTTCTGGTTTTATTAGCAGGCTTTATTTACTGGAATTATTTCTTTGTATTCAGCGAAGGAGTAAAAGGTGGGAGTCTGAATTATTTTGAGAAAAAAGGTTTCCTGTTCAAAACCTATGAAGGACGACTGGTTCAAGATGGCTTTCAAAGTCCGGAAGCTGGCGCCTTGCAAAGCAATGAATTCAGGTTTAGCGCTGTTGGTGATGAGGTGGCTGGACAGTTGGAAAGGGCAAGCGGTAAGTTTGTGGAATTGAGGTACAAGGAATATTTAGGGAAGCTTCCCTGGAGAGGCGCCAGCAAATATGTTGTATTTGAAGTCATTGAAATCGATGATTCACCACCAAAGAGAAATGATGAAATTCCTGCAGGGACCAATTAAACAAATGAGGCTGTCTCATAAATCAACTCCCCAAAATTATATCCAAATCTTATCTTGGTATTTGATTTGAGTAAGCTTTGTGTCTTGGAGACTTTGTGGCATTATTAATTAATTTTAGCTACAAAGACACTAAGACACAAAGGGCTTAATTTTAAATACGAAACTTTTTTTGGACACTGAATTTGAAAAACGACTTATGTGACAGCATTATTTACTTTACTTCGCCCAGTAATCTACTACCAAAACCTTATCCAAATGAGGCCCTAATATGGCCCCAAATGCCTGGTGTTCTGGATGAGGAAGATAAGCGTCTCTATCCTCTTCACTGGCAAAAGTAAGGAAGAAACAATGAGTGTAACCTTGGTCAAGGCCCTCCGGACTGTTGTTAGTCCCCCACTCTAAGGCTTTAATTTCATCGATTTTATCAGGCAATGCCAAAAATGCATCTACTACTTCTTGCACATCATCTTCAGAGCTATCATCCTTAAATTTAAAAAGCACAACGTGCCTGAGGGCATTATCCATTTTTATGATTTCTTTTTCTATAACTTTTTCTTCTTTGGGCTGAGTCTGACAGGCCATCATGGCTAAAATCAGTCCTAAGCAAATTGCTGTTTTCTTCATATTGTGTTTGATAGGTTTCAATGGCAATTTGCAAAAATATAAGAAGAGGAATTGACCGTCTATACAATTTTGCTTCAGTAAATACTGAAATTTACGAAATTAAGTGGTTAGGTCAGGATATACGATTAATTAAAAAAATATCATGTTAACGAGAGTTTTAACAAGCAAATACTCATACATATTCTTCTTGAGCATAAGTATAGTATTTCATCAGGAATCGAAATCTCAATCGCTCGAGGTTAACGGACTGATAGAGGAAGTAGAAGTAATTCGAGACAACAATGGCATCAACCACATCTATGCGCAAAACGAGCATGACCTTTTTTTCAGCCAAGGATATTTGGCTGCAAAAGACCGCTTATTTCAATTTGAGGTGTGGAGAAGAAGAGCAACAGGCACCTTAGCCGAAATCCTTGGCCCAAAAGCTTTGGATCGAGACAAAGGTGCAAGACTTTTTCAGTTCAGAGGAAATAAAAAGGAAGAGCTTAGTCATTATCATCCCAAAGGTGAGCAAATAGTAGATGCGTTCGTCAAAGGAGTCAATACCTATATTTCAGAAGTCAGGGAAAATCAGGAGCTATTACCATTTGAATTCAAAGCTTTGGGTATTTTACCGGAGTACTGGACATGGGAAGTGGTAATTTCCAGGCATCAAGGACTGTTGGAAAATGTGGAAGATGAACTCAAATATGCCAGAGTGGTCAGTCAAATAGGGTCAGAGCTTGCCAAAAAACTCTATTATTTCCATCCAAATGACCCGAACTTGGAATTACCTGAAGGAATACCCCAAGAATTACTTTTTAAAGATATTCTGGCACCTTATACTGCATTTAGAAAAGGATTGACCTTTGAAGCTGAGGACGTAGCATTAGCTATCAGAAATACTGATGCAGATTTAATAGCGGAACAGCAAGCCTTCAAGTTGGAAGAGAAAGAGTATCAGGATTTTGAAAAATACGATATCGGAAGTAACAACTGGGTGATTTCAGGAGACAAATCCCAAAGTGGATACCCCATCATGGCCAACGATCCCCACAGACTGCATGCTGTGCCTTCACTAAGGTACTGGGTCCATCTTAATGCCCCCGGATGGGATGTTATTGGTGGTGGTGAACCGGTAATCCCAGGAGTTTCAATAGGACATAATGGCTTTGGGGCATGGGGTCTCACGATTTTTTCCA
>NZ_REBN01000203.1 GCF_007692705.1 Mongoliibacter sp.
TTTTCAATGCGACTTTCTACACCTATCCGCAGATGCCCGAAATCATGGAATATTGGCGGCTATATAATGATTATCAGGTAGAAATTGGAGGTGATCCGCAGGTGGGAGCCAGGCTGGGAGATCTTTTGGAAGAGACCGGGTATAATGATATTCAGCTCAGGAGTGGAGGGTTTCACTTGGACAGTAGACAGGCTGAGGAAAAGGATAAGGTCTTTTTTTATTGGAAAAACCTTATGAGTTCAGGAGCTCCACTATTGGTAGAGGAAGGAATAGTTACTCCCCAGCAAGTATTGGAGATGCAGTTGGCTATGGATAAACTGAGGACCATGCCTGAATCAGTATTTTATTATAGGTTTATACAGGCCACTGCTTTGGCATAATATGTATATTCGGAATCGTACTGGTATTTGCAGCAAAGACCTACTTGTAGTTCAACTATTATACGGGTAGATACCTGCCCGAAATGTGTTGTGTGTAACAGCCAAGTTAGTTATTGATAATACCCCAAAATGATCTTAATTCTAAATTGCTAGATTATCACTGAAGAAACCAATAATCACTTGGTATAATTTATGAAAGTTCTAAAAAGAGTTTTTCGTTTAGTTTTGAAGTTGATCCTTGGATTCTTTCTCGTTTCCATAGGCCTGACTGTTCTTTATAAATTTGTACCGGTGCCCATCACGCCATTGATGGTGATCAGACTCTATGAACAGGCTACAGACAGTGAGAAATCCATGAAGCTTTACAAAGACTGGGTTTCAATGAGTAAAATTTCCAAAAATGCTCCTCAGGCCGTCATTGCTTCAGAAGATCAAAAGTTTATGACTCACAATGGGTTTGATTGGGATGAAATGAAGAAAGTGTGGGAAAACAATAAGCAAGGTAAAAAGGTAAGAGGGGCAAGTACTATCTCCCAACAGACGGCAAAGAATGTTTTTTTATGGCCTGGGAGAAACTTAATTAGAAAAGGATTGGAAGCTTATTTTACCTTTTTGATAGAATTTATTTGGGGCAAGGAGCGGATCATGACAGTGTATCTCAATGTCATTGAAATGGGAGAAGGGATCTATGGTATAGAAGCTGCTGCTCAGCATAATTTCCAAAAGCCTGCTGAAAAACTAAGTAGAAATGAATCTGCTCTGATTGCGGCAGTTTTACCAAACCCAAGGAGGTGGACACCTTCCCGGCCTACGCCTTATATCTTGGGGAGACAAGCTTGGATTCTCAGGCAAATGAATAACCTAAAACAAGTTGAAATGGGAGTTTGATCAGATCAAGGCCAGGACTTCATCCAAGTATTCTCTGGTATTGGAGAGCCTAGGCACTTTGTTTTGTCCGCCAAGTTTGCCTTTTCCTTTCAGCCATTTTTGGAAAACACCTGAATTGACCAAATGGACTTTTGGTGCAGACAATGCTAAATCTTTATAGCGCTTGGCATCATAATCAGAATTGATTTCCCGAAGTGTCTGATCTAAAATTTCACAAAATATCTTTTCGTCATTCGGGAAAGTTTGGAACTCCACTACCCATTCATGGGCACCTTTACTTTCTGATCCTCCAAAGTATACAGGGGCTGCTGTGAAATTGGTAATTGTTGCCATAGTGGCATCTGCTGCTGCCTGAATGGCTCTTTCTGCATTTTCTACAATCACTTCTTCCCCAAAAGCATTGATAAAATGCTTTGTTCTTCCAGAAATTTTAAAACGGTAAGGATCGGTATTTGTAAATTTTATCGTATCTCCGATTTTATATCTCCACAAACCCCCATTTGTAGTAATGATGAGGGCATAATTTTTACCTATTTCCACTTCCCAAAGGGGAATGACCTTTGGATGCTCATTGTCCCATTCTTCCATAGGGATAAATTCATAAAAAATGCCGTAATCCAGCATCAAAAGCAATTCATCTGAGTCTCTCTGATCCTGTATCCCAAAAAATCCTTCAGATGCATTATAGGTTTCCATGTACCTCATTTTATCTGAAGGAATTAATTCTCTGAAAAGTTTTTTATAGGGGCCGAACGCAACAGCCCCATGAAAAAAGACTTCCAGGTTAGGCCATACCTCAAGAATATTATTAGCCCCGGTGATTTCCAGGATTTTTTGTAACAACACTATCGTCCAGGTGGGTACACCGGACATACTGACTATATTTTCATCTTTGACCTCTAGGGCCATTCTTTCAATTTTAGACTCCCATTCACTCATCAGGGCTACCTCAAGACTGGGTGTTCTCGCCAATTGCGCCCAAAGAGGCATGTTGTGCATGATTACTGCAGAAATATCCCCCACCTGGCTGTTACTGTTTTTAGCGCTAAGGTTTTTTGTTAGACTTCCTCCAATGGTCAGGTTTTTACCTGCAAACAATTTGCTTTCAGGATAATTATTGACATAGATGGATAGCATGTCTTTTCCTGCTTTGAAATGACAGTCTTCCAATGATTCCTGAGAAACTGGAATAAACTTACTTCTACTGGATGTAGTTCCGGAAGATTTTGAAAACCATTCTATATTACTTGGCCAGATGACGTTTTGATGCCCTTTCATTGTTTTTTCAATGTAGGGTTTCATCTGTTCATAGTCATGAATCGGAACTTTTGCAGCAAAATCTTCATAAGAATTTATGTGGATAAAATTATATTTTTTCCCAAACTCTGTAGTTTTTCCAAATTCGATCAACTCATCAAATACATTTTTCTGGGTTCTGAAAGGTTGATTCTTGAAATTTTCAATCTGGCCTATGCGGTTTTTCAGAATCCAGGTAATAAAAGAATTGACTACCTCCATCAGTTAAAAATTTTACGTTTCAGTTCAAAATGTTGCCCCAGGTATACACGTCTAACCTGTTCGTCGGCTGCCAATTCTTCTGCGGTTCCTGCTTTCAGGAGTTTTCCCTCAAACATCAGGTAAGCCCTGTCAGTAATGGAGAGGGTTTCGTTTACATTATGATCGGTAATGAGGATCCCGATATTTTTGTTTTTGAGTTTGGCAACAATAGTTTGGATTTCTTCTACAGCAATTGGGTCTACACCTGCAAAAGGTTCATCCAAAAGTACAAATTTGGGGTCTACAGCAAGGGCTCTGGCAATTTCCGTTCTTCTTCTTTCTCCACCGGAGAGTACCATACCAAGGTTCTTTCTGACATGCGTAAGGCTAAACTCCTCTAGAAGACTTTCTACCTTCTCTTTGCGTTCAGCTTTATTTTTATTTGTCATTTCAAGAACAGCCATAATGTTTTCTTCTACGGAGAGTTTTCTGAAAACTGAGGCTTCTTGAGCAAGATATCCAATACCCAATTTGGCCCTTTTGTACATAGGGAGCTTGGTAATATTTTGCTTCTCTAAAAATATCTCACCATGATTGGGTTGAATTAACCCCACAATCATGTAGAATGAAGTTGTTTTACCTGCACCATTAGGACCAAGCAACCCTACAATCTCACCTTGTTCTACTTCAACGGAAATGTCGTTAACAACTCTTCTTCCCTTATAGATTTTCACCAAATTATCTGCCCTAAGCTTCATCCTTAATCAAATTTTATATCCTTCACGTAAAGTTGAAGGGTGCTGTTGTTCCTAAAAGTATTCTCCCTGATCTCAAAAGCCAAATCGAAACGCATTTTTCGTAGAAGCATTTTATAAATGATCTCATCAGGATAGATGTTTTTGTCTGCCATTCCAAAGGCAATACATATAGGTTTGGTGTCTTGACCATCCTGCACTACATTGAACCTGAGGTGCTTGTCCTTTAAGACCCTTACGTTTTCGGCGAAGACCTGCTTGAGGCAAAATATCGGTTCAGGATTTCCAGGCCCAAATGGAGACATTTGTTTGAGAATATTGTAAAATTTGTAATTGACCTGATCAAGAAGAATTTCATCATCTATTTCCAATACAGGCTTTAGGTGAATATCACTGATTCTTGCGCTGACCACTTCTTCAAATTTTTCTTGAAAAGCAGGTACTTTATCTACGGCCATAGTTAACCCTGCCGCGTATTTGTGACCTCCAAACTGTTCCAATAACTCACTACATTCTTCAATGGCTTCATAAATATTAAAGTCAAAAACAGAACGTGCAGAACCTGTGGCTTTATTGTTTGACTCAGTCAGGATTATAGTCGGTCTATAAAATTTTTCAATACACCTACTGGCCACAATTCCAATGACACCCTTATGCCAATCTTCCTTGTAGAGTACCGTAGATTTCATTTGCCGAACCTCTTCCATTGTCTCAATCATAGAGAGAGCTTCTTTCGTGATGTTTTCGTCAAAGTTTTTTCTGGCAGAATTTACTGTATCTACCAATTCTGCTCTGGCCAAGGCGTCCTCCAAATCAGCTGCAATCAACAATTCGACCGAAGCCTTAGCATGCTCAAGTCTCCCTGAAGCATTGATTCGTGGGCCTATTTTGAAAACAATATCAGAAATTTCCAGGTCTTTTTCGATCCTGCTTTTCATAATAAGTGCCTTTATTCCAGGTCTGGGATTGTTGTTGATTCTTTCAATACCGTAGAAACTCAAAATCCTGTTTTCTCCGGTAATGGGAACAATATCTGCAGCAATGCTGATCGCCAGAAGGTCCAGAAAAGTCATGACCTTAGCTTCGTCGTGTCCTTTATGTTTCGCAAAAGCCTGAACCAACTTGAAACCTACCCCGCATCCACTCAACTCTTTGTATGGGTATAGGCAGTCTGTTCTTTTCGGATCCAGAATGGCAACTGCTGGAGGCAACTCGTCCCCAGGGGTATGGTGGTCGCAGATGATAAAATCAACTCCAAGTTCTTTTCCAAGCTTGACTTTTTCTATGGCTTTGATACCACAGTCCAGTGATACAATGAGGCTAAAATTATTTTCTGCTGCAAACCGAACGCCTTTTTCTGAAATCCCATAACCTTCTTTGTACCTGTCAGGAATATAAAAACTGACTTTATCATAAAATTGTCGTAGGTAACCGTACATCATGGCTACTGAAGTAGTGCCATCCACGTCGTAGTCTCCATATACGAGGATTTTCTCATTATTTTGTATTGCTTTATCCAAACGCCCCACCGCTTTGTCCATGTCTTTCATGAGGAGGGGGTCATGGAGTTTATCCAAGTCAGGACGAAAAAAGTCCTTTGCTTTTTGAAAAGTTTCTACGTCTCTGTTGACCAACATATTAGCCAAAATGGAATTGACGTTGATTTCCTTACTCAATTCCGCCACGGTTTTCATGTCGGCTTTTTCTTTAATCATCCATTTGTATTCCATTAGGCTAAATTACTAAAGTCGAGCGCTAAATTCAGGTTAGACAAATCATTTATTTTGAGCTTTAAAACGAAGGACTCTATAAAAGGCAATATCCCGGTGGAAATGTTCTGTTGGTTTATTGTAATTGAATAAGTAAAAGTGAGCCCTTAATTTCCGCTACCAGACTGACATTCAAGTGTACATTATCGTAAATTAACTTTTCAGCAAGATTTTCAAAATTGTTTCCAGACCTATATTCGATATGATTTTTTGTTCGATCGAATATCATGTCTCCCGTGGCAATAAATTTATTTCTATTTTGTCTGGCAATTCAATTACCATTAGAATAGGAAATCATAGATAAGTTTAAAGTCTAAAAGGAAAATTTCATAAAAAGAATTTTTAGCTATTTTTGGAAATGGACAAAGCAATCACTACAAATTTTGACAAGGCCCTGCGTATGATGAAACATCTGGGCTTTGAGGTAATCAAAGAGGATAGAAACAGACCTTGGGGAGGTTTTTTGGTCATCAATGAAGATCAAGCAGCAGCTTTTGCAAAACAGTTTTTTCCTG
The DNA here is from genome assembly GCF_007692705.1 of Mongoliibacter sp. Taxonomy (GTDB): domain Bacteria; phylum Bacteroidota; class Bacteroidia; order Cytophagales; family Cyclobacteriaceae; genus Mongoliibacter. The sequence continues at coordinate 5,805 of NZ_REBN01000203.1, forward strand.
AGGAGGATTTTGAAGCGCTAAAAATTTCTGATAAACTGAGTCCTAAGATTCTCTTAGTAGCACCTGAAAAAAGACTTTCTTGGCAATACCATCACAGGAGAGCGGAGATATGGAGGTGTATTTCAGGTCAGGTGGCTGTGGCTACATCGATGACTGATATAGAAAGTGCACAACATGATTTGAAGGAAGGAGATAAAATCAAATTGCAACAAGGTGAAAGGCACAGGTTGATAGGTTTGGAAGAATGGGGAATGGTAGCTGAAATCTGGCAACATACAGACGCTTCAAAACCTTCAGATGAAGATGATATTGTGCGTCTCCAAGATGATTTTGGGAGATAATATTATTTATTGGAATTACTTTGCAGTTTTTTAGCCTCTTCCCAGTAGATATCCATTTCAGCAAGACTCATATCTTCCAGCTTTTTGCCGGAGGATTTTGCCGATTGCTCCAGGTGCTGAAAGCGCTTGATAAACTTCAGGTTGGTTTTTTCCAATGCTTCTTCAGGATTGATTTCTATAAAACGGGCATAATTGATCAGGGAAAATAAAAGGTCACCGAACTCACCGGTGGCTTTTTCTTTATCTATTTCTTTTTCATCCGTCGCATTGAATTCAGTTTTGAATTCCATCATTTCCTCCTCGACTTTTTCCCAGACCTGATGCTTTTCCTCCCAGTCAAAGCCAACACCGCGGGCTTTTTCCTGGATTCTCATCGCTTTGATAAGTGCGGGGAGTGACCTGGGAACTCCACCTAGTACGGAGACATTCCCTTTTTCCTTAAGTTTGATCTTTTCCCAGTTTTCCTTGACGGTTTTCTCGTCATTTGCTTCAATGTCTCCATATATATGAGGATGCCTTCTTATGAGCTTTTCACAAAGGCTATCGATCACAGAGGAAATATCAAAAGCTCCTTTTTCCGAACCTATTTTCGCATAAAAAACAATATGGAGTAAAATGTCACCCAGTTCTTTTTTGATCTCATTGAGGTCATTTTCCAGAATGGCATCGGAGAGTTCAAAAGTTTCTTCAATAGTCAGGTGTCTCAGGCTATCTATGGTCTGCTTTTTATCCCAAGGGCATTGTTCCCTCAGTTCATCCATAATGGTCAATAACCTGTCAAATGCAGCTAGCTGTTCTTTTCTCTGTGACAATTGGGACATAAGGGGGGAAACTATTCGTAAAGTGAGGACGTTTTGAAAGTATTACGTAAATTTGTGCAAATTTAATTGATATGGCAACCTTATATTTGACTTTAGGCTTCTTGGCATTATTCTTCATCTTGATGTCGGTAAGACTTATTTTATTGAAAAATGGAGAATTTAAAGGAACTTGTGCTTCACAGAATCCTTATTTGAATAAAGATGGCGGTACCTGTAGCTATTGTGGTAAAACAGTAGATGCTGATAGCAGTTGCGGAAACCCCGATAACGAGGTAGATAAGGTTATGTCCAGATTTAAATAATTCCTTTCAAGCTCTTGGTTAATCCAGGATTTTTCAATTTCACCTTTTATAAATTTTATGGCTTTAATTAAATCAATCTCTGGCATCAGGGGAACCATTGGTGGCAAACCCGGAGAAGGTCTTACTCCTTTAGATGTAGTCAAGTTTACAGCTGCTTACGGTAGTTGGGTCATCAGCCACACCAACAATCCAAAAGTAATCATTGGAAGAGACGCAAGGATTTCAGGAGAAATGGTTTCAAAACTTGTCAGTGCAACTTTGCAGGGTTTGGGAATCCATGTTGTGGACTTGGGACTAAGTACTACTCCGACTGTGGAATTGGCTGTGCCTTTGGAAAAGGCTGGAGGAGGAATTATTCTTACTGCGAGCCATAATCCCATTCAATGGAATGCATTAAAGCTTTTGAACGATAAAGGCGAGTTTATTTCTGACTCGGAAGGTAAGGCTATTTTGGATAGTGCTGAAAAGGAAGACTTCTCATTTGCAGAGGTTAAAAAAATAGGTGCTTACACTAAAATTGATGATTACATAGACAGACATGTGCAGCATGTATTAGGGCTAAATCTTGTAGATATACAAGCCATCAAAGATAGAAACTTCAAAGTTGTTATTGATTGCGTCAATTCTACCGGAGGCATAGCACTTCCTAAGCTTTTAAGAGCGCTGGGAGTTGAAGAAATTGAGGAAATGTATTGTACACCCAATGGGCATTTCCCTCATAATCCAGAGCCACTTCCTGAAAATCTCAGAGATATTTCTGAGAAATTGCAAAAAGGTAAATTTGACTTAGGTATAGTAGTAGATCCAGATGTGGATAGACTTTGCTTTATGAATGAGGATGGAAGCCCATTTGGTGAAGAGTATACCCTTGTGGCAGTTGCAGACTATATATTGTCCCAAACTCCTGGTAATACTGTTTCCAACTTAAGTTCTACCCGTGCCTTGCGGGATGTAACTGAAAAAAGAGGAGGTCAATACCAAGCAGCAGCTGTGGGTGAGGTGAACGTGGTCAACAAAATGAAAGAGACCAACGCGATCATTGGAGGAGAAGGAAATGGTGGGGTAATTTATCCTGAGTCTCATTATGGCAGGGATGCACTTGTAGGTATAGGCCTGTTTTTGACCCACTTGGCCAAGTTTGGAAAAAGTATTTCAAGGTTGAGGGCTACTTATCCCAACTATTATATATCCAAAAACAAAATAGAGCTTACTCCGGATATCAATGTAGATCAGGTATTGGAGGCAATCAAAAATAAATATAAAAAACAGCCTATCAATGACATTGATGGGGTGAAAATTGAATTTGAAAAAGAGTGGGTTCACCTTAGGAAATCCAACACGGAACCGATTATAAGAATTTATTCAGAATCGGAATCTCAAGCTACAGCTGAACACTTGGCCAATAAAATCATCATGGATATCAAAGAGGTGATTACAGGTTCCTGATTGACAATTAGCAACCGATAAACCCAAAGATTTCAACCCAAATACTTGAAGAATGAGAGTTTACTTTGATAATGCTGCCACTACGGCTATGGATGATCGGGTAGTTGAAGCCATGATTCCTTATATGAAGGAGCATTATGGCAATCCATCTTCCGTACATAGTCATGGCAGGGAAGTAAGAACCGCTATAGAAAAGGCCAGGAAAAAGGTGGCAGAATTACTCAATGCCAGTCCTTCTGAAATTTTTTTTACATCGGGAGGTACTGAGGCGGATAATACGGCATTGGTATGTGGAATTGATACTTATGGAATAAAGCATGCCATAACCTCACCCATTGAACATCATGCGGTACTGCACACATTGGAGCATTGTGCAAAAAAAGGCAATATCACATTGAGCATGGTTAGGGTAAATGATAAGGGAGATGTAGACCTGGACCATTTGGAGGAGCTATTGAAATCCCATCCGGGTTCCATGGTATCATTGATGCAAGCCAATAATGAAATAGGCAATATCAATGACCTTCATGCCATAGGTAATCTTGCCAAAGCTCATGATGCTTTTTTTCATTCAGATACTGTTCAGACTATGGGGCACTATGCCCATGATCTTAAAAAAATACCGGTAGATGCAGTGGTGGCAGGTGGCCATAAGTTTCATGGACCAAAAGGATCAGGATTTCTTTATGTCAGAAAGGATAAAAAAATCCATCCCTTTATATACGGAGGAGCCCAGGAAAGGAATATGAGGGGGGGGACTGAAAATGTCATTGGCATTGTTGGAATTGCGAAAGCACTTGAATTGGCCTATGAGGATATGGATAACCATAGAACTCATATAGAAAACCTGAAGAAGCATTTTATAGATAGTTTGAAGCAGCATATACCCGATGTCAGTTTCAATGGGCAGTCAGCTGACCTTCAGAAGAGTCTCTACACAGTACTCAATGTAAGCTTACCATTTTCAGAGGAAAATTCCGGCATGTTGCTTTTCAACTTGGACTTGAATGGGGTGTCTGCTTCGGGCGGATCTGCATGCAGCAGTGGTGCCTCTGTAGGTTCACATGTACTAAGGAGTTTGAAGACAGATCCACAAAGAGAGTCTGTGAGATTTTCATTCAGCAGGTATAATACTTTGGAAGAAGTAAACTATACTGTGGAGAAACTCAAAGAATTTTATGGAGTAACCGTTTAGTGCTTATTGCAAGTATTATTATAAAAATTAGCCAGTTGTTAACTGGCTTTTATTTTTTTTACAACTAATTCTTTGATAACACAAAACTAATTCATTATTTTTCATAAAAATGTAGCCATGAAAAATACTGTTTTAATCCTAACTGTTCTTTTACTCTTTTCCTGTAAGTCGTCTGATGAATCAAAGATTTCTGAAGGAATAAAGCACCTTGAATTCAAGATTGATACGGTCATGGTGGATGCCAAAGATGAAATTCTAATGGCTGGTTCCAACTTGTATATGTCCGACCTTAGTAAGGATAAGCAATATCTTTTTAAGTTTGATGACAAGCAGTATCTACTGGAAATGATTGACTTGGATAATCTGGAATTGGTCAGAAAAATACAATTTGAAAAGGATGGGCCGAAGGGTTTGGGTAATTACTTGAATTTCTTCTCCTACATTTCGGAGGATGAATATGCTTTTTCAAGTTTCATGAACAGTTTAATTGTCAATGAAAAGGGTGAAAGATTGTGGGAATTCAACTTTAGAAATCAAAAATTTGAAGGTGAACAATTGGATGAAGGTGAGGATTTATCTCCTGGCTATACTTTTACAAAGGGGAAAGATGAATTCTATACCCGTATTTCTAAGCACCCTAAGCATAGCAACTTCATAGCAAAGGTAAATACAATTGAAAATACGGTCAAGAGGATTGAAATCCCACAATTTGAGAAGTTAAAAGATTTTCAGATCCATATGGAGATGGAAGGTCGTGGCATGATGACCCTACATTCTTCTATTTACCTTCAGCCTTGGAATGATGATTTGATCATCAGTAATAATATTTTTAATGAGATCATCATTTATAAGTCTAAGGAGGATACTGTGATTGAGAGGAATTTTGAAAGTAAACTCACCCCAAATAGCAAAACCGCCAATTTTAAAACCTTAGTCACCTCTCAAGAAGAAATGGGTGCTGAATATGGGAAAATGAAGAGTCAAATAGAATTTGGCCCTTTTTTGTTTGATGAGTCTAATAACAGGTATTATAGGCTATCAAACTTGTCCAAATTGAACCCTGATGGTGAATTTGAGAAGTCAGATGTATTCTTGACAGTGTTTGATAAAGACCTCCAAATGATAGGAGAAGCCAAAATTAGTGAGTATGAAAAATCTCCATCCAGTTCTCATTTTACCAAAGACGGCGCAATCTGGCTACATGAAAATATTGACGATGAGTTGGGTTTTATCAGGATTAAGGTTTTGGAAAATTCCTAGATTTTCATTTCCAAAGCTATCTTTACCAGCTCCACAGCCGTATTTACTCCTAGTTTGAGGTGGATTTTCTTCCTATGGGCCTCTACGGTATGCTGACTGAGACTTAAGATTTCGGCTATTTCTTTATTCATTTTCCCATCCTTTATCATTTTGATGATTTCCAGTTCCCTGCGTGAAAGTTTGAATTTTTCCTTGAAGTAATCAGGGTAACCGTCAGGTTCACTTTGAAAAATCACCCTTTTGTAATCCAGGACATATGTTCCTTGAAAGACTTCTTTTATGGTGTAGATCAACTCATCCGGATCTGAACCTTTGAGCACATAAGCATTTGCTCCATTTTTGACAGCCTTGTCATAAATTGTTTGATCATCATACATGGAAAGCACAATGATTCTGGCATGTGGCGAAAAGCTTCTGATTGTATTGATTACACCCAATCCATCCATTTTGGGCATATTCATATCAGTCAGGATGATATCTACTGAGTTTTGTTTTACGAACTCAACAAGGTCTTTACCATTGTGGAAAAGACCTACTATTTTAAACTCTTCCTCTTCTTCCAAAAGACCTTGAATTCCTTTGGCAAACATTTTATGGTCATCAGCTAATGCTATTCTTATCATGAATTTAATGGGGGGAGTGATTAAATCAATTTATAAGATAGTATGAACTGCCTATTTTGGCAAATAAAGTTTGATAAGCGTCCCTTTATCCATCTCTGAATGTACTTGGAATTCACCTTCCAGCATTTTCATTCTCTTTTTAAGATTGCTCATTCCCAAGCCTTCACTTTGGGCGTGTGTATCGAAACCAACCCCATCGTCTTGAATCTGAATGAGTTTATGTATCTGATCATTATTGATCAGAATTGAAATCTTGGTGGGGGATGCATGTTTGATGGCATTGTTTAGGACTTCCTGTATGATTCTGATCAATATCAGTTTTTTATCTTGCGGCAGGTCGAGTGGTTCACCTTTAATTGTAAGATTTGTTTTACAGAATTCAGCAACTTCCAATTTTTCCAATTCCCGTTTGATAAAATCCTCGATACTGATGGATTCTACCCAGTCTACGTTTAGGGACTTGGAAAGACTCCTTATTTCTTTTATGACTTGGTTGATGATGGAGCGTCCTTCTGAAATGGATTCTGGATTGGACCTTGCAAAATTGATTTTTGCCAGAGAAAGCATTTGGCCGATATTGTCATGAAGTTCTCTGCCTACATGAGAAAGGGTATCTTCCTGGATTTCTTTTTCCACATTCAGGATGGTATTTTCAAACTCAGCTTGGAGGGAAGCCATTTTCTGCCTGTTTTCCAGTTGTCTTTGCCTGTGGTAGATCACCATAATAACGATGAAAGACACCATCAATAGCATCAGAAAAAAACCTAGCAGGATAATCACAAATAAATCGGAGCCGCTGGTGTTATCCATTTAATTTATTTTAGGGTGCTTGAGATGTGTTATTTTTAAAATTTTTGATTTTATAAATATCTAAGATAATTTAATACACTTTAAAATCCTGTATCAAACTAATAACAAATGCATTCCATTTTTAAAACGTATGAAGATTCGGGTAAGTGGTACTATATAAGGAGCGGTGAATATCAACTGGAAATTCTGATTAGCTAGGAATTTTTTGAGATTTGATCACCAAAGGTACATAAAATGCCAAGCCCATAGTCAGATACATCAAGATGCTCAATGCCCTGATTAAATAATAAACTTTGTACACAAGGGCATAATTTTGTGGATTGACCAGAGGAATTGCAGCAAAAAACATTAAAGAGCAGGCATAAAAAAACATGATTGCTGTGACAATCCAAAATGTGGGGACTGACACTATATTCACATTTTGGTACTTCTCTTCTTTGATTAAAGAATAGAAAAAATATATACAGCAAATAATCAATAAAAAAGCTGAGGGTAAAAATGAGTAGGTCTGAAAAATAGAAGTGATAGGTTGAAAGAAAAGTGAATTGATCAAAGCCCACATCATCAATAGCAATGCCGAAATAATTATGCTTTGTCTTACTTTTTTAAGACTGAAGTTGAGGTAAAAAAAATAGAGTATAAGCAAGGTTTCAGCATGAACAAACAAAAGATTATGGAAGAGGGAACTGTTCTGGGAGTTTAGAATAGAGTAGGCACCATAAGTTTCTAGAACAGCCACCATAAGAATGATAGCAAAAATCAGCCTATGGTATTTTTTATTTTGCGCATCTACCACAAAAAAAGCCGGAATACTTAACAAAACAGCCAGCCAAATCAACCCGGGATAAATATATAATATCAAATCTCAGTAGGTGGCGGTTGGCAAAAAGGAGGGCAAAGCGTGCCTCCATTTTTATAAGTCCCTTCGTCTTGTACGTCCACGATTCCCTCTTCGGTGCGGTTGGCAGGAGCCAAGGCCAAGGAAAGCATACCTATATATTTTTCGCGGTCTTCCCTGTCTTTTGGCAGGATGTCCAGGTTTTCTTTGGTATACACACCCAAGTACATTTTGATTCCACCTGTTCGTGGGTCAGCCATTTTGAGTAGTTTCTCTAGGATTTCTCGGTCAAAATAAATCCAGTCGGTTTCCCTTTTAATAGGTAGGCCATCTGCTCCTATGGCTTTTTCGCCTTTTTGGATAGATTCCCTATAGGCTGATAAAAAACTTTTGAATTGTCTATTGTCCATAGTTTTAAAGTTAATAGAATAAAAATTAATTATGAATCTCTTAAGACGAATTGGTTTTTACTAACAATACTTATCGTTAAGCTTAACATCACTTTTAAAAACCAAAGGGGCATAAAAAGCCAAGCCCATAACCAGGTACATGGCAGCACCCAATATTTTGATCAAAAAATTTAGTTGGCTAAAGAGCTGCATGCCCATACTGTCAAAAGAAAAATTAAATGAAAGAAAATACAGAAAAGAACAGGCATAAAAGAACATCAAAAAAGATACAATCCAGAAAGAGGGAATTGAGATCAGGTTTTTGTTTTCAAATCGGTTATTTGAAAAAATACTATAGAAAAAATATAAGCTTATCCCAATAATCATTAAACTACTCAATGCCCAAGTGTAATTCTGAAAAGAAGTGGTAATAGGCTGGGAATAAAGCGAGTTCATAAGTATGAAAAAGAGATAAATTACCCACAGTATAAGGATATATTTATTTCGATCTATCAAAAAATAGAAATAAAGGAAAATCAAAGAAATCCCAATCAATAGATATCCTGTATTGGCAATGAAATAATTATTGATCCCCATACTGCCAAGTTGTTTTGACCTAAACTCCGTAGCACTTATTACCAAAAGTTTAACAAACACAATAGTATGTATTATTCTATTTTCTTTAGATGCTATAAAGAAGTAGGGAATACTCAGAAGCATTCCCAGAATAATTAATCCATTGTACCAGTATATAGGCCCCATAAATTAGATTTAGGGATTACATGAGGGAGGACATAAATCTCCAGCATTCATTGGGCTAGTCCCGTCACCACTTTCTAAGCTTTCCGTTTTCAGGTCAGTATCAGTTGATACCTCACTGTAAATATCTTTATATTCTTTTGCGGTCTTGTCACAGGCAACCAATGCAACGGATACCATTCCTATATATTCTTCTCTGTTTTTTCTGTCTTCAGGCAGCATAGACATGTTGTTTTTGTCGTACTGTCCAAAATAGATTTTGACACCTCCGATTTTGGGGTCTGTCATATCCAGGAGTTTTTGGATGGAGTCCCTGTCAAACCAAACCCAGTCAGATTGTTCATTGACAGGTTTTCCCTGTGCATTTTCAGCTTTGATACTTTTTTTAGCCGATTTTTGATAGGCTTTTCTAAAGCCTTCCAGTTCTTCTCGAGTCATGACTGTGGGTTTTGGTTTTAATATATCACAATAAAAGATTTGCTTCCATCATGAAAATGCGTGTCCACTTTGTTTTTTATTGAGATCATCAAAATGGGGTAAAATAAAAGCAATTCCAAATGCAAAGTACATCAACCCAGCCATGAGTTTATTGATCGTAAAAGCAATATTGACATTTTTAATAATTATTTCCGGATAAAAATAATAGGTTCCAAATAAAATAACGGCCTCCAGATAAAAGAAAAGTATAGCAGAACTGATCCAAAAGTGAGGTGTTGAAAGGAGACTCTTTTGCGTATAGACTTCCAAATTCAACAATTGATGAAGCAAGCGTATGGCGAGGGTAATTAAAAATACAGCGAAAGGCAAAAGAGAAAAATATTGAAGTGCTCCCGCAATAGGTTCAAGAAACAAAGAATTGACTATACCCCAAACCCCTAAGGTTCCACTGATTTGGAGTATTCTTTTTCGCCAAAAAAGATTTTGTTCGAGCGTGTAGAAGTAGGCGATAAGTAAAAATGACTCCAAATAAACCCAACCAATGTTGTAGATAAGGGTATTGTTGATGCGTTGACGCGCCGTATAAAACCCAATCAACTCTACGACCAAGACTAGAGCCAAGGTATAAGTGATGATATTGATTTGTATTCTGGGAATGGATTTTAGATAAAACCTGAGCCACAAAATCAATATTAAACTGGCTCCAATTATAAAGTGATATAATGTAGGCAAATTGATAAAGTATTTGAAAGTCGAAATCTAAGGTAAAAACCAAAGCCAAAAAATACCCTGTACAGGGTATTTTTGAAGCAAAATGACACAAAAAAAGGAGTTGAATCGCTCCAACTCCTTTTTTTTGATAAGAAAACATTTTTTTACGTCTCTTTACTTGTAATCTGAATACTTAGCATTGATTTTTTTAAAAACAATATCCATTTGTATCCAACTTGCCTGCGGCAGGCAGGTATCAATAAATATCGAAATGGGATATAGAGAAAGTCTCTATTCCATTACTTGAATCTATGCTGTTTTTTTGCTTGGTGTTACTGGAGCCGTATTTTCAGCTTCCAGCTCTTTTTTCATCAAATCCACTACGATTGGAGTCGCAATATAGATGGATGAATAAGTACCGACCAAGACACCGATCAATAGTGCAAAAGAGAAACCTCTCAATACCTCACCACCGAATATTAACAACACCAATACCACAATCAAAGTAGTGGCAGAGGTGATCAATGTTCTTGCCATGGTTTGGTTGATGGCATCGTTGAACATTTTCACCAATTTGGATGTACCTCTGTTGCTGATGTTTTCTCTGATTCTATCAAATACAATCACGGTATCGTTAATAGAGTAACCTACGACTGTCAATACCGCAGCTATAAATACCTGATCAATTTCGAAAGTGGCACCTAGAGCAGTGGCAATGGCAAATGCTGCTATAACGAAGAATACGTCATGCACCAAGGCTATTATGGACCCCAAAGAGAACTGCCACTTACGGAATCTCAATAATATATAAAGGAAGATGGCCACTATGGCAAAGAACATGGCGCTTGCAGAAGAGTTCTTGATGTCATCTGCTACAGTAGCGCCTACTTTGGATGAGCCAGTGATAGCAAACTGATCTTCAGAAATGTTTGAAGCATCTGTGGTAAAGGTTAACCCCAATACCGAAGCTATTCCTTCTCTCACTTTTGTTTCTACTTCTTTGTTTGATTCATCATCATCTTCATTGATAAGGTAAGAAGTAGTCACTTTCATAACATTGTTACCACCGTAAGATTTCACCTCAATGGAACCGTCAAACTCTCCATCTAGTCCGACTTTAAGTTCAGAAGCAGAAACAGGCTCTGAAAATTCCACAATATATGACCTACCACCGGTGAAATCTACACCGAATTTCAATCCACTGATTGCCGCGATAGCCATACCGACCACAATGATGGAAGTAGAAATTAAATAAGCAATTTTTCTTTTGCCTAAGAAATCAATATTCAGTTCGCTTAAAACATTTCTTGCAAGCGGAGTTTCGAAGGAAACATTGCTTTTTTCTCCCTTAGCTGTCATCCAGCTTACAATTACCCTGGTAATAAATACAGCAGAGAAGAATGAGGAGGCAATACCAATCATCAATACAATAGCAAAACCTTTTACAGGCCCCTGACCCAAGGAATAAAGGATAGCACCTGTAAGGAAAGTCGTTACGTTGGAGTCAAGGATAGCTGAGAAGGCTTTATTGTAACCCTGATTGATGGCTACAAGTAAACCAGCTCCATTCCTGAGTTCTTCTTTGATCCTCTCAAAGATCAGGACATTGGCATCAATCGACATGCCTATAGTCAGTACGATACCCGCAATACCAGGTAGTGTCAGTGCTGCGCCAAGCTGTGCGAGAATACCCAAAATAAAGAAGATATTAAACACTAGTGCTGCAATGGCAACCAAGCCACCTTTGGCATAATAGGCTACGATAAATAGCACTACCAGTGCAAGACCTGCTACCATAGAGATCAACCCCTGATTTAAGGCTTCTTTACCCAATGTTGGGCCGATAATGGCTTCTTCTACGATTCTTGTAGGTGCCGGCAATGAACCTGACTTCAGGATGTTGGCCAAATCTTTGGCTTCTTCAATGCTGAAGTTTCCAGTGATTTCAGACTGTCCAGAAGGAATTTCACTTTGCACCACAGGAGCGGTATATACAAAATCATCCAATACTACTGCAATTCTTTTTCCGATGCTTTCAGAAGTCAGTTTTCTCCATCTTCTTGCACCTTCAGCGTTCATCTGCATGCTGACAGCTGGTCTGGAAGTTTGGTCCAAAGTCTGTCTTGCATCTGTGACAACATCACCTTCTAGAGGTGCTTGGTCACTTGCCCTGTTGTATCTGATTCCAAACAGCTCCAACAACTCTAAATTGCCTTCTACCATTGGCTTTACAGACCAAAGGAATTTTACATTTCGTGGTAGGAGAGATTTCACATCTTCTCTAGCCAATAGACGGTTGATGGTAACAGTATCTCTTACTTCATATACCAATCCCTGATTGGACCTGGTCAAGGAAAATATTGGTGAGACCTCTGAGGAGAAATCATCAGAACCTGACTCTTCCGCCAATTGTCTTTCCAACTCTGAAGCCAATTCTTCTTCTTCAGTCATTTCCTCGTCTTCATCCTGCTCTTCTGCAGCAGGACTTTCTTGGCTGGCAGACTTTTGTTCTGCTACCAAAAGACTGTTGACAGCTTCAAGTTCACTGATATAGTCTTGGATTTCTGCTACTTCCCAGAATTGCAGTTTTGCAACTCCTTGCAATAAGTTTCTAACCCTTTCAGGATTATCTACTCCAGGAAGCTCAATCTGAATTCTTCCGGAACCCTGAATTCTCTGAATATTGGGTTGGGATGTACCAAATCTGTCCACCCTTGTTCTGAGGATATTGAAAGAACGCTCAATGGCATTTTCAATCTCATCATCTATAATTCCTAGGATTTCTGAATCTGAAGATTCTAAGGAAATACGGCCTCTGTTTGCTGCTGTAGCAAAAATCTCACTCAACTTTCTGTTTGGAGCGGCTTTCTGCCACTCTGAACTGAATATGTTGACAAATTTTTCATTTGTGGTTTTGGAAGCCTCTGTGGCGCGGTTCAGCGCAGTATTAAAAGCTGGGTCTTTTGAATTTCCGGAAAGACCTTTCAAAATCTCAACTGGAGAAACTTCCAGAGTCACGTGCATACCACCTTGAAGGTCTAGTCCAAGTCCAAGTTCCGTTTCTTTGATTTCTTTGTAGGTGAATTTGGCACCTAAGAAATTGTACACCGGCTCTCTATAAATAGAGTCTAAGTACGCTTGTTTTTTGGCAAAATCTACATTGCCTACCTCATCTGTGGCATATTCCACAGCCTTTTGGTTGAAATTGTTCGATACAAATGTAAATGACAGGTAGTACAGACAAAGCGCTGTAATAATCACGGTCAAAAACACTACGACACCTTTGTTACGCATAGTAATTATGAATTTATAGTTATTTACTGATTGATTGGGCCATTATGTAAATGGCAATAAAGCGGGAAGAATTAAAAAAATTCAGGGAGCATTGGGAGATATAATCCTTTCCAATAGGATTTCCCAATAGGGTAAAGTTATAGGTAAGGCTAAAGCCGGACCTGCAACGTTTATTTTTTCAATTTTAAGATTTTCATAAATCAGGTAAAAAATCTGCTGACCTACTACGGTTATAAAAGGTACTACCGCATCTACTGCGACATTCAGAAAAGTCTGATTTTCTCCATTATCCTTTTGATTTTGGGATAATTCCTTTTTGTCTGAATTTGACTTGGTATCAGTGTTTTGAACAAATTCAGCACCCGTTACCAACATGCAAAATGCAAGAACAAGAATCAAACTGATCCTTTGCTTCCATATGTTGATATTTTGCTGCTCTTTATTCATGGAGCGCAAATATATAGCAAATAGTTTTGAGATTGAAAGAAATCTTGCAAAAACAAGTTAAATACCTGGTTTAATGAAGATTAGGTGCGTTTTCAGTTTTTGCTCTCAGGTACACTCTTATTACTTCTAATGCCCTTTCAAAATTTCTATTATTCGGAACAATGATATCAGCATCATGCTTGAATGGTTCTATGTACTTTTCATAAGTAGGCATTACATGCATTTCATACCTATAAAGTACATCGTCAAGATCATAGCCCCGCTCTACTTTATCCCTTACAATCCTCCTTTTGAGTTTGATGTATTCTTTTGCATCGATAAAAATTTTCAAGTCCAATAAATCAGCAAGCTCAGGATAATATAGCACAAAAATACCTTCTACAACGACCACGGGAGCGGGTGCAAATTCTAAGGTTTTTGGCTTTTTATTAGGGTTATTGAAGGTATACTCTTGCCTGTAAACAGTCTCTCCATTGCCGATTTTGCGGATGTCATCGGCGTATTGCTCAAAGTCTATGGAGTTTGGGGTGTCAAAATTATGAACCCCCTTATCGTCAATAGGCTGCAGGTGCCTTGGTCTGTAATAATTGTCCTGAGAAATCAAACAAACCTGGCCCGGTTCGAAAGTATGCAATAGCTTATCTAAAAAAAGTGTTTTTCCTGAGGCGCTACCACCTGTAATTCCTACAATAAAGGGCTTCTTCATGGGAGACAAAAATAGTGATTATTTTAGAAACCTTACCAATTCCTTTACAGCCTTACCTCTATGACTGATTTCATTTTTCTCCTCCATACTTAGTTCTGCAAATGTTTTTTCGAAGCCAACTGGCTTAAATATCGGGTCGTAACCAAAACCACCTGTACCGCTTCTTTGCTGCAATATTTCCCCTTCTGCTACCCCTGTAAAACTGTTTTCCTTTCCTCCCTGTATCAAAGCGATCACTGTCTTAAACCTTGCTTTTCTATTTTCCTTACCTTTCATTTTGCTCAAAAGCAGGTCAATATTCCTTTGATCGCTCCTTGGCTCACCAGCAAACCTGCCTGAATATACCCCTGGGGCACCAGACAGGGCTTCTACCTCCAGGCCAGTATCATCGGCAAAACAATCTACACCATAATTGTCATATACATGCCGGGCTTTTTGAAAAGCATTGTGTTCCAAGGTATCACCTGTTTCTGGTAATTCTTCATGACAGCCAATTTCTGAAAGTGAAACTATGGTGAATCCATGCCCAAGAGCAGATTTTACCTCCTCTATTTTCTTTTGGTTATTCGTAGCAAAACAAATTTTCATCATGTATAAAGATGCTCAAAAATATAGAAACAAAAAATCCCCCGTTGTGGCGGGGGATTTTATAATTGATTTATCCTTACTAGGTGATGAGGATTAAAATCAGTAGGATGATGATGATCGCGCCTACGGAAAGGTAGACACCTCCACCAATTTCTTTGGCCTCTTTTTTCATTTCTCTGAGCTCATCCCTCATTTCTTTTCTTTCTTCTTTACTCATGTCTGAGAAATCTGAGGACTTGATTTCTTCAACCCTATTCTCGATTTCAGCCAGTCTTGTCTGTTGTTCTTCAGTAAGTTCTGGTTTTTCTTTTTTAGTGGTTTCTGCTGAGCTGGCTGGCACAAATGCCGCCATCATAAACATTACCGATAAAAAATAAGCTAACTTTTTCATACGTTATTAATTTAGGTGAATGAAACTATTAAACGATAAAACGTAATTCCTGAAAACCAAGAATTAGACCAAACTCATTTTGGTATCATCCAAATTAGTGATTAAAACTTAAATATGGTCTACCTCTACTCATCTCCTTTTCATTATTATTTGTAATTTAGCCATCCTTCGAAAAGGCTATTTTTCGATCTTACGCTTATTTCAAATCCTAATAACATAAATACAATGTCCTCTAAAGGAGATAAAAAATTATTTTTGCTTGATGCAATGGCACTGATATACAGGGCGCATTTTGCATTTTCCAAAAACCCTAGAATCAATTCAAAAGGTCTCAATACCGGTATTATGCTGGGCTTTACCAACACACTTCTTGAAGTGCTTGAAAAAGAGAAGCCTACACATATCGCGGTAGTCTTTGATACCAAAGCACCCACTTTCAGACATGTGCAATTCGAGGCCTATAAGGCCAATAGGCAAGAGCAGCCAGAGGATATAGAGATTGGTATTCCTTGGGTAAAACAAATCGTGGAGGCATTTAATATTCCAGTGCTTGAACTGGATGGATTCGAAGCTGATGACATTATCGGGACGCTTGCCAAAAAAGCCGAAAGGACAAGTTTTGTGGTCTATATGATGACTCCTGATAAGGATTATGGGCAATTGGTGGATGAGCATATCTACTTGTATAAGCCTGCTTTTATGGGGAATGCCGTAGACATAATGGGGCCAAAAGAGGTCTGTGCAAAGTGGGATATTGAAAACGTAGATCAGGTACGCGATATTCTTGGTCTTATGGGAGATGCCGTGGATAATATTCCAGGCATACCGGGCATTGGCCAAAAGACTGCTGTCAAACTGCTTAAGACCTATGGATCTGTTGAGGAGTTGCTTCAACATACAGATGACCTGAAAGGCAAACAAAAAGAGAATGTGGAAAACTTTGCCCAGCAGGGCTTACTTTCCAAAGAATTGGCGACCATCAAGGTCGATGTTCCCGTGGATTTTGATGAAAAAAGCTTGACCTATGATGGACCTGATGAGGAAAAGTTGAAAGCACTCTTTGCAGAACTTGAATTCAGGACCCTTACCCAGCGGGTATTTAAGGAAAAGATGAAAAAGCCTGAAATGAAGGTTTCTGAACAGCTGGGTTTGTTTACAGGAGTCGAGGAGACTGAGGAAGATGATATACCTGAGGAAGCTCCCATTCCAGCACCCGTATTGAATGACAGTATTCTGACCACTGCTCATGATTACCACAAAGTGGATGGAGAAAAGGGGATCAAAGAATTGATTGCATTTTTGGAGCGTCAGGATGAATTTTGTTTCGATACCGAAACCACTGCCCTCAATCCCAATGAAGCGGAATTGGTGGGGCTATCTTTCTCCTATGTTCCTGGAGAGGCATTCTATATTCCTTTTCCAGCCGATCAAGAGGAAGCCAAGAAAAAACTGGAATTGTTCAGAGGCATTTTTGAGAATGAAAATATCACCAAGATTGGGCAGAATGTTAAATATGACCTTTTGGTTCTCAAAAATTACGGTATGCAAGTCCGTGGCAAATTGTATGATACCATGCTGGCACATTACCTCATCGAGCCGGAAGGAAAGCATTCTATGGATTGGTTAGCCCAGCAATACCTCAATTACAAGCCTGTTTCTATCGAATCTTTGATCGGAAAAAAGGGTAAAAACCAAGGTAATATGCGGGATGTAGACGTAGATGAAGTCGTGGCCTACGCCGCTGAAGACGCTGACATCACCCTAAAGCTTAAGCAGAAGCTTGACCCTTTGGTCAAAGAAAATGGTGTTGAAAAGTTACTCCTGGAGGTTGAAAACCCGCTTATACAGGTGTTGACTGAAATGGAGTTTGAAGGTGTACGCATAGACACAGAAAGTCTGGCAGAAATGTCCCAGGAATTGGAAAGGGAAAGTCTGGAAATAGAAAAAAGAGTTTATGAACTGGCAGGACAGGAATTCAATCTTTCCTCTCCCAAACAGCTTGGAGAGATTTTATTTGTGAAGCTGGATCTTGATCCCAAGGCCAAGAAGACCAAAACAGGTCAATTTGCTACTGGAGAGGAAGTCTTGAGTAAGATGGCTGGTGAGCATGAAATTGCCAGGGTCATCCTAGAATACAGGCAGATTGTCAAATTAAAATCTACTTATGTGGATGCATTGCCAACCATGATCAATCCCAAAACAGGCAGGGTCCATACTACCTATAATCAGTTTGTAGCCGCTACAGGAAGACTTTCATCTATCAATCCGAATTTGCAGAATATTCCTATTCGTACTGAACGCGGTAGAGAGATCAGAAAGGCGTTTGTTCCAAGAGATGAAAACCATGTGCTTTTTGCAGCGGATTATTCCCAGATAGAACTGAGGATTATGGCAGCTTTTTCAAAAGATGAATCCATGATCGAGGCATTTAAAAATGGGAGAGACATTCATGCTACTACTGCAGCTAAGATTTTTCAAGTGCCCTTGGATGAGGTGACTTCCGACATGAGAAGAAAAGCCAAAACTGCCAACTTTGGAATCATCTATGGAATATCGGCATTTGGTTTGGCTCAAAGACTTAATATTTCCAGGACGGAAGCTAAGGAAATCATAGATGCCTACTTTAAAGAATTTCCTGCTGTCAAAGGCTATATGGATAGCTGCATAGATAAGGCCAAAAAAGATGAATACGTTGAAACCATCTTGGGTAGAAGAAGGTACCTTAGAGATATAAATAGTAGGAATCAAACCATGCGTGGCTTTGCAGAAAGAAATGCTATCAATGCCCCAATTCAAGGTTCAGCCGCCGATATGATCAAGATTGCTATGATTAATGTGCACCAATGGATGAAAAAAGAAAACTTGAAATCCAAAATGATCCTACAGGTACATGATGAACTTGTTTTTGATGCAGTCAAAGAAGAAGTTGAATTGCTTCAAAAGGAAATCCCAAGGCTGATGTCTTCAGCGGTACAGCTCGAAGTTCCTGTGGTGGTGGAAACAGGCACAGGAAATGACTGGTTGGAGGCACATTGAGAAGCGAGAGACTAGAAACGAGAGTCGTTTCTTTCAAGAGATATAAGCCTTCGGCGATATATTGGTCACGTATACTCATATAAATTTAACGCTATAAAAAAAGTGTCAAGTAAATTTAGGACGTGACAATGAAGGGATGCCGCAGAAAAAAAAGAGCAGTGAATAATTTAAAATTTAAAATGAAAGCGCTTTTCGATTTGTCAGGCTCCATTGAATGAATGGAGGGTAGACCAGGGTTTTACAGGATTTTTGAATTTCGAATATCGAATGATGAAAATCGAATCATGAAGAATGTAGAGACGAGAAGTGAGAAGCGAAAGGGATGAAGGGGAAGGAGATGCGCCTGCCCGACTAGATATCATCTGGGCAGGAGAAGCGAAAAGTAAGAGAAAAGAATTTCATTCAAAAAATAAGAATCAGTGTGAAGAATATCCTAATATCAATTTAGTATCCATGAATATCCTCTCAAGACAGTAATTAAGAATAATACCTGCATTATCGCGGATACGCATTTAAAATTTTATATGGCCAAAACAAAAACAAGTTTTTTCTGTCAGAATTGCGGTGCCCAAAGTCCAAAATGGATAGGGAAATGTCCTTCTTGTGGGGAATGGAATACTTATGTGGAAGAAGTAATCCAAAAAGAAGAAAGTGGATTGGGTACTTGGAAATCAGGGCAGCAGAAGGATAAAAGAACCAATAAACCCAAAAAGCTTTCAGAAATAGACTACAGTCAATCCCCAAGAACGCCCACTTTTGACACTGAATTGGACAGGGTTCTTGGGGGCGGCATCGTTCCAGGATCTTTGGTATTGATTGGTGGTGAGCCTGGCATCGGTAAATCAACACTCATGCTTCAAATTGCACTTTCCCTGTCCAAAATTAAGGTGTTATATGTTTCTGGAGAAGAAAGTGAATCGCAGATAAAAATGCGTGCGGAGCGAATGTTGGTACATTCTGACAACTGTTATGTGCTTTCTGAAACCAATACACAACAGATATTTGAGCAAATAGAAATCTTACAGCCCAATGTTTTGGTCATTGATTCCATACAGACCCTCCACAGTAGGCATGTGGAGTCCGCTGCGGGCTCAGTGTCGCAGGTAAGGGAATGCACAGCAGAGTTGATGCGTTTTGCCAAAGAAACCGGTACTCCAGTATTTTTGATCGGACATATCACCAAGGATGGGTCCATTGCCGGACCAAAGGTTTTGGAACATATGGTAGATACGGTTTTACAATTTGAAGGAGATAGACATTTGGCATACAGGATCTTGCGTACTTCCAAAAACCGTTTTGGAAGTACAAACGAACTCGGAATCTATGAAATGCGTGCCGATGGGTTGAGGCCGGTAGCCAATCCTTCTGAGATTTTACTGACCCAACGAGAAGAGCAGCTCAATGGTGTGGCTATCGGAGCCATGATGGAGGGAAATAGACCACTTTTAATAGAAATACAATCATTGGTAAGTCCGGCAACTTATGGTACACCCCAGCGAAGCAGTACAGGATTCGATGCCAAAAGACTCAATATGCTATTGGCGGTATTGGAAAAAAGAGGAGGCATGCGCCTTGGCCAACAGGATGTTTTTCTCAATGTTGCAGGTGGACTGAAAGTGGATGATCCTGCTTTAGACTTAACCGTTTGTGCTTCTCTATTGTCTTCCTATGAAGATCAACCTGTTCCCGATGATGTATGCTTTGCAGGAGAAGTTGGTCTGGGAGGAGAAATTAGGGCTGTACACCGCATTGAAAATAGGATAGCGGAAGCCGAAAAATTAGGTTTCAAAAAAATCGTGGTTTCTAAATATGCCATAAGGGGATTGGATTTGGAAAAATACAAGATAAATGTAGTGGCAGTAAGTAAATTGGATGAAATGTATCAAGGACTATTTTCAGCCTAATTGAACATGAAAGTTTTTCAAAAAGACATCAAACTTAAGCCTTATCCAAGAGGATTTCATCTGATCACTCATACCATAATCAGTGCTATTCCTGAAATTAGACAGATACAAAAAGGAATGCTTCAGGTATTCATCCAACACACTTCCGCAGGTTTGTCTATCAATGAAAATGCAGATCCCACGGTGAGAAAGGATTTCGAAACCTTTATCAACGACCTTATCCCAGAGGATTATAGTAAATTTATCCACACCTATGAAGGACCGGATGACATGCCTGCCCATATCAAAAGCAGCTTATTTGGTGCCAGTATTCAGGTACCTATCAAACAAGGAAGAATGGCACTGGGCACTTGGCAAGGGATTTATCTTTGTGAGTTCAGAGATAATGGGGGCAGCAGGGGTTTAGTGATGACAGCTATCGGAGAATAGTTATTTTATATATATGTAAATCAACAAATTTTAATTTTCAATTTTTTCAAACATCAAATTTTTACCTCTGATATAAATCTTTTACAGATAGTAACACAGTTTTTTAAACTTTAGCCTGAATAAATTCAGCATGCGATTATTTGGCTTTTTACTATTATTCTGTGTCAGTATTCCGGCAATAGGACAAGTTGGGAAAATAAATCTTGATGGTATAGTTGCCAGGAAGATTGATTATCCAATTACCCTAGACGGGGTACTCGATGAAGAGATTTGGTTGGAAGATGGAGGCTGGGCCGAAGATTTTACACAGTTTTTTCCTTCAGATACTTCCTTAGCTCAAGCTCAGAGTAAGGTGAAAATAGCTTTCGATGATAAGTTCCTTTACATAGCCGCTGTGATGTATAATCTTGGCCCAAGAGAGAATTATGTATCCACATCCCTTAGAAGAGATTATAGGGGTGAGCAGAACGACGGAATTTCATTCATACTTGATACATTTAATGACAATACAAATGCTTTTCAATTTGGGGTGAATCCTTATGGAGTCCAAAGGGAGTCCTTGATTGCAAATGGCGGAATGATTCCTTCTGATCTCAATTTAGCCTGGGACAATAAATGGTATTCAAATGCAAAAATTTACGATGACTATTGGGTAGTGGAAGCAGCAATCCCTTTTTCTACATTGCGTTACAATGACGGAGCAGTCAATTGGAATGTCAATTTTTACCGGTTAGACTCTAAATACAACGAGCGCAGTAGCTGGACTCCTATACCCCGCAACTTTTCTATAATTTCCTTGGCATTTTCCAGGAAACTGATGTTTGAGGAACCTTTGAAGAAGGAGACAGCCAATATATCTATCATACCTTATGCAGCAATGGCCACAGATAGAGATTTCCTATCAGAAACCAGTAATCCGGCGAGACCGACTTTCGGAGGAGATGCCAAAATAGGTATGGGGCCGGCGCTGAATCTTGACTTGACCATCAATCCTGATTTTTCACAGGTTGAAGTGGATCAACAGGTGACCAATTTGGATAGGTTCGAGATTTTCTTTCCTGAACAAAGGCAGTTTTTCCTTGAAAATGCAGACCTCTTTGCTGACTTTGGAGCTGTTGGAATAAGACCTTTTTTCTCCCGACGAATAGGAGTGGCCAGAGATGAAAGAACTGGTCAAAACGTACAAAATCAAATCTTATTTGGGAGTAGACTGTCAGGAAAACTCGGGGAAGATTGG
>NZ_REBN01000085.1 GCF_007692705.1 Mongoliibacter sp.
TCTACTTTTTCAAGTAGTCTCTCAATGATAAGGATTTTATCAGAAATCTTGGCTCCACCCATGATGGCAGTGTAAGGTCTTTCAGGCTTTTCCATTACCTTATCTGCATTTTCCAATTCAGAACGCATCAGATAACCGGAAGCTTTGGTATCGAAAAACTTGGCTATCACAGAAGTTGAAGCATGCGCCCTGTGGGCAGTTCCAAAGGCATCATTCACGTAAACGTCTCCAAGTTTGGATAGTTTTTCAGCAAACTCTTCATCACCCTTCTCTTCTTCTTTGTAAAACCTAAGATTTTCCAAAAGTAAAACTTCTCCAGGCTTCAACCCTGTTGCTAAATTCACCGCTTCTTGTCCTATACAATCTGGAGCAAACTTAACACCTTGGCCTAGATTTTTTTGAAGGCAGTTGACTACATGTCTTAATGAAAAAACATCTTCAGGGCCACTTTTAGGCCTTCCTAAATGAGACATTAGAATACAAGATCCTCCATCACTTAGGATTTTCTTAATCGTAGGAATGGCAGACCTTATTCTGGTATCATCGCTTACGTTTTGATGCTCATCCAAGGGAACATTAAAATCTACCCTGATAAGCGCTCTTTTTCCGCTGAAATCCAAATTATCTACACTTTTGATTCTGTTATTCATGGTTGTGTTATTAAAAGGTTTGTAGTCCAATTTATACTTAACAATTATACTTTTGTCTGGGCTATATCAGCCACTTGACCGATCAGTTTGAGGCTGCAGCTCTTTTTAGCCGGTCATTTACTGCCCTACCCAATCCGTGATCCGGCAGAAGTTCCGATAAAATTACGGAAACATCCAAGCTATCCAAAGTCCTCATTGCTGCAAAAAGATTTTTTGCGGCTTCTTTGCTATCTCCATTAGGACTAAGTTGAATCTGGAATTGCGATGAAATATTTGGAAATACCTGATCATAAGCCAAAACTGCGAATTCTACCCCAGCTTCCTTATAGTCATTGATCAAATCATTGAGATTCCCCAAAATAAAAGGTTTAGTGGGTGCATAATGGCTTTTAAGCATTCCCGGCGATTTGGGATTACTACTGGAATGAGCCATAACCTGAACTGAACCTACCACCTCCTCTAAGCTTTGGATATCCAAGCCTCCAAGTCGGTATACAGTTACCTGATCACCTTCAAGTCCTACAATTGTACTTTCCAGACCTACTTCACAATCACCTCCATCTAGAATATAAGGAATTTGGTCACCCAATTGGTCATTTACATGAGAGGCACGGGTAGGACTTATATAACCGAAAGGGTTTGCACTTGGAGCCGCTAGCGGGAAATCTAATATTGATAACAATGACCTTATCAAATTATGGCTTGGCACTCTGACTGCAACAGTATCCAATCCGCTGGTCACCAAATCTGGAATAATCTTCTTTCTTGGAAGCAGTAAGGTCAGAGGTCCCGGCCAGAAAGTTTCAGCGAGTATATTGAGAGGTTCTGGAATATCCACCACAAATTGACGTACCTTTTCTATGGTGTCAGTATGCAGGATTAAAGGGTCAAAACTGGGTCTTTTTTTTGTTTCAAAAATTCTGGCTACCGCATCAGCATTCAACGCATTCCCAGCAAGACCATAGACAGTTTCTGTAGGTACAGCAACCAATTCCCCTTTTTCCAAATGGTCCTTGGCCAAATTGATATCAACCCCAATACTTGCCATTAATCCTGACAAAATTCATCTGTCCATTCTTTAGCTTCTGGAAAACCCAAGCTCAATGCCATTTTCAAGTTAGTACAACCATCTTCTTTCTGCCCAAAAGCTGACATTTGTGTCACTCCTAGCAAGTAATAGGCAGCTCCGTTTCTGTTATCAAGATTGACAGTGGTTACTAAAGTTTCAATTGCGCTCACAGGGTCATTATTAGCCAATTGTGCTT
Organism: Mongoliibacter sp.; assembly: GCF_007692705.1. Lineage (GTDB taxonomy): Bacteria > Bacteroidota > Bacteroidia > Cytophagales > Cyclobacteriaceae > Mongoliibacter. The sequence continues at coordinate 1,916 of NZ_REBN01000085.1, forward strand.
TAGCTTTATTGAACTGTACTAGGGGCTGTTCGGGATTAGCCTGAAGCACCACGTCAAAATCAAAAATAGCATCTTCATATTCCTCCAAGGCCAATAATGCCAACCCTCTGTTGTAATAAACATCTCCTTGAGATGGGTCCAGACCATTGGCTTTGTTGTAATCCAAGACAGCATCTTTAAACTCCTTCTTTTCTAAAAAGGCATTCCCTCTATTGAAAAAGGGTTTGTAGGAAGTATCATCTAAGGCTATAGATGCTGTGAAAGCAGCAATCGCTTCATCGTATTTTTCTTGTTGATAAAGCGCAACTCCCTTTGCATTGTGCGCAGAGGTGTTTTCTGGATTTTTTTCCAAAACCCTATCAAAGTAGCCAATGGCATTTTGGTACTCACTGGATTCCATCATGCGGACACCCTCATCAAATAATTCTTCTTCAGATGGACTGCAGGAAATCATTATCATAATGGCAAATAGCCAGGTCAGTTGTTTTTTCACTTTCTCGTTTTTTTGGGCAAAGATAAGGATTTAAAGGGCTTTGGAAGAACTGTCTTCCATTTTTGCTCTATATACTTCCGGAACAGGCACAGGACGCATAGTTTTCATAGAAACCGAAACCATAACAGTAGTCGCCTGAGCAAAAACCTCTTGCCTACCCTCACGGGTTTCACCCATGATAACCTGTTCCATCTCGAATGATGTATTTCCAATATTTTTGATCCTTACAAAAACCGAAGGACTGTCCAAAGCATGAATGGGCAATCTGTAATCAATATTTATATTTGCGACTACTGTGCCGATTTCCATGACATCCCATCCACATACTTCGTAGAGAAAAGAAGCTCGAGCATGTTCGAAATAGCTGAAGTATACGCCATTATTGACATGCATGTAACCATCTATGTCTGAGAACCTGACTTGAACAGGAACTGAAAAAGAAAAAGAGGATATTACATCCTCTACTTTGAATTTTTCCATGTATGGGATTTAAATGTCTAAAGTAAAATTTCTGATTTACTGGTTTTTTCCAACATTCTGAGAATTGAAGTGTTATTTCGCGCCAAATCTGATACGGTATCAAAAGGTATCCAAGCCAAATCTTTACTTTCTTCCGAAATGATAAGGGGCTCATCGATTTCTGCTTCGATCAGGAACCTTACATCATAATGGAAGTGCTCAGGAATGTTTCCTCTTTGGGGAATTACATGCCTGTCAATATCAAACATCCCAAAATCCACCATCCTAAGTGAGGTCAATCCACTTTCTTCTTGGGCTTCTTTCATGGCTACCGCCTGAAGATTCTCATCGCCATCTGCATGCCCTCCCAATTGGAGCCATCTATTCAGCTTTTTATGCAAGGTCATCAGTGTATGGGTCCTTCTTTTATTAACTATCCAGGCAGATGCTGTAAAATGACCATGGAGACGCTCTCTTACAAAAGCAAGTTCATCATGGGTCAGATCAATAAAGTCTTGAATGAAAGCATGCTCCTCCTCGAAAGGAGTGCGGTAATTTTCTAGATTTTCACGTAATGTTTTTCTGTTCATATCAGTTTTTGCTTTCAAATAGGTTGTCGATAAACTCATCAAAGGAACCAGCATCTTTGTATAGATGATCTGAATATACGGTGACGAGTACTTTTAGGTAGCTTGGATTGTCGTTGATGCTCACCTTTTCAACACTCACATTTCCATAAATCTGGTCAATTTTTTTTGAGAAGTCAGCATTACTTAAGGGTGGCTTGTAATATTGTTTTTCGGTAGTCCTTACCTTATCATTGACTTCTTCAATCTTCCTATCCAAACTTACTCTACTATATCCCAAATCTACTATTCGCCGGCCAATAGCAAAGAAAAGTTTTGAAAAAGTTTCCTTTGTCAGAGGCTCATCAAAAGAAACTGCGAAACCATTTGCATAAGGAGACTTTAAAATATGTACTTCAGGCAAGCTGTTCATCCCAGAGGTCTTGAAATGATAATTTTTAGCAATCAAGGCAAAGGTGTTTTTACCTTCCGGAGAAGACATCCAATCAACAATAGACTCTTTTTCTACATCTGTCTGAACAAAATTTTCCTTGACATTGAGCCCTTTACCTTTTTTTGGAAAAAGCTTTCCGAGCACATCATCTATAAATGAAGCCATTAATTATTAAGTTTATATATCCCCTCAGGTTCGCAAAAAATCAGTCCTTCTTCTTCCATTTCTCTCAAAACCCTCAAGGTATACTTATCATTTTTCAAGCCAGGTACTTCCTGGATACTTTGAATAGAAAACAGCAATCCCTCCTTTAAAGTTTGGATGATCCTTTGCTTTAGTTTTTCATCACGTTGCCCCAAGGCTTTTTTTTTCTCAATACAGACATCGCAGATGCCACATTCCGCTTCTGATTCCTCCCCAAAATAATTTGAAATCTGTGTAGCCCTGCATTGCCCATCTTCTTTAATGTACGCTATCATGGATGCAGCTTTGGATATTGCATTTTTCCTTCTTTCCTCGATTCTTTTGGTATTAAGCGGTAATCTTCCCGCATCGTAACGTTCCGTCAAAAAAGTGATTTGAGGTTTATCTTTTCTCTTTGCATAAGCCACTATCCCATGGTTATCCAAGTGCTCCAAAATACGGATCAGTTCGCTCTGGGAAATATTCATAGCCTTTGCCAGTTTTATTTCCTGGATTTTTAAAAACTCCATAAACAACTCCCCTCCGTATGTCCGCAAAAGCAATTTAATGAAAGGGTCCAACTTGGCATTTGCTATCTGAAACTCGTATAATTTGCTCTGATTCACCTCAAATTTCAATGAAGAAGGCGCAAAAAAACTCTCATTCATTTCTAGCAAGCCTTCTTCCTTCAGAACTTTTAAGGCATTGTAGGTCGTAAGTAGATCAAGACTGTAGGTTTCTGTGAATTCGGAGATATTGAATTCAAAACTTACCATAAAACCACTTCCAACAGCTATCCTGTAATAATTGGCCAGGCACTGATACACTTTTTTGAGGAAGTCAATTGGAGGGTAAGAAAGCGCTGCCCTTTCTTTCAATGTATTGATATCTTGCTCATTTGTAAGTAAAACAGCATATGCTTTCAATTCGTCTCTTCCAGCCCTACCTGCTTCCTGATAATAATTTTCAAGATTTTCAGGTAGGTCCAGATGAATTACGGTACGCACATCCGGCTTATCAATCCCCATCCCAAAAGCATTGGTCGCCACCATCACCCTAACTGTTCCACTTTTCCATTCTGCTTGTCGATTTTCTCTGGTCGGATTATCCAACCCGGCATGGTAAAAGGTAGCCGCTATGCCTACCTGATTGAGACTATGGGCTATATCCTTTGTACCTTTTCTGTTCCTGACATAAATTATAGAGGTTCCGGGTACCTTTTTTATGATCTCTATAGCTCTTTCCAGTTTATTTTCTGCAAAACGCACTGTATAGCTGAGGTTTTTTCTGGAAAAGGACCTCACGTAAACAGAAGGATTTTTGAGCTGTAATCTCTCTATAATATCGTCTTTGACCTTTAGCGTAGCAGAAGCTGTAAGTGCCAGACATGGTACATCCGGATGGAACTCCCTGATATTGACTATTTCCAAATAAGGCGGTCTGAAATCATATCCCCATTGAGAAATACAATGAGCCTCGTCTACTGCAATCAGGTTGACATTCATTTTTTTGAACCTCTCGATGAATAAATCTGTCTTCAGTCGCTCGGGAGAAACATAAAGGAATTTATAGTTGCCATAAATACAGTTATCAAGTACGGTATCTATCTCTCTTTTTCCCATACCTGAATAAATGGCAGCAGCCAAAACACCCCTCCTTCTCAAATTGTCGACCTGATCTTTCATCAGGGCGATAAGGGGACTGACTACTACACAAATCCCATCCATGACCAATGCAGGAACTTGAAAGCAGATAGACTTTCCACCCCCCGTTGGAAGCAGGGCCATACAATCTTTTCGTTCAAGCACAGACATAACTATATCCAATTGGCTGGGACGAAAGTCACTGTAACCAAAAACTTTTTGGAGGATATCGTATGCTTGAGCTTTCAATTTACCAGTCTATTTTCTCTTTGTTCAAAAATGCTGCAATCCCTTTTTTACAGTCCGACGTCCCCCTAGCTTTGGCATTCATTGAGGCAGCATATTCCAAACCATCTTCCAGCCCTTTCTCCTGAACCCTTCCTATCATTTCTTTAGTCAAAGCCATAGATTGAGATGAGTTTTGGCGAATCAGCTTCTGGGCGTAGGTATACACTTTTTCTTCCAAATCCTCTTCCGACACGACCCAGTTGATGATTCCCATTGCTTGGGCTTCGTCGGCCTCTATAAGATCTCCATCCAACAGAAGCTGCTTTGCTTTCCCTTCTCCAATTTTTCGGATCAAAAAAACTTTGACGATAGCTGGTACGAATCCGATTTTCACTTCCGTATATCCAAACTTTGCGGTGTCTACAGAAAATGAAAAATCACAAACCGTAGCCAAGCCACATCCACCCGCAAGGGCATGTCCCTGTATTTGTGCTATGATGACCTTCGAAGATGTATAAATCCTATAAAAAAGTTCTTTCAAACTTCTACTATCAGCCAGGTTTTCTTCATATGAATTGGTCTGGAGAGATTGAAGGTAAGCCAGGTCAGCACCAGAACAAAACACTTTTCCCGCTGCCTTGATGACGATTACCTTTACTTCAGGATTATTCTCCATTTCATTCAAACTCAGCTTAAGTGACTCCACCATTTCTGCATTGAGCGCATTTCTTTTGTCGGGTCTATTGAGTAGTATGTATCCAATCCTGTCTTTGATTGAAGTCTTGATCGGTTGGTCCATTTGATTTGGGTTTAAATTGAATTAAAAAGGAAAGATATACTTCCGCTGACGCAGACACAAGCCCTGCCATTTTTAAAAAACAAACTTATATGTCTTTTGTCCAAGTGAAATACTGTCAGAAACTGTAACTGGTTGCCACTTTCCTTTCTCCCAAATATAGCTATGATTACTGCTTAAGCCACCAAGGAATATCCTCTCTTTGTCAATATCAATATGACCATAGCCAGCCGGCAAAACCATCCGCTGTAATGTATCATTGACCAAGACTGGCAGAGCATGTTTTCTAGATGGATTCACAGCAGTTCGATGAGGTGAAACTTTATAATTTAAATCTGTTTCCAGACCATGGTCAGCATAATACAAATCCTTACCTATCCAAAAATCCAACGCATAGCCCTTTGGGATTCCGTAGAAAACAAGAGTATTGGCCCTTTGTTCTTCAATGTGTTTTTGCAAACGAAGCACTAAAAATGAAAACAGTAAAGCTACCGCAAAATAGCTAGATATAGGTTTTCGGTACAGTAAGGTCATAAAAACCATCGCGGTTATTGCCCAGTAAAAAAATATAGCAATGCCAGGAATGTAAATCTCATTTACCCTAGAAAAG
>NZ_REBN01000130.1 GCF_007692705.1 Mongoliibacter sp.
AAACAGAGGTCAGGAAGGTTTGGGAATTTTAAATGAACTCTTAATCAGCAGATATAAAGAAGGTACTTTTGAACCCATTCTTTATGAATCAAAGGAACAGGCGCTGAGTGTTATCTTAGAAGAAAGGAGAAAATCCCTTGTTTTCAGAGGGTACTCCAGGTGGACAGATCTCAGAAGGTTTTTAAGGGAACCTGATTGGAATGGGCCATCTGGCAGGACTGTGATGGGAGAAACCTATGATTTGGGCTTAGATCCTTCTAATTATTATTTGCAAATCCCTATAAATGAAATCGAGTTAAACCCAGCTCTTTAAATCAATGAAGGAGTCTCCATTTGCCTAAATGGAGACTCCTGTGTTTGAAGGTTACTCACCTATTGGTTGCAATCCTGAACCAGGAACAAAGCGCCCATTCGTTTCAAGAGGAACACTAAGGTCTTCATCTGCCCATGTACAGGTAGTCGCTGGAAGATCACAGTTATACTGGTTTGCACCCGGACCTGGGGTGATTCCAGTAACATCATAGATGTTTCCATTGACATCCATACCGAATTTTGGCTGGAACAGATCTACTGGCTGTGTAAATGCAAAAGCAAATACCGCTGCCAGAGCGAATACACCTGCACGTAGCAGGTTCTTTACTGAATTTTTCATAATTTTACTTGATTTTGTGAAAGAAATCCCGGCTGTTCTGATCTGAGATCTTTATGACCTATTGACCTTTGGAGAGGAATCGCCGGTTTATTACCCCTGCTGGTGAAAGCCTGTCACCTTGTGAGCTTACTTTCTGTTCTTTTCTGACTGTTTTTCGTTTACCTCCATTTCTATTTTATATGACAAATTGTTCAAAAGATGAACCTGTGACTTGTTAAAGGTTAAAATGTTAAATGTTAAAGCGTTATGCATTTTCCATTCTCAATTTTCCATTTTAAATTCCTCACTAATCACTAGTCACTCTTCACTTCCCCAATTCATCTCCGCCCGGATGCCCCAGTCGGACGGGCTTCAACCTTTCCCATTGCCCGCTACCCACTATCTCCCTTCCAGGTTTTTGGCGAAACACTGAATTCACCATTGACCTTCTCGCGGCCAAAAACAAACCCAGCTACTCACTTTTAATTATCGGGTTGAAACCCGAGGCTATTATGTCTGCCGCCCTTACTGGGCTGGTGTATTTTTGGTAATCTCATTTATCCCAAACTTTTCCGTAAACTTCAGTCAGGGTTATACAGAGCAGCCTTTTGGGCTTTAATATCCTGTCAACTTAGGCACACCAATATTTCAATTATATTTCCACTTTTTTTCTATCGTATTTCAATTGTATTTCACTTAATCACTATAAACTACTTTGATCCCTATCACAGCCAATCCAAGAAATATCAGGTTAAACACCAAATGCTCTTCCCAACTCAGGCTGTTAATCACACCACCACAGCTACAAGGGATCCTTCCAAAGATGCCCGTCATCACTACTCCGATATAAAGTGTAAAGGCTATCATCAAGACCAGTGCAATCCACAACCCTACCCTTCTGTATTTTTCAGTAATTAGGAGCAGAGCTGTACCAAGTTCCAAAGGGGGTAGACCATATAGAAGAAGGTCCGCAAATAATTCTGGAAATACCTGATTTTGGAGACTGCCTATGGTCCCATGCCAGTCATATAGCTTGGCAATTGCCGTATAGGCAAAGAGCAGACTAAGCATCAAAGAGATCACTTCAGATTTCCATGTAGTATTTGAATATTGCTTTTCCATAGATGCCAAACTTTAAATCATCAGCTATTCCGAATTGTGTTCCACTAAATTATTTCAGGTATTTCACAAAAGGAAGCCTCTCTTTTTCTGCATGTTACCTAAAAGAAAACTGTAACATAAATACATGTTTATTCAAAAAATCGCAGCGTATAATACAAACATTGTCGCTAATACATGACTCGAAGTAAAAAAAGTCCAGAATCAGATATTCTTTTGATTTAATCTTTCTTTTTTTTGAAATATAAACCACAACGATATGATACTGTATAAAAGACGAATACAACTAAAAAGCTATTTCCTGGCACATCACCTCCCTCTGGAAACTTTGGGAAAGTCAGCCTTGGAATTAGGAATAGCCATGAACTTTGAAAAAGAGGAAATCATTAAATTACCAAACAACAAGGACGTGATATTCTTTGTGAACAAAGGCTTGGCCGCAGCCTTTTCAAAAGATGCGAATGTCAATTCATGGACAAGGTTAATCGGTGAAAATACAATTTTCCTAATCTCATCTTCTACAACTGATAGTTTGTTTGAAGCTTTTGAATGGAGATCATTAACCAAGTTAAAAGTTATGGCCATTCCCTACCAAAGATTTAAGGAATCCCTAGGAAATTTCAGCTCCCACTGGGAAGAATTTTGTATACACCTACACAAAATGGAGGTTCAAAGTATGAAACACCTGGCCGCGATCAGCACCCTCAAATCCACTGAAAAAATCGAATACCTGGAAGATCATTATACTTCAATCCTGCTTCAGGCAAATTATACCTTCATTGCAAAATTTATCGGTTTGAAAAGGGAATCACTGTCCAGGTTAATCAGTCAAAAAAAGCACATGCCCAGTCTTTACATTTAGTTTGTTTACAAAAAATGTCTCTTTTTTGACTATTTTCATGATTTTATCACCAAAAAGTATTGACTTATTTAGTTTTATTTTTATAGATTTAATAATAACATTCTTAAAGTAGTTCATTTTAATACATGATGTAAACTTATTTTCTCATTTAGTTAAGGTCTTTTTTGGCCTATTGATCTTTGTTTAATGCTATTGTTTTATTAATCCTAAATAACTCTTAAAACTATGAAAAGAAGAAATGAATCTTTGCTGTTACTAAAAAACTTGCTGGATGATACCATTTGCCTCCCAATGGATCTTTACCTGAATCTGCAGCAGTATATCACTTTTGTATCTTTCAAAAAAAATCAGATAGTAAGGACCGAAAATACGCTCGAAACGGAAGCCCGTTTTATACTGGAAGGTTCTTTAGCCCTTTTTAAAGATGAAAAAATAGTAAGGCCTTTTTTTAAAGGACAAATAGCTTTTGATGATACTGCTTTTTACAATCAAACCAAAAGTTCATATACTTTGATTGCTCTTCAAAATTCCAAAACAATTTCTGTCTCTATCAGCCAAGAATCTGAAATACTCAGTAAAATACCCGATTTTCATATCCTTTCCTCCCAACTGAAGGAAAGGTCTAAAAAAGAAATCGAAAAGTGGGTGATGATTTCCCAAATGCATTATAAGGATTCAATTCCCGTTCTTGAGGATTGTTTCGGGAAGAAAATCAATATCCTGAGCAGAAAACAGTTAAGTGATTTGGTTGGAGTTCACCCCAGAACCATAGATAGATATAAGCGTACACTTTTCCTCAACAAAAAGTCTATCTCCCTTAAAATCAGAAATAAGGAGATCTTAAATTATCCATTCAAAACTGAAATCCATCCTGATCATGAATTCATCATGAACCTCAATTGGGAGTGGGTAAGTCAATTGAAGCTGATCACTTCCGAAAGGGATAAAGTGAAATTCCAAAGAACGAAGCTACCATTACTGGCATGCAGACTTTTTCCAGAAGCCAAACTGGAAACAGCCAATTGGATATCCAAACTGTTTGTCTTGTTTTTTATGTTGGATGATTACACTGACAGGCTTCCGCTCGGTAAAAAAGCTGAATTTTGGGTTGCAGCTACTCAAACATTAGCCAAACACTCCCAAAGCACCTATCTTAGATACACCTATACTTTTCCTGAAAAATTCAGAAAAGCAATCAAATACTTATGGCACAGTTTGGAGCAGATTGCGTCCCCCCAATCGATCAAAGAGGTTCAAAGGTCTTGGAATGCTTATTTCAATGCTTGCCAATGGGAAGCTTCAAATATGGATTTGGAGATCAGCCCCTCGATCAATGATTATCTTAAAAAAAGACCGGATTTTTCCGGTGGAAATTTTGCTGTTGATTTGATCCCATTGACAATGGAAGAAAGCTTTCCTGAAATTCATGCTGCCTGGTTTTCTCTATCAAAATACAGATACCTGGCTGCAAAATTGATTTTCATTTCAAATGATCTCCTGTCTTATGAGAAAGAAAAGAAACTAAAGGACCCTCATAATTGGGTAAATCTAATCTGTCTCCATAAAAAGGTAAGTCCTGAAAGTGCAAAAGAGGAAATTTTAACCATACATGATGAAAATTTGAAGGAGTTTTTACATCTGGAAAAGGAATATCTGGATAATATTTTCCCAAGAGATCAGGTGGTTTTTTCTGCAATCAAAAACCTGAAATATCAGATTTCCGGTGCTGTAAGTTGGTCAGTAAAGGATACAATCCGGTATCTGGAGTTCTAAAACTCTACTTCTTTTAATCATTCGGAATGCAATTCTCGTGGCAAGTTGAATCTTGCTTTGGTATTCAAATAGGTAAATGTTGAAATCAAATTCGAGCGCGGGTCATGCACTTAAAAAGATGTGTTATACATTCAAAGGATATACAGAGAATGACTGATAGGTCGGAGCGTTATTCTCAAAAAGTCTTGCAAAAAGCCAGGGTCTTTTTCAATAAGCAGTCACACCAGTTTATTACGGTTAAGGAATTCTCAGAATTCTCCGGTATTCCCGTTGAAGAAATCGAGCTATATCTTTGATTTCTATACTTTGAATATTGATCATTTTCTATATTTCTACCCATAATTTTATCAATCCCAGATTAGTGTTGACCGTTTTTTTTATTATTCACTAATCACTACCCACTATTCCTCTTCCTTGTTTTTGGCGAAAAGCCTAATTCTTCATTGGCCTAAATGCAGCCAAAGAACAACCACAATTAATACTACTATTTCCCATGGCTGCACCCCGGGCTATCATATCTACGCCCTTAAGGGCTTTCCAATCCCCTTCCGACAAAGGCGGTCCTAGACAGTACATTTCCAATAACCTTGTCCGATAGCTGTGCCTTCGGACCCTTGGTATTGAGCTTTCAGCTCTTTAACCTCAAATTTTAAATCTACCCTTTACTGTAGGACTTCCCCCCTCTCCATTCAGGGAGAGGGGTCGGGGGTGAGGGTGATGGCCGAGCGGAGTGGATTACAGATTCAATATGTGAAAAGTAAACCGAATAAATTGTGGCCGTTAGTGAAGACACTAACGGCGGCGGTAATCGCCGGAGGCGGTGGCATCAGCAGGTTCCCGTTTCGATCGTTGCAGGATTTCTTTGCACCCGTCGCGTGAAACAATCTGCGAATATCAGCGAAATCAGCGGGAGTATAAATTCACGAGTTTAAATATTGGTAATTCTTCTTATCGGATTCACCATTACAAATAACGAAAAAGCTGATAACAAAAAAGGAAGATAAAGAAACCTTCTCTATCCTCCTTATTCCATAGAATCAATATTTCATTCTACTCAATCAATCCTGATTATCAGGTTCCTGAAGCGTAATTTGGCTGATACTTGTAATTACAGCTCCAGCTGTAATCAGGTACCCTGCAAGTTGAATCAGGATTTCAGGCATGGTTCCCGGAGCAGTAATCAATGCTGCTCCCACCCCAGCTACAATCAACCCAACAATCCTCAACTTCTTAAAGAATGGCGGAGTCGGAGAATTCCACCTGTCCACCAAGTTATTCATTGTTTGCATATTTATTAAATTTATTTTGAGAAATCAATGAGGTTTTTCACCTCTCTTTTTAAAACACCTTGTTCGGCTTTTAGCCAGATACAAAGTTCCTTCAGGTTCATCTGTTCTTTTTTGAGATCTCTGATGTCCTGAACCAGCAGCTTGAGAAAATAGGCAATCACTGACAGCAGTAAAGAGCTGACACCACCTAATATTAGACCGACTAAACCTTCCTGGATAACCATGGCTTTGAAGGTTTTCGTTTAGGGATGGAAGTGATTTCAAGAGTAATCTCCTCTCCCTCAGCCAAGCAGTCACTGACTTTATCCATTAACTTAAGAAAGGTTAGTTTGGAAAACCTACCGGAGGCCTGGAATGAAACTACAGGAGAAATACTGTAATCCCTGCATTCTCTTCCATTTATCAAAGGAAGAATGAATCCTTTAATCCCTTCCGGATTCAATGATGTTAACTCAAGGAACCAGCCTACTTCCTCAAAATAAGCCAAATCTACTTTATAGCTCCCCTCCGAAATACAGGGAGGACTTGGAAACGAATGGGTCAAGGAAGGCTCCATGGTTCTGCATATAGGACTTCTGCCCCAATACAAAATACCGCTGGTGAAATTCTGCCCATATCGCCTGCATAAATGGAGCTTCATGACTTAGCTTTTTTCACTTTTCAAAATCACAGCCGAATTATGCGCAGTATTGTTGAACTTATAGTGTTCACCATTGACGATCTGTTGGAAGTCTATTCCAACCAAAAGGATCTTGTGGGGATCATTCAACGAAGACTTCTGAACTGAGAGGTTCAATGCCTGCGTTGGCTGGGATAGTAATAAATCCACCGAACTCATTTGTACAAAAGACTTGGTGCCAGTTTCAAAATTGAAAGAAGCTCCCGCAACAAAGATTCTGAAATGCGTTGCCCCATCGGGGATAAGAAGGAAGTCTGATGGTAAGAATGGATTGATGCTTACCTCCCAGGCTGCGGCACTATCCTGAAGCTGAATCTCTTCTTTCAAAACGGAACCCAAACTTACCTGATTGTTGATTTCCATTCCTTCGATCAAAGTCCAATCCCCTTCGCTTACCATCCTTTCACCTCTCCTGTTGACAGGATCCGTTCTTAGAATTTCCAGGAGTCTACGGATCAACCTCTGATGGATTCTGGAATCAGAGATATTTACAGTAGCCGGTCTTATGGTATCCTTGACAAGTTTAACTGCGGCTGCGTTCGTTTTGAATTCCGCAATATTTTCCCTTGTTCGGGCATACTTAGGATCATTCATAATCCTGGAACGGGAAACACCTCCTTTTTCCCTTACCTGATACCCATCTTTGGTCTTATAGAAATTGAGCTTTCCTATATTTCCCTTTAGTGTAATTATACTCGTTTGTTTAGCCATTTTATTATTGGTTTAATGTGAAACATGGTCAAAAATGTGGCGTAAATCAGAAATCAAAAAATGAAGGTGCGGAACCTGCGGGCTCTTCAGAAAAAGTGATTTTTTTCGCAATCTGGGTTGCTGTGCGGGGATTTCGGTTTTTTCGTTATATGTACTTGCTATCCTCTCCTGTATTTTTTTATTGGTTAGGGCCAACGTTTAATAAAAAATCTGCTCTTTATTTGTT
>NZ_REBN01000114.1 GCF_007692705.1 Mongoliibacter sp.
TCACTCCTATCCCTATTTGGGAGGAAGATTTTTCTGATGTAAAGGCCTACTTGACAGAAATGAATTTGATGGGAAAGCCTGAAGGAGAAATAAGGTCTATTCTTCAAAACTCACCTGATATTACCGATGAATGCAGTAGAAGAATTAAGATAATTGATTTCAATGAAGCTTGCTTAAAGCTCCACAATGCCTCTGATAAGAAACAACTTACTGCTAATTTCCATAAGCTTTTTTTACCTGAAACACGGGCTGCAATCATAGAAGAAATTCTGTGTATTATTCAAGGTAAAACAACCTTGGAAATGGAATCCAAAATGCAGACCATAGACGGTCTTGAGAAACATATTTTCATGCGTTGGAAAGTTTTGCCAGGCTCCGAAGAAAGTCTAAATGAGGTCTTGGTAACTACTGAGGACATCAGTGCTACCAAAGAGGTTTTTAGAAAGCAGCTTGAAATTGAAAGTAAATTAACTGAAGCCCAAAGGATTGCTAAAGTTGGATATTTTGAATATGAACCTGAAACAAAAGAGATTTTTTGGTCGAAAGAGGTATATAGGATTTGGGAATTGGAAGAAGATTCTTTTGAATTAACCCCTGAGAGTCTATTGACAACCATTCACCCAGAGGATAGGCCTTATTTTGAAAAAGTAATTTCCAAATCTACTACAGGAGAAATTCAGGCAGATTTTAAGTACAGGATCATTACAGGAGAAGATAATGTCAAATGGCTACATGAAAGGGCTTCCCTACAGTTTGACGTTAACAGCAAGAAGGACAAATATCAAGGCACCATTCAAGATATTACTGAAGAAGAAATCCTAAAACAGGGAATGAAGGAGTTGCTGAAAAGGTATCACTTAGTCAGTAAGGCTACTTCTGAAGTTATATATGACTGGGATATTTCTAAAAAATCGATTTTTTGGGGTGAGGGATTAAGAACCCATTTTGGATATCATATTTCAAGCAGCACGGCAAGCCATGAAGATTTTGGTGGGTTTATACATCCTGCTGATGAGGATAGAATCAGAAAAAGCCATAAAAAGTTTTTCGAAAGTAAAGAGGAGTTTTGGGAAGGAGAATATAGATTTTTAAAAGCAGATGGCAGCTATGCGCATGTCGTTGATAAAGGTTTTGGAATTAGAAATGAAAAAGGCAAAATCGTACGCATGGTAGGTGCACTACAAAATATAACCGACATTAAAGCGACCAATAAAAAACTGCAGGAAAGGAACGATTTTATCCAGACCACTGTAGAAAACCTTCCCATAGGGATTGCAGTCAATGATATCAATACCGGAAAAGTCACATTTATGAACAGGAAATTCTCGGAAATATATGGTTGGCCCAAGGAAGACCTTTATGACATCCCATCTTTTTTTGAAAAGATATACCCAGATCCGGGTTATAGAAAAGAGATTAGCGAAAGAATTCTTGCTGATATCCAAAGTGGTGATCCTAAAAAAATGAGTTGGGCAGGAATTGAGGTAACAGGACAGAATGGAAATAAAAAAATAATATCGGCCAAAAATATACCAGTTTTTGAGCAGGAATTAATGATATCTACTGTCATTGATGAAACTGAAAGGTATAAGGCAGAAAAAGAAGTGGAAAAAAGTAATGAAAGATTCCTTTATGCCACCAAAGCTGTCTCAGATGCCATTTGGGATTGGAACATGGAATCAGAAACCATTTTTTGGGGAGATGGCTACAAGACACTTTTTGGCTACCCCTTAGAAACCAACTACGTAACCCAGGATGCCTGGGAACATGCCATTCATCCTGAAGACAAGGAGGAAATTGTAAAAAGTATTTTAAAAGCTCGCAAAGATAAAAATGTAAACAAGTGGGAAGCAGAATACCGATTCAAAAAATATTGTGGTGAATATGCTTATGTAAAAGAAAAGACCATTATTCTACGAGATGAAAAAGGTAAACCTTTTCGTATGGTAGGAGCACTCCAAGACATCAGCGAACAAAGAAAAGCAGAGGAGATGATTTCCCAGGAGAGAAACTTGCTTAGAACCTTAATTGATAATATACCTGACTACATCTATGTCAAGGATAAGGATTTCAAGCATATCATCAACAATACCGCCAACGTCAAACTTCTTGGGAAGAATTCGGAATCTGAGACTACTGGCAAAACCTCATATGATTTATTCCCAAAAGAACTGGCAGATATTTATCAATCTGATGATGAGAAGGTTATAAATTCACTGAAGCCAGTCATTAATCGAGAAGAGCCTATAATAGATCATCATGGGCAAAAAAGAATTCTCAATACTTCCAAACTTCCGCTTGTAGATCAGACTGGGAATGTATTGGGTCTAGTGGGGATTTCCAGGGATATCACAGAAAATAAAGACTATGAAAAATCCCTGATTTTTAAAACTAAACTGCTTGAAACAATTGCTACTACGGTTAATTTATTGCTTTTCAATCAAAACTGGCTTCAAGCTCTCGAAGAATGCCTGGAATTGGTGGGTAAAACTGTAGAAGCAGACAGGGTTTACTTTTTCAAAAACTTTACTGATCCAGAATCAGGAAGCTTAATGGCTAGACAGGTTATAGAATGGAATAATTCAGAAGTAAGCTCAGAAATAGCTAATCCAAATTACCAAAATTTACCTTTAGAAGCCTTTCCTGAGTTTCTTGAAAAAGCACTTCAAAAAAAGCCATTCATTGCCAGTGTACAAAATTCCAGTGACATTTTGCTTCAAATTCTTACGGAGCAGGGTATAGTTTCGATTATTCAACTACCCATATATATCAAGAATCAATTTTTTGGATTCATAGGTTTTGACTATTGCAAAACAGAACATTTTTGGACTGAGGAAGAAATCACCTTTCTTCAAACGTTGATTTCCAATATAGAAGTTGCCATAGAAAGAACAGAGAATCTGAATTCATTGCAAGCTCTGAATGACAAACTCCAGCAAAGCAATCACGAGCTTGCCATGTCCAATAAAGAATTGGAACAATTTGCCTATGTAGCTTCTCATGACCTTCAGGAACCTTTAAGAATGATAACAAGTTTTTTGACATTGATTGACAAAAAATACAGTCCTAAACTTGATGAAAAGGGTAAGCAGTACATCAATTTTGCTGTAGATGGTGCTTTACGGATGAAAACTATTATTCTGGATTTGTTGGAATACTCCAGGGTAGGCAGGGTATATATACCGGCAGAAGAGGTGGATGTGAACATTATCCTTGAAGAAATTACATCGTTACTTCAAGCAACAATTGAGGAAACTGGAGCAACTATCGAATGGGTAAATGTGCCAGTTATCAAAATACAAAAAGCCTATTTAAGGCAAGTGTTACAAAATATCATCTCCAATGCATTGAAATACCGAAATGACATAGTAAGCCCTATTATAGTAGTCAAAGCTTATGAAGAAGGAAAGTACTGGCACTTCGAAATAAAAGACAATGGTCTTGGAATCCCCGAGGAGTACCACAAGAAAATATTCGTTATCTTTCAACGCCTACATGGAAAAGAGAAATATTCCGGGACTGGTATCGGGCTCGCCATCTGCAAAAAAATCATCGACAATGTAGGTGGCAAAATTTGGGTAGATTCGAAAATAGATATGGGAAGTACATTTCATTTTACGCTTCCAAAAAAGAATTAAATAAAATGAAACAATCCTTCAATAATATTTTTTACAGAAACCCTATAGTTACAGGAATTGTCGCATTCACATCATCACTACTCATCACCCAATTTATGACCTTCAAAGAGGTTGCACTTCATTTGGCATATGAGGAACAGATGACAATAGAACAGAATAATCTTATTGAAAAAAAAATAGTAAATGGATTGACTTCTGCAATTTCAGCTGCAAGGACATTAGAATTTATTGAAATACGATATGGTACTGGAGATGATTTTGAGGAAATTGGAAAAGATATCATTCAGAGTAATCCTAATATCGATGTTATTCAATTACTAGAAGGTGGTGAAATTATCAAGGTATATCCTCTGAAAGGAAATGAGGTAGTAATTGGTTATGATATTCTCCAAGATCCAACTAGAAGTGATGAAGCAATTAGAGCTAAAGATAACAGAGAAATATTTTTTGCCGGTCCATTCGAACTTAGGCAGGGTGGCACGGGCATAGTCGGAAGACTTCCTATTTTCAAAAACGATGAATTTTGGGGCTTTTCTGCTGTAATTATTCACTTAAGCACTTTTCAGAGAATTATTGGAATTGAAAAAGATATAAATGATAAATATTATTTTCAGTTGTCAAAAATTAATCCTGAAACCGGAGAAAAGGAGAACTTTCTTCCCATAGAAAACCAATCTGAATTCTCAGGCTTCAAAGAATCACGGTTTATTGATTGGGGAGATTGGACACTTTCGGTTCAGCTCAGAAAGTCAGAAGCCTGGAGCAAAGTTTACTTGGCTTTGGTATTGCGTTGTCTTTTTTCGATCGGACTTGGGATAACAGCTTGGTATTTGGCAAAGATACCAGCAATTCTACAGAAAAAAGTAGCCAAACAGTCTAGGAAACTCGCGTTGAGCAACGAGCGCTTTAAGTATGCCACCCAAGCCACCTCCGATGCAGTTTGGGATTGGGACTTAAAACAAGATAAAGTCTACCGCTCTAAAAACTTTGAAAAGTTATTTGGATACAAAAGATCTGAGATGAACAATAACAATAGTTTTTGGGATCAGCATATCCATGAAGATGATTTGAAGGAAGTAAATAATAACCTCAAAAATGCATTCGAATCCAATTCTGACTATTGGGAACAGGAATTTAGATTCCGCAAAAGCAATGGTCAATATGCCTATGTTGTAGATAAAGGTGTCATTATAAGAGACGAAAATAAGCAACCGGTTAGGGTAATAGGCGCCACTCAGGACATCACAAAAATCAAGAATTCCGAAAGTGAATTGATATCATTAAGTGAGGAATTGAAAAAAAGGGCGAAGGAACTAGAACTTTCCAACGAGGAGCTTGAAAAATTTGCTTACTCAGTATCACATGACCTACAGGAACCTCTAAGAATGATCAGTAGCTTTCTTAAATTACTGGAAAAAAAATATGGAAACACTTTAGATGACAAAGGAAAACAATATATCGGATTTGCTAGTGAGGGTGCCGAAAGAATGAGACAGATTATTTTGGATCTTCTGGAATACAGCATGGCTGGAAATGTGGGCAATAAAGAAAAGGTATGCATTCAAGAGGTCATGGATGATGTCAAACTACTTCAGAGAAAAATCATCCAAGAAAAAAATGCAGAATTGACTTATGAAATGCTTCCTGAAATAATAGCATCCAAGGCCCCAATGAGACAATTATTTTTAAACATAATTGATAATGCATTAAAATACAGTAAACCCGATGAGCAACCTAAAATAAAAATAGAAGTTGTAGAAAATCCAGGGTTTTGGCAATTCAAAATTGCGGATAATGGCATTGGAATAGACTCCCAATACTTTCATCAGGTGTTTAATATTTTCCAAAGACTGCACACTAAAGATGCTTACCGAGGTACTGGAGTAGGTTTGGCTATTTGTAAGAAAATCATAGAAATACACGAAGGTAAAATATGGGTAGAATCCAAACCAGGTATGGGTACTAGCATATTCTTCACCATAAAAAAATTCGATGAAAATGAGCTGCAGCACCCAGATCAAACCAACATTTAACTCATTTACTATTTAACAAAAACAAAATACCTACCCAGAAAAAAGGAGTAATTGAAGTTTAACACTAAGAGATTACTCCCCAGCAAATATATTGGTGCCAACATACTGTTAATTGGTACATACTATTTGATTATATTTTATTTTTACCAATATAAATATGTATATTTTGACTTATCAATTCTAATCACCCGGTTGTATTGAACTTTTAATGTCGATCATTATGAAAAAAGAAAAAATTAAAATTCTTCTAGTTGAAGATAACGAGGGTGACATAGTCCTAACCCAAGAGGCTTTTGAAATGGCCAATATCCAAAGTGATATTGCTGTGGTACGCGACGGGGAACAAGCAATTGATTACCTTACAAAATCACTACCGTTTAAGGATGCATTTGATCCAGATCTAATACTCCTGGACATCAATATTCCTCGAAAAAACGGGCATGAAGTCCTTAAATTTATCAAAAACAGTGATTATTTCAAGCATGTGCCTGTCATCATGCTCACCACATCTTCTTCGGAAAAGGACATTAATGAATCTTATGAAAACCATGCCAGCTGTTACATCATCAAACCAGTAGAAGTAGATGCCTTCTTAAATGTAATTGTTGAAATAGAAAATTTCTGGAGCAATGTCGTAGAATTGCCAAGAAATAAATTTGTAATATGATCAAAGACCAACAAACCTATACCATTCTGATAATTGAGGACAACCCCGGTGATAGGCTTCTTGTAGACACTTACCTGGAAGAGTCCGTACTTGTTCCTAGAATCACAGGAGTGGAAAGCTATAGGGAAGCAGCAAATTTACTTGAGAAGAGGAGTGATTTTGATATTATATTATTAGACCTCTCACTACCCGATATGAGCGGAGAGGAACTTATCAAAGCGGTTATAGATATTGCTGGCAATATACCTGTAGTCGTACTTACAGGTTATTCTGATGTAGAATTTAGTAGAAAATCTGTTAAACTAGGAATAGCTGATTACCTACTCAAAGATGACCTTACTTCAAGCATTCTTTATAAAAGTGTCATTTACAGTATTGAGCGAAAAAAAGTTTTTAACCAACTTGAAGACTCTGAGAAAAGATACAAAGATTTATTCCAACTTAGCCCAATTCCCAAATGGGTTTATGACCTCCAAAACTTAAAGTTCCTTGATGCCAATCAGGCGGCAGTTATGACATACGGGTATTCATATGAGGAATTCAGGCAAATGAGTGTGAAAGACCTTATTCCAGATGAAGACCTGGATATGTTAAAAGATACCATACAAAAAGTCAAGGAAACCGATAAAAGTACACCCCGATTCTCCGGAGAATTCAGACACCGAAAAAAGAACGGAGATATCATTGTTGCCGAAACCAGTTCCAATTATCTGGAATTTGACGGCAAACCAGCCCGTATGATGCTCGCAAATGATATTACATTTAAAAAGAAATATGTAGAGGCAATAGAAGTGCAAAACGCGAAACTTAAAGATATTGCCTGGATACAATCTCATGTAGTAAGAGCTCCTTTGGCTAGACTTATGGGCTTGGTCAACCTACTTGCTGAAGATGAAGTTACTACGGAAGAAAAACAAACCTATACAAAACTAATCATGGATTCAGCAACAGAATTAGATACTATCATCCGTGACATTACAGAAAAAACAGAACAAATCGATATTAAAGAAATTTAATGAAGCCAGAAATATTAATTATTGACGACGAGGAAGTAGTGCTGATGCTTATCAAAAGACTGGTGGTAAAGACGGGTCTACATAATACTCCTCAACTTTTCACAAACGGTATGGAAGCCATTACTTTTATACATGAATATAATACAAAGAATCAGCCCTTTTTAGTATTTCTGGATATCAATATGCCCGCTTTTGATGGATGGGAATTTTTGGATATGCTGAATAACACTCCCTTGGAAAATCAAGTGAATGTAATCATCATAACCTCTTCTGTAAATCAATCAGACAAAGCAAAGTCAAAAGAGTTTAGTGAAGTAATTGGGTATATAGAAAAGCCCGTCACTGAAGAAATGATGAAAGAAGTCAGGAAGATAGAAACCATTGCTCCTTATTTTCAATGAATTAGTAAAAATGCACACCTGCTACCAATGAAGATTCACTTTCAGTTTTTGAGGCTCTTCGGCCTTCTTGACTGCTTAGGAAATCGTTTTATTTTGCCACGGTAAAAATAGGGCCGATCGAACTGGCAGGAGGAGCAATATCAAAAGGTTCTGAAGATGACTCTGGAACGGGCGGATTGCTGAATAATGTTTTTTCCCAATTGATTACAGCATCTACATCCAAAATCTTGATGGTCACTGTGGGAAGGGAAGAGGAACTTCCATTGTTACGTTTTTTCACACTTACTACTTCAAAAGCAACCATTCCAAGATTATCTCCTTTTAGGTTACCTTTTAAAGGAGAATAATTGATACTTATACCACTATCATAAACTACTGCCAGTACTTTTTTCCCTTCCAACATTTTAAGACCAGTAGCCCTAAGAGGGGTAACTCCGGAAATATCATCAAGCAATACTTCTCTATCATTATCGATATTAGGTGAACCCAAACCAGGACCTGATGCTAAAAAATTTTGAGCTCCGTTTTCGGTGGGACCTGCATTGATCCATGTATTAGGTATTTTTGTTAAAGCAAACCAGGCTTCATCTCCAACTTGACCGGAGTATAAATCAATAGTTTTACCAACATTATTTTTAAAAAACCTCAATTGCTCTCTAAGTCCTACGCTTGCAATATCATCATTGACATCTGTATCTAAAAAGTTGTTTGGTTCATTTCCATTATCTATACTATCCTCATCAATGAGTAATAAAACAAGCTCGTCATTGTCTCTATCTGCAAACTCATCCTCATTCAGCTCTGACATACAACTACCTAAAACGGTAAAAATCAGCAGGATGTAAACACTTAATCTATTACTTTTCATGGCTCTATTCTATTAACTGAAAAACAGGGAGTTGTCCCTTTTCAATTAATATGCCAAAAACCATTTGGCTTAAAATTTTATTCGTGTACCTGATGCTTAAGTAGAAACTGACTTGGTGATATTCCCATCATCCCCTTAAACTGCCTATTGAAGTTAGAGAGGTTGTTAAACCCTGACTCATAGCCTACTTCCGAAATATTGAGTCTCTCTTCCAATAGAAGTTTGCAAGCATAACCTATGCGAATTTCATTGAGAAATTTGGAATAATTTTTTTTCGTATGTTTTTTGAAAAACCTGCAAAATGCAGTTGGGTTCAGGTTTGCAACATCTGCTACCTGGTCTAGTGTGATGTTTTTGCGGAAATTATTAAAAGTAAAGGCATACACCTTATCAATACGGAGATCTCCTGTTTTTTCAGCAGGATTTGAAAACCCTTTGGTGCTCAATAGCTGGAAATCCCTTTGTAAAGCAAGGTTTTGAAGTAGCTTCAAAAATAAAATCAGCCTTTCGAAACCATCAGTCTGATGGATCTCAAACATCATCTCTTTAGCCATTTCTGCAGTTTTCTGGTTGAATACAATGCCTTGCCCTGATATTTCCATAAGCTGTTGTATCTGAAACATTTCTGTCATTTCAAGTAAAGCTTTTCCCCCAAAATCTTTTTTAAAATGCAGTGTAATTGCTTCAGCCCTAAGTTCCGAACCCTTATCAAAATAAGCAGGATCATTCTGCCACATATGAGGGAGCCCCTCCCCTATCAAGACTAACTCCCCAGCTTCAAAAGGGCGAATACTATCCCCAATGAACCTTGTTCCTGTAGATTTTAAAATATAAACCAGCTCTAATTCAGGATGATAATGCCATACATTGAGAAAATGAGGGTACTCATGTAGGGCGGAATTAAATGATTTATCGAAGGGATTTCTTCTTTCTAGGAGTTTTGCTTTCATGGCTTAAATTTTACCCTATTTTCTCAAAAAAATAAATTATTTAGCTAATATTATATGTAATAAGCATAAAAGGGACGTAGTAAAAACAACCCATTATGTACAATTTGCATAATAAATACCATTACTCATATATGTAAGTCTAACAATGCCCATGCATTATTAACTACATAGGTATCCAAATTATAAAATCACAGCATTACACAATAAAGAAACTTTACCAATTTGTAGAAAAAGTCACTGATTATTCAAAGCTGAATTAACACCGTCTTTATCTATAGATGGAAAAAATCTGAAATATTATTTATGAAAAAAACTGTCATAACCGGGGGGGCCAGTGGCATTGGATTGGCCATTACAGAAAAATTTGCTTTAGAAGGTCATGAAGTATACTTCTTGGACTATAATAAAGAAAATGGGGAAAAGACAGCTAAGGCACTTGAGTCTCAAAACCTGAAAGTAAGTTTTATCCATGTAGATATATCTGATTTTGAACAGGTAAAAAAGACATTTGCAACCTTACCTGACACTATAGATATTTTGATTAACAATGCTGGTATATCCCATATAGGCAACTTAGAAAGTACGCAAGAAGCCGATTTTGACGCAGTTTATCAAGTCAATGTCAAGGGAGTTTTTTCCTGTTCTCAAGCTGCCATTCCAAAACTAAAAGCAAACGGAGGAGGCTGTATCTTAAATATGTGTTCAGTCGCAGCTACCATGGGACTGGCAGACAGGTTTGCTTACTCTATGACCAAAGGTGCCGTTTTATCTATGACCTTGTCCATTGCCAAAGATTACGTACATGAAAATATTCGTTGTAATTGCATTTCACCTGGAAGGGTTCATACCCCCTTTGTTGATGGATTCCTTGCTAAAAATTATCCAGGTCAGGAAAAGGAGATGTTTGATAAGTTGGCAGCTACCCAGCCCATAGGAAGAATGGGGAAGCCTGAAGAAATCGCAGCCTTGGTTTACTACCTGGCCTCCGATGATGCCTCTTTCATTACCGGTAGCAATTTCCCCATAGATGGGGGATTTCAGGGACTGAAAGCATAATTATTGAATGGATATCCCAATAAAACTTAAAATGAGCCAGTTCAACAAACTGGTATTTACTGAAAACAAAATATAAACTGATGAAACTTATAAGATTTGGAGAAGCAGGAAAAGAAATGCCTGGCATAATAGATGGAAATAAATGGTTGAACTGTTCTACATTTGGCGAAGACTGGTCAGAAGAATTTTTTGAAAATGATGGAATCAACAGGCTTGCAGCTTGGCTTGTAAAAAACAAAGGTATTCTAGAGGAAATCAGTCAAGACAGCAGGCTGGGTCCTCCCATAAAAAGACCTTCCAAAATCATTTGTGTAGGATTAAATTATTCACTGCATGCAAAAGAAAGTGGTATGGCCGTTCCTGATACCCCTATCTTATTTATGAAAGCGACCTCAAGCATTTCCGGACCGAATGATCCCATCATTATTCCCCGCAACTCTGAAAAAACAGACTGGGAGGTTGAATTGGCTGTGATCATCGGAAAAAAAGCATCATATGTTTTCAAGGAAGAGGCCATGGATTATGTAGCCGGATACTGTCTTCACAATGATGTTAGTGAAAGGGATTTCCAATTGAACCATGGAGGACAATGGGTCAAAGGCAAAAGTGCCGATAATTTCGCTCCTTTAGGTCCATTTTTGGCCACTAAGGACGAAATCCCAGATCCACACCAATTGAGACTTTGGCTAAGTGTCAATGGAGAAATGCTTCAGGACAGTAATACATCGGATTTGGTTTTTGATATTCCTACTTTAGTATCCTATATCAGTCAATATATGAGTTTATTACCTGGCGACATAATATCTACAGGCACACCATCAGGTGTTGGACTTGGACTAAAGCCACCAAGGTACTTGAAAGCTGGAGATGTGGTAGAATTAGGTATTGACGGTTTGGGCAAAGCCAGACAAGTAGCAGAAAATGCCAAGTAATCTTTACCCTTAATCAAAGCTATAAAATGAAAATTGATGCACATCAACATTTCTGGCAATATCAACCCTTGAGAGACACTTGGATTGACGACTCCATGAAAGTCATTCAGCGGGATTTTATGCCTGAAGACTTGAAACCTGAGCTTGATAAAAGAGAAATAGATGGCTGCATCGCAGTACAAGCAGATGAATCCTTAAAAGAAACTGAATTCCTTCTGGGCATAGCCAAAGAAAACCCATGGGTAAAGGGCGTTGTAGGATGGATTGATCTAGGAGCCGGAGACCTTGAATCACAATTGGAGGAGCTATCTGCAGAAAAGAAGTTGGTAGGCTTTAGGAAAATCCTTCAGGGCCTCCCCCCTACAGCTATGGAAGATCCGGATTTTTTGAAAGGAATAAGCAAACTTGAAAATTATGGATTGACTTATGACATCTTGATATATCCAAGGCATTTGGACAAAGCATTTCAACTCGCCAAAAAATTTCCTAACCAGAAATTTATCATAGACCATATGGCCAAGCCTGACATCAAGAATGCCGATTTTGGAATGTGGTCCAGAAAAATTTCTTTATTTGGAGACTTGGAAAATGTTTATTGTAAGGTATCCGGTATGGTAACTGAAGCAGATTGGAAGGAATGGAGTATCATTCAATTCCACCCTTTTCTGGAAAAAACCACCGCAACTTTCGGAGTAGATAGGTTGGTTTACGGATCAGATTGGCCTGTCTGTTTATTGGCTGCCAGTTATGCTGAGGTATTCGATATTGCCACAATATTTTTCAGTTCTTTTTCAAAAAATGAACAAGAAAAAATTTTCGGAAAAAATGCCTGTAGGTTTTACGGGATTTAAGATTCAAGTCGTATGAATTTAAACATCAAAGAAAAAGTTTTCCTGATATCAGGCGGTGCAAAAGGAATTGGAGAAGCTATCAGCCTTGGATTGGCAGAAGAAGGAGCTATTGCAGTAATTATAGATCCTTCTGAAAGTGAAGGAAAAAGGCTTCTGGAAGATATTCATTCCAAGGGCGGTAAGGCAGTGCAATTTGCAAAAAGACTCAATCATCCGGAAATCGCAAAAGCTGCAGTAGAATTTGCAATCGGGAAATATGGAAGGATTGACGGGATTGTTAACAATGCCGGTGCTAATGACGGAGTCGGTTTGGAAAAAGGAGATTCTGAAGCCTTCAGGTCATCAGTTGAAAAGAACCTGGGACATTATTATGATTTAGTACATTTCGGCCTGCCTTACCTGAAAGAGAGCAAGGGAAGTGTTGTCAATATAAGTAGCAAAACAGCAGTCACAGGACAAGGAAATACCAGTGGGTATACCGCTGCAAAAGGCGCCCAACTCTCTTTAACCAGAGAATGGGCAGTGGAACTTCTTCCATTCGGGATCAGGGTCAATGCCGTCATTCCTGCAGAAGTGATGACGCCTCTTTATAAAACATGGCTGGACAGCTTTGAAAAGCCAGAGGAAAAATTAACTGAAATTCAGCAAAGAATACCATTGGGGAAGCGCATGACAAAACCAAGAGAGATTGCAGACATGGTGATTTTTCTTCTTTCTCCTAGATCCTCACATACCACAGGACAGCTGATATTCGTAGATGGTGGTTACACCCACCTTGACAGGGCTATCGGTACCTAACCTATCATTTACTCCAATCTCGGACCATGAAAAAATATCCTGTCGTACCCAAAAACCTACTCTTACCCTTTATTTTAATTACTTCTTTATTTGCACTTTGGGGTTTTGCCAATGACATCACTAACCCCATGGTAGCTGCATTCAAAAGGGTACTTGAACTGAATAATGTTCAGGCCTCATGGGTGCAAATGGCTTTTTATGGAGGATACTTCACTATGGCACTTCCGGCGGCCATATTTATCAAAAAATTCTCTTATAAAACCGGGGTATTGATCGGCCTGTCTTTGTATGCTTTTGGGGCTTTACTTTTTTATCCCGCAGCTGCCTGGGAAAGCTATGGTTTCTTCCTTACCGCTTTGTACATCCTTACTTTCGGACTTGCCTTTCTGGAGACTACCGCAAACCCTTATATATTGGCCATGGGCCCTGATGAAACCGCTACACAACGCTTAAACCTTGCACAGGCCTTCAATCCAATGGGCGCTTTGGCGGGTTTGTTTGTTGCCAAGGAATTTATCCTCAATGCATTACAATCAAATAATGTTGATCTCGATGGAAATTTGATTTTTACTGGTTTGGATGAAAGTGCCAAGGCGTTTATTCGGAGCAATGATTTGATGATTATCCGCGACCCTTATGTAATGTTAGGGCTTGTAGTGATCGTATTAGCGATTTTGATTGCCCTGGCCAAAATGCCCGAGAATATCTCAAAAGATAAGAAATTGGATTTTGCCCCTTCAATGAAACGCTTATTTAAAAATAGCAGGTTTCGTGAAGGAGTGATTGCCCAGATGTTTTATGTGGGAGCACAGATCATGGTTTGGACCTATATTTATCAATATGCGGAAGTGCTGGGCATAGATAATGCCTCAGCGGTCAACTATGCATACACAGCTTTGATCCTTTTCTTGGTCGGAAGATGGGTTTGTACCTATTTGATGCGTTTTATAAATTCTGCCAAATTGCTATTAGCGTTTTCCTTTATCGCTGGTATTATGACTATTGGGACAATATTTATTACAGGGATTGTTGGGCTTTATTGTCTGGTAGGAATTTCCTTTGCCATGTCACTGATGTTTCCCACCATATATGGTATCGCGTTGGAAGGACTTGGAGAAGACGCGAAATATGGGGCTGCTTTTTTGGTAATGGCTATTGTAGGTGGAGCAGTGATGCCTACACTTCAAGGAATCATTTTGGATTTTGGAGGACCTGATTACGATGATATAAGAATTTTGGGAGTGCCGGAAGTCAACTTTTCATTCACCCTGCCACTTATTTGTTTTATCGTTGTAGGTGCTTTCGCCTGGAGAAGAACAATAAGTGGAAATTAGCAATCAATTTCATGTTAGCAGGCCACGGAAAATACCAAAATCTTAAGAACCATCTGAGAATCAATTTGCTGTGATTAATTTAGGATAAATACTGTTTCTCATGAATTTGATATTTTTCAGAGCCTATTTTTTACATATCAAATGATTAAAAATGAAGGATAAAATCAATTCAAAAAAAGGTTTGGAATATGTATTAATTGCAGTTAAATTTCCGTTTATACGCAGTTTTCCCATCTAATAAGCAAGTAATTATTAAGGAAATAATTACGGTTTAAAAAAAAGGGGAAGTGATTTTGGACAATTCCAAATTCAGCATTCGTCATAATTTATCAAACTGAAGGACAGGGACTTGAACTTGAGACGGTTTCATATCATCTATATAATCACCATACTCTTCCTGACCTTCAACAGATCATCGGAGGCAAAGCAAAACTTTATCAGTTTTGAAGATAATATCAAAAAACTGCGAAATAGGGCTGAGCATGTAATAGAGCTTTGGGACAATACCAAAGGACTACCTCAGAATGCCATTTATGCTATGGCTACTGATAACACGGGATTCTTGTGGATGGCCACTGAAGAAGGCCTTGCAAGACATGATGGCAGTGGTCTAAAAATTTTTGATAAGGATGGTTATAGTGAAATGCTGGATCAAACCTACTATTCATTTTATAAGAGCAGTAGTGGTATATGGGCATCCTCTGACAGAAGTGTCGCCTTATTGGAAAAAACCATCAAAAAAGTCATTGATTGCAATCATATAGCTGAAGATTCGTGGATCATGACCTTGTCTGAGGATGACAACGGTTACCTTTGGATAGGTACACAAGACGGAAGTGTTCATCTTTGGAAAAACGATAATTTCAGCCTTCTGCCTAACTGGAAGATGGAACCTGGTACCGAAACCC
This sequence comes from Mongoliibacter sp., assembly GCF_007692705.1. Classification (GTDB taxonomy): domain Bacteria; phylum Bacteroidota; class Bacteroidia; order Cytophagales; family Cyclobacteriaceae; genus Mongoliibacter. The sequence continues at coordinate 15,453 of NZ_REBN01000114.1, forward strand.
AAAGCCTTTATCACAAAGGCGACGGTATTATGCTTATAGGAACCAACCGAGGACTATACGAATACAATTATAAAAACAATACTTCCAGGCTTTTGACAGAAAGAAACATTGTAGCCCGCAGGGTCCTGGTAGAAAATGGTAAAACCTATATTGCTGTACCTGAAAAAGGCTTGTACAGAGTAGAAGATAATAAATTGCTAATCGAATTGGTTTCCTTCGATAAGATCAAGGATATTAATTTTCAAAGTATCACAAAAGATAAATTCAATAATGTATGGGCCGGTTCTACCGAAAATGGTGTTATCAGGATCAGCAATGATGGCGTAGAAAGGTATTATTTTGAAGAAATCAGAAATTATACTGTCCGAAAAATTTTATATGATGGAGAGAATTTATACCTCGGCACGCATGGGCGGGGATTGGTAATCATCAAACCTGCAAAAGTAAGGCAAATTACCCAAGATCGATTACGTAATAAAAATATCAAAGCGCTTTATCAGGACAGGGACTTTAATTATTGGGTGGGTACCAAATCAGACGGTATCTACAAAGTCCAAGGAGAACAGGCCACTTCTATCAATCGAAACGACGGCTTACTATTAAACTGGATAAACACCATTGGGGAAGATAATCAAAACATCTACGCTGGCACCACAGCGGGAATATCAATTATCGATAAAAGCACCAAGAATGTCGTTGGGAAAATCACTGAAAAAGAAGGGCTTAAAAGTAACTATGTACTGGCTATTTTTCAAGACTCGCAAGAGACCTTATGGATATTGACTAGATATGGGGGGCTCCAATACCGCGACAAAAATGGGGCATTGAAAAGCATAGCCTTGCCGGATAAGTTTCGTAACACCAATTTTAACACCATCATTGAAATGCAAAATGGTGATATTATGGTAGGTTCTATGAATTATGGAGCATTCAGGATTTCTAACAGAGAATTTAAAGAAAATATAGTCCTCCCACTGAAGCCCGGTGAAAATGTAATTTATGCCATTTACCAAGACAAAGATGGTGACATCTGGTTTGGTACCCATGGGGGTATAGTCTTATACCGCAATGGTAATTTCAAAAGGCTGACAAAGGATAAAGGACTTAGTTCAGTTTCCGTTTTCAGCATCACACATGATGGGAAAAATGGAATCTGGGTAAGTAATAATTTTGGAGTTCAGTACTTCCCTGACACCGAATTAAAAAATTTCAAAAACTCAACTGATGAAAACTTCTTTGCCTCATCAGTCTTGTATAATAAAAGTCATGGAATGCCAAATTCAGAAACCAATGGATTGATATTCCCTTCAGCATTCAAAGATAATTTAGGTAAAATATGGATTCCTACAGTAGAAGGTGTAGGCATCATTGATCCCATGGATCTGGAGTGGAAGGAAAATTCTGCAAACTTCAATTGGGATGAACTTTTGGTGGCTGACAAGAAATTGCCAATTCAAGAAGAGTCACTGGTAATCCCACCTGGGATAACAAGCTTTCAGGTTTCATTTTCAAACATTGATTTTTCCAATCCTGCGGAATTCAGCATCTATTATAGAATACCCAGTATCAATGACAATTGGGCTCCAGTAAAAGACCAGAAATCTTTAATCTTCAGTGGGCTTTCACCCGGTAATTATGACTTGGAAGTCAGGGTAATGAGAAATGGACAATTGGATGGAATACATAAACTTCAAATCCTAGTTGAGGCTTTCTTTTTTGAAACGCTATGGTTTAAGTTACTCGTAATTTCTTTGGTATGCATTTTGGTATATTTTGTGATCAACTACTTTGCGAAAATCAAAATCAATAATACTTTAGAGAAGTTAGTCAACAAAAGAACTTTAGAACTCAGCAGTACCAACGAACGATTGAAAGTAGCTCTGACAAAAATAGAATCACAAAATCACAGTCTCAAAGAAATTACTTGGCAACAATCTCACTTAGTCAGAGCTCCACTTACCAAAGCGCTTGGACTTATTCACCTTTTGATCAATTACCCAAAATATAAAGAAGTAGGAAAAAGTAAAGAACAGTTAGAAGAGGAAATACTTCAGACACTGAAACAGTTGGATTTAATTGTGCGTGAAACGCATGATAAATCTGAGAATCTAGTAAATAATAAATGAATAAAGAGACAGAGATATTGGTAATTGATGATGACCCAGGGGTCATATTTCTCCATAAAATAATTATTCGGGAATCCGGCCTCTGTAAAGAACCTAAAAGTTTTGAGGAGGCGAAAGAAGCGCTGGAGTTTATTTTATCTGATGTGGAAAATAAAATGAACTTTCTGATTTTCTTGGATATAAACATGCCCTATATGAATGGTTGGGATTTCCTGGAAAAACTCAGTCCTAATGTCAAGCAGGAAAAAGTAAAAGTTATAATGGTCACCTCCTCTCTTTCCTATGCTGATAGAGAAAAAGCAAAGTCATTCAAGTTGGTTTATGATTTTTTGGAAAAACCACTTATAGAATCTCAATGTCAGCATATTCAGCGGAAACTAAATGGCTGGATGAATAACTTGTTAAAGTAGGAGCTATAAAAACCGAAAGGTTTGTGAGCTTTATATTTACTCTGAAATGAAACTCATTATAAAAACAAAAACCCGTCAAAACTTAGATTTTGACGGGTTTTTGTTTAACAGTGAAAAGTAAATTACTCTATTTCCTTTAACAATTCCTCAACTGCTTTTTCCAACTGCTGGTCGATACCTTTATCTATCTTTCCAGGCATATTTTTCACTTGGAATTGTGGCTTGGTTTCATTGTTTTCCATCCAATTTCCCGCTTTATCTTTGGCTGAAATAGGGACTATTCCCCATCTACCGCCATTGGGCAAGGATTCCCAACCTGCAAAAGAACATGTTCCAGGAGTTGGCATTCCTACCGTTTTACCAATCTTGAGATCGGTATAGCCACAAGCAAAGCAATGACCATCTGAATAGTTCCCCTCATTGAACATGGCAAGGGTGGGTTTGGTCCATCTGAATGTAGGTTCATAGCCTACGTCCCTGTCTTCAGTGGCATAGGTGATGAATTTCTCTCCCGTAAAGAACATGGCAAGATCAGCCACCAAATCTCCTCCTCCATTGAAACGTGTGTCCACAATAACACCTTCTCTATCGTGAAATTTCCCCATCATTTCCTCATAAGTAGTCCTATACGGCCCATCCGACATACCCGGAATATGTACATAACCAAGTTTTCCACCACTCAAGCTGTCAACTTCAGCCTGATTACGCTTTACCCATCTTTTATAGAGCAATCTGTTTTCCTCAGCAAGTGTGATTGGCTTGACAGTAACCTGCTTCCTGCTATTGTTGGTAGGGTCTATAAGTTCGAGCAGTGTAAACTTATCTGCCTTTCTATTAAGGTACCATGCAAGATCTTTATCTGTGGAAATAAGTTCTCCATCAATTTTTTCAATAAGCATTCCCGCTTTGATACCCAATCCTGCCTTGTCCAATGGCCCGTCTTTGACAATCTCCTTGATCTTGATTCCATCTTCTTTATGACTGTAATCCATAAAAATCCCCAAAGAAGCAGTGGCATCAGCCTGTGGAATAGAGCGGTTGTAAGATGCACCTGCATGGGAAACATTCAATTCCCCAATCATCTCAGATGCCATTTCTGCAAACTCATAACCATTACCAAGGTATGGAAGGTATTTGCGGTACTGTTCAGTGAGCTCCTCCCAGTCCACTCCATGCATGTCAGAAGTGTAGAAAGCTCCCTTCGTCCTGATTTTGATATGCTCGAACATTTGCTCAAATTCAGCCTCTTTGTCCAATGTCATTTCACCTGCTATTTTTATCTGCTCCTTTTTACTTCCATTATCTGTGATTTTGGAAATACTTCCACCAGAAAGTAGGTAAAGATTTTTCATATCCTTATCCCAGGTAAGGCTCCCATAGCTCGCATCCAACTTCAATTCCATCTTAGTTTCTTTGGTCCTGATATTGGTACTCCATAAGTTCATCCCCTTTTCAAACCGGGCAAGATAAAATAACTTCTCTCCTTCTTTATCAAGTACGGCATCTCCCAAATTAGCAGAATGTATAGTCAACTTGGCTTTTCGATCCCTTAGGTCTTCCCAATCAATTTTGAGCTCTTCTACTTTTTTCTTATCCTCTTCCTTCTTATCCTCCTTTTTTTCATCTTCTTTTTTACCTGCTTTTTCCACAGCTTTCATCAAGTCAAAGTCTTCCTTGCTCAGGTTGAATTTATCGTAGGATTCTTTAGTAAAAAAGAGGGTAAAAACATCATTTTGCGAACCTCCGCTAGTGGCAAAGCTTTTTAACCCGTCTCTATTAGAAAACCAAATCATTTGCTTGCCATCATTTACCCACTTTGGGTTGCTGTCTCCATAACCACTTTGGGTAAGGTTGATCATTTCTCTTTTACCTTCTACGTCCAAGAGTACCACTTCACCATTGGCCATAGTTGGTCTGTAAGAGGCCAAAAGCCATTTACTATCCGGACTCCACTCAAAATATTGATCCCCATCACGCATGTGAAACAGGTGTTCGGGCGTCATCAATTCAACACTGTTTCCGGATGCAATATCCAACACCTTGAGTGTCCTTCTACCTTCTACAAAGGCAAGCTTTTTTCCATCTGGAGACATTTTAGGTAGGTAACAGTCAACATCTTTGCTAACCAATGCTTCTTCTTTCAAAAGAGTACTGGCAAAAAAGAAAGGCTCCTCAGTATCTCGTACCTTGGTTGTTTTGAAAATCTGCCATCTTCCATCACGTTCAGAAGCATAAATAATGGATTTTCCATCGGGGCTAAACTCAACAAAACTTTCCTGATTAGGCGTATTGGTGATCCTTTTGGTAATTGAACCATCCACAGAGGTTACAAACACCTCTCCTCTGGCAATGAATGCTATTTCTTTGCCATCAGGAGAAACAGACATTTCTCTGACACCTCCATTAATACTGATATAACTATCAGGATTAACACCTGCTTGGGTTCTAATATTTACTTCAATTTTAACAGGATCTTCACCGTCTCTAAGAGTATATAATTCTCCATCATAAGAAAAACTCATCAACCCATTTTGAGCAATACTGAGGAATCTTACCGGAAAATTTTCCAAAGATGTTACCGCAGTTTTCTGATCCGGCTTATCCATTGACATTTTAAAAACATTAAAAGTCCCTTCGGCTTCACTGAGGTAATAGACTGTATTTCCGTCGGGCGAAAATACTGGATTCCTGTCCTCACCTTCAAAATCAGTGAGCATTTGATGACTTCCTGATTCGGAATCATACACCCAAATGTCTCTGGTAATTGCAGATGTATGTTTTTTTCTCCAAGTGTTCTCCCCTCCTTTTTTATCATGGTAAATGATTTTATTACCATCAGCATTCAGTTGAACCGCCTCAGCTGGAATAGTCCACATCTGATCTACACGACCTCCTTTGACAGGAACCATATAAAGTTCAGGTTGTGATGCTGTAGGGTATTGTCTGTGCTCAGCCAAGTCTTGTCTCACCCCTCCAAATATTACCGATTCATCATTGGCAGAAAAAGAGTAAGGCATTTCATCATTGGAATGAAAGGTAAGCCTGGTGGCTGTTCCTCCTTCAGCCTGCATGACAAATACGTCAAAATTACCGTAACGGTCCGATGCAAAAGCTAACTTACTTCCATCTTTACTCCATACAGGCATGAAATCATGCGCATCGTGAAAAGTCAATTGCGTCGCATTTCCACCTTCACTGGGCACTGTATAAAGATTGCCTTTGAATGTAAATGCAACTGTTTTACCATTTGGTGATATGGCTGGGTAACGGAGCCATTTGGGATTTTCCTGCCCATATACGGACATCATCATACAGACCATCAATGAGGTCATCCATATCTTTAATCTTTGCATAAAATAATTTAATAGTTAAAGCCCAAAAATAGACAAAACCTTTGTAACTGTTCCGTATTTTTATCCCGAAGGTCAATTGAGGATAAATACCAAATCAATTTTTTTCTCATCGGAAGTCAATACATGCGTCAAGGCCAATACTGAAATCATCAATACCTCCAACCCAATCTAAAATCTATGTTTTCAGCTACATGGCCATGTACTTTCATTGATGCTCCTATGGAGAAATTGGAGAAAAGCCTATAATGAATCGCGTACCTCTGGTAAAACCTGCTTTCAATATAACCAGTGGGCTTTTGAGTATAGATAGCAAAACGTTGACTGAAATCGAGCCTACCAAAAATAAAATGGTGTGAGACAAAAGGTGATGGCATCAATGCTTCCCACCTACTTTGCACTACTTCCAGAGAAAAATCTTTTGTCAACTCCATTCCAAAGCCAAAGGCATTGATATTGGAGACGGTTCTATACCTGTCTGCCAAAAATGAAAATACAGGCATCCTTCCTGACCGCCATTGAGCTTGCCGATGCGTAAGTCCCGTTTCCAAAAGCCATGACCAAGATTGTTCTTTGGCTTGCTTGGGATATTCCTGCAACACAGCCTTCTGAAGGTAATGCGTTAGACCAAAACCTAACATTGGGTAATTCATGCCTTTATTAGGCTTACTCTGCCCACCATTCGAGATATGGTTATACTGTAAGGTCAATTGCGCATGCCAATTATCAGCAAAATGCATCTCCACCTTTGGAGTAACAAAAACCAAGAAGCTTATGGGTGCGCTGAAGAAAATATTTTCAGGGTTATCTGAAGGATCGTATATATTGTCTAGATAACTCATTCCTAAGCCTGATATTAAATTGAAACTCCATTTATCGTTATGCCAAAGAATAGGCTCAAAAGTAGCTGATAGGCTGGTTGCACTGCCTAAGACCTCTCTAAATGCAAAGTCATGATGACTCAGTTGAAGGCCGGTATAATAAAAGCAATTACAGTTTTTCCATTTATTTTGACTACTGTTCATGTATTGGTAATGCAGAGAAAATCCAAATGGATTAGTTTGAGATAAAGGTCTCACACTTTCAGAATGGGCAATAATAAAACCATAACTCCCTTCGAAACCTAACCTATGGGATTCTTGTCCATAAACATGAGCTTGACACCAGAAAAACATTAATAAAAGAATGACTTTTTTCATATACTCAATTCATGTTAGCAAATGCTACTCCTAATTCCAAAAATTCCATAAAATGCCTAATTCATCTAGCCAAAGGTATAATTGTATGACCTAAATCATTTTTCTTCAACGTGAAAAGTCTTAACTTTCTAATCAGAGAAAGATCAAGAAATATATCAATTTTTCCTAAAACCAGACCCTATGAAAATTCTAGTTCCAACCGATTTTAGTGACAATGCCAATAATGCACTTGATTTTGCCACGGAAATAGCAAAGGCCGAAAAAGCAGAAATCACCTTGTTATATGCATTCTATGCCGTCTATGATTTTGCAGCACAAGCTACAGAAATAATTAGTACTATAGAAAGAGATGCCAAAAAGCAACTGAAGGAAATTTCCGAAAGGTTCAAATCCCAGGGCTTGACAATAGATTATAAGATCATCCAAGGAAGTGTGGCAACTGCTGTGACCTCATTTGCCTACCGAAATGAATATGACTTAATCGTAATGGGGACTCAAGGAGCAAGTGGTATCAAAAAAGCACTTATTGGCTCAAACACTGCTCATGTAATCAAGGATGCCATGACCCCGGTTTTGGCTGTGCCAAACAATGCAGATCTACCATCAAAAAATAAAATATGCGCTGCCTTGGAATTATTGAATGAAAAAGAAATTCAATTCAAAAACCTTTTTAGACTCAGCGCAAAGCTGAACCTACCGTATGAGTTTTTCCATATTTGCAAAGAGTTAGCTTTTGATAAAAAAATAGAAATAAAAGGCCTGGAATCCTACCTGAAAGATACCTACCCGGAGATACAGGCAAGTTTCCATGTCAATTATGCTGACAATACTGAAGAGGGCATCAAGAGCTATTTGGATAAAAACCCAAACTCCATATTGGTTACTTTCTCTAAAAACAAAACATTCTACGAATACCTTTTCAACAAAAGCACAAGCGTAGAGATGGCCTATCATACTCATGTACCACTTCTCGTAGTCAAATAAAAGCTATTATTTTTGAGGTTGAAGCACTTTCTTTTCAGAGAACAAATTGGGGGAGAAATATAAACATGCATAGAAACAAGCAACTATGCATTGCTGTATTTTATAAATTCAGATTGTCAGATGCTTTATAATTTAGAGGAAACAAAAAACTAACACTATGCAGCAAAGATCATTTTTACTAAAGGCAATTGCCATTCTTTTTATTTTCACCTCAAGCCATGCTCTTTTAGCTCAGGAACGCTCGTCCCTATTTTGGAAAGTTTCAGGTAATGGTCTGGAACAAGACTCCTACTTATATGGCACCATACATATCATCTGTAAAGATCAGTTCCATGTTGGTAAAAAAGCATTAAATGCATTAAAAGACAGTAAGGAGCTTTTACTTGAAATCGATATGGCTGACCCAGAGATTATGGGAAAGATGGGCCAGATTTCTTTCAATGAAGGCATGAAAAACATAAATGAATATATTTCTGAGAGCGATCAGGAGAAGGTTAATGAATTTTTCAAAGAAAGTTTTGGTGCTGGATTGGAACAATTAGGGGCAATGAAACCCTTTATTTTAAGCTCCATGGTACTTACTCAAGTGATTTCCTGTCCTGATATAAGTAGTTATGAGCAATTTTTTCTTGGCAAAGCACAGGAAAACAAAATCCCCATAGTCGGTTTGGAAACCATTGAATTTCAAGTAAGTCTTTTCGATGAGATACCAATGAATGAGCAAGTAGATGAATTGGTTAAATCGATCATAGACAAAGAAAAAGGAAGTCAGGAATTTATGGAGTTAGTCAGCGTATACCTGACTGAAGACATAAAATATATACATGATCAAATATTATCTTCGGATATGTTTGCAAACTATACCGACGCGCTACTATATGACAGGAACAAAGCCTGGATCCCAATCATTGAGGCATCCATGGAAAAGAATTCAGTGTTTGTGGCAGTAGGTGCAGGTCATCTGGGATCAGAAAATGGCTTGGTCCAATTGCTAAGAAAACAGGGATACAATGTTGAGCCAGTCCTCCAATAAAATTGAAATATCCAAATAGGAAGTCAATACAGATATTTTCTATAAACAGCCAGAGAAATTTTCAAAGGTTATTTTTGGCTGAGATACTTAATTATATCTAACCAAAAAATATTTTGGGTTCCTTCAGTTTTCAACTTGCTCAGGAAGACAAAACATATATTATTGATTTTTAGCAACTTGAAAGAAACAACTCTAAGTTTGTTGATAAGGTCATAATATGGTCATCATAGCAAATTCCAAATGAAGCTAATAACAGCTCTTATATCAAAATACTTTGATTAATTTAAGCTTCCGAAAAAAGGAAAATTTGTTTTTATGGGAGTAAAAAAAACGGTCAGGGCCGAGATTTTAGCCATTGGTGATGAACTGCTTTATGGGCAGATCATAGATACCAACAGCCATTGGATCAGTAAGGAATTGGATAAAATCGGCGTCAAGGTGGTTCAAAAGACTACCGTGGGTGACAATAGAGAAGCAATTTTAGCGGCATTCAAGGCTGCAGAAATGCGTGCAGATATCATTCTGATGACAGGTGGATTGGGGCCAACCAATGATGACCTAACCAAACCCCTTTTGGCTGAATATTTTAATTGTGACATTCAGCTTGTCCCTGAGGCGCTAGAGGCTGTACGCACTTTCTTTGAGAAAAGAGGGAGAGAACTTACAGAATTGAACAAGCTACAGGCTCACCTGCCTACTAAATGTACATACATTCAGAATGAGGTCGGTACTGCCCCTGGAATGTGGTTTGAGGAAAATGGCAGTGTGTGGATGTCGATGCCAGGCGTCCCACATGAAATGAAAAGATTAATGGAGGAGTTTGTCATTCCAAAAATAAAAGAGATCTATACGCTTCCAACTATTTACCACAAAGTGATCAAAACAGTCGGAATTGGTGAAAGTTGGTTGGCTGAAATATTGAAAGACTGGGAAAAGAATCTTCCTGAACATATCAGATTGGCCTATCTCCCCTCTCTCGGACAAGTAAAGTTACGATTAACTGCTTTTGGAGATGAATTAGAAAGTTTACAAAATGATGTGGAAGACCAAATTCTAAAGGTCATGCCTATCATAGAAAAGTATGTTTTTGGATATAACCAAGAAACCTTAGAAGAAGCCATAGGCCGTATGCTCAAAAAGACTGGCAAAAGAGTCGCATTTGCAGAAAGCTGCTCTGGTGGTTATATTTCACATCTGGTTACGAGTATTCCAGGTAGCTCAGAATACTTTCAAGGTGGAATAATTCCATATCATAACCACTTCAAAAATAAAATACTTGATGTGGACAATCAGACCTTATCGGAAAAAGGGGCTGTGAGCGAAGAAACTGTCATTCAAATGGCCGCAAATGTCCGTGGACTATTCGAAGCCGATTTTGGCTTATCAAGCTCAGGTATTGCTGGTCCTGGAGGCGGTTGGGCAGAAAAACCAGTTGGAACTGTCTGGATTGCTTGTGCTTGGGAAAATGGAAATATTACCAAAAAACTGCAACTCACCCAGGATAGAATCCTCAACATACAATTGACAGCTGTAGCAGTTTTGAACATGCTCCGATTGGTCATCTCAGGAAAAACAGAATAAAAATTTTATTAATCAATTTTGCATTGGCAAAAATAAAATTTAATTTTAAAACTCAGAAATAAACCCAATTAAATAATAAAACTATGGCGACCGTAGAAATGCTGATGCCCAAAATGGGTGAAAGTATAATAGAAGGAACAGTTCTTACATGGCTCAAAAACGAGGGAGATTCCATCGAACAGGATGAATCTGTACTTGAAGTGGCCACAGATAAAGTGGATACTGAAGTTCCTGCCACCCATGGCGGAGTATTAAAGAAGATTTTGGCCAAAGAAGGTGATGTTGTTGCTGTAGGCGCACCCATTGCTATCATTGAGACAGAAGGTGATGAAGGGGCCGAGGTTCCTGAGTCCACATCAACTCAAGAAGGCAAAAATGGAAAAAAAGAAGAATTGATCGCTGCTGCTCCAGCGCAAACAGCCACTTTGGTGTCAGACAGTGTTTCTTCTAAAAATACCGAGGGAGATGAAAGATTTTATTCTCCATTGGTCACGAGTATAGCCAAAGAAGAAAATATCAGCAAGGAGGAGTTGGCTAATATTCCAGGAACAGGGAAAGAGGGACGCGTTACGAAAAATGATATGTTTGCTTACTTGAAAACCAGGAATCAAATTCCACAGGCAACAAGCTCTAGCACATCAAAAGTCACTCCATCTGTGCCAAAAGTTGAGATTTCCATTTCAGGTCAGGATGAAATCCTCGAAATGGACAGAATGAGAAAAATGATTTCTCAAAGGATGGTAGATTCCAAAAGGATATCTGCTCATGTCACTTCATTTGTTGAAGCTGATGTGACAAATATTGTATTATGGAGAAACAAGGTAAAAGACGCCTACAAGAAGAAAGAAGGTGAACCACTTACTTTCACTCCATTCTTTATCCATGCAGTCGCAAGGGCAATAAAGGATTTCCCAATGATCAATATTTCTGTTGATGGTGACAAAATCGTCAAGAGAAAAGAAATAAATATAGGTATGGCGGTTGCCCTACCTTCCGGGAATCTCATTGTACCCGTAATCAGAAATGCGGATCAATTGAATCTTTCTGGCTTATCCAAAAAGATCAATGACCTGGCCAATAGGGCAAGAATTAACAAATTGAGCCCAGATGAATTAAGTGGTGGAACTTATACTGTATCCAACGTAGGTTCATTTGGAAATGTAATGGGTACACCTATTATCATGCAGCCACAGGTAGCCATCTTAGCTGTCGGTGCTATTCAAAAGAAACCTGCTGTAGTAGAAACACCTACTGGTGATGTCATAGCCATCCGACATAAAATGTTTTTGTCACACTCTTATGACCATAGAGTT
>NZ_REBN01000105.1 GCF_007692705.1 Mongoliibacter sp.
CTGTACTGGGTATCATGGCCGCATTCTTTCCTGCTTTCGGCCTGGCCTTTTGGGCAATAGGTTTCGGTATCCTACATATCCTGTATGGCACCATGATGTACTTCAAATACGAAAGGTAAAGTGAAAGGAAACTACGATAAGGCTTTCGAAAATGTAATACGGCTTAGGGTAATGTCAGTACTGATGGTCAACGAGCAATTTGACTTTAATTCATTCAAGGAGCTCCTCGATGTAACTGATGGCAACCTTGCCTCACATTTAAAAAACCTTGAGAACTCCGGCTATATACTTGTTGAAAAATCATTTATGGGCAGAAAACCCCTCACAAATTATTCTGCCACAGAGGCAGGTAAAGAAGCCTTTAAATTACACCTTGAGTTTCTCGAAAACCTGATCAACAATACCAAATCCTAAAAAATTTATCCATTCACTTTGAAATACAAAGTGAATCCTTTAATCCAAAACAAAAGGCTATGAATCCATTCACCCAGATCACCAAACAAAAGGGTTTCAGGAAAATCCTGCTTTCAGCACTCTTCGGAGGCGCTATTCCTTTCTTTGGATTGCTCACAATCATACTTACAAAAGAAGACCATTTTGAAAGTTGGATGCTGATTCCCCTTACAATCATTCCCGCAGGAGGGACTTTTGCAGGAGCATTTTTTTATTTGATGGGGTTTTATTGGTCTCCTACCGGTAACAGAAAGCTTGTGTCCATCATTTCCAGTACAATCTTATATTTTGTGGTTCTCTGGATTTCTGCCGTTATGGCTTTTGCAATCACCGGTCATTGGGATTGAATAATGAATTATTCCCTTACAATATATAAAACCTCAAAAAATGGCGACAATCTCTATTTCCTCCCAGCTAGAAGCCTATTATAGCACCATCAGGCAGAATAGGTGGCATTGGCTATTGTATATCAACTGTAGAATTCTTCTGGCTTTTGCATTTATCGTATCGGGCTTGGTGAAAATCTTCGGGGAAAGATTTGCAAGCGGCCTGTCAGAATTACATCCTATGGGGGCTTATCTAGAAGCTTTACATCACACCGGTTATTACTACACATTTATCGGTTACGCCCAGGTTTTGACAGGAATATTTTTGTTGATTCCCCAAACAGTACTTGTGGGGGCTTTGATCTATTTTCCCATTATTGTCAATATCTGTATACTTTCTTTTGCTGTCCGGTTTGAAGGTTCTTTTGTGAGCTCGCCATTGATGGTGCTGGCCAATCTCTACATCCTTGTCTGGCACTACGACAAACTCAAATACATCCTTCCTTTCAACAGTTATTCCAAGGCAGTGAGCATTCCAATACCAAATAAATATAAGACCAGATTTCCTGTGGTATTTTTTATCGGAGTAATCTCTATAATGTCTTTTACAGTTTGGCTAGCCCATTTTGGATATCAGGTAATGCCCCGAAATTCACTCAAAGATTGTAATTCCCAATTTACCAACATAGAAAATGATCTGATAGGTCAGGAATTTTGCCAATGCATTCATATCTCTGGAAAACCCTTAAGGGAATGTTTGAAAATTCTGGAAACGTAAAAAAACAAAGCGGCTAAAAAAAGTTTCTCTTTTTCAGACCTAGACAAAAAACAGGGGGTTCTTTCTTTATCATCTGTTTTTTTTAGCTTTACAGCAATCTAGCTTGACCCCGTATGAAATACAAATTGCTTTTCGCCAGTTTGATGTTACTATTTTTCAGTGGAGAAACATTTGCACAAGGAGCTTACATTCCCTACAACAGAGATTATTACCACCTTATCGAGCGATATGAAATTCTGGAAGGGAAAAACAACCCCATTTTCCATACAGGATTCAAACCTTACAGGAGAGATCAAGTAGCTGCATTTTTGGATACTTTGGCAGCAGGAAATTTGATTCAGTCCAGCGCAGATAGATTTAACCTCAATTACCTCAGCAATGACAATTGGGAATTTATTGACAGGGAAACAGAAAACTCTAAAAATCCGATTTTTGGAAATATTTATAAAAGACCTTCAGACTTCTTCCATTACAGAGACTCCATATTCGATTTTCACATCAACCCCGTTATATATCTTTCAGGTGGAATAGAACCCGGCCAGGAAAAATTCAGGTTGAGAAACAGCCGTGGTTTGGAATTCAGAGGAAGCATTGACAGGAAGGTTTCCTTTTACACCTACTTTACCACTACACAGACCATTTTCCCTTCTTGGGTGAAAGATTATGTAGAGCAATCAGGCGCTGTTCCCGGAGAGGGATTCTGGAAAAGGTATGAAGGAGAGGGCTATGGCCATTTTTCCGCCATGGGGCATATCAATTTCGATGTTAGCAAAAGCATTCAGGTGCAATTTGGACATGACCGTAATTTTGTCGGTGAGGGATATAGGTCATTGATCATTTCAGACTTTTCCAATCCCTATGTTTTCGTCAAACTGAACACCAAAATCTGGAAATTCAATTTCACCAATTTATGGTCCCAAAAAACAGCAGATGTTACCTATGATTTTGCCGGCAGACCAACAGATGACCGGTATCCTCAAAAATGGTTCTCCCACCACCGCTTAGGCATAAACATCGGTAAAAACTTCAATGTCGGAGTCTTTGAGTCTATAATGAAAAATGAGTTTGACTGGAATTATCTGAACCCGATTATATTTTACAGATGGATCGAACATCAGCTAGGTACGCCGGACAAAGTCATGTTGGGAACAGATTTCAAGTGGAATTTTACTCCTGGCATGCAGCTGTATGGGCAGTTTGTGCTTGACGAATTTGTATTTGGAGAGTTTTTCGGAATAGACGGGGACAACTCGATCAGAAACAAACATGGATTGCAGGCTGGCTACAAATACGTAAATGCCTTTAAAATCAATAACCTGGACCTGCAGTTGGAATACAATCAGGTAAGGCCATACACTTATCAGGAAAAATTTGAGAACCAGTCATTCACAAACTACAGAACTCCTTTAGCACATCCATTGGGTGCTAACTTCAGGGAATTTGTAGCAATTATGCGTTACCAACCTCTTCCACGACTTTTCACCAATATCACAGCTATGTATCAGTACTTCGGTGAAGATCCTTCTGAAGATGTGAATTTTGGAAAAAATGTCCTCAAAAACAGGATGAGTCCCAACACGGGTATAGGACTTTTTGGCAATGTCATCGGGCAAGGAATTGAAAATAAAGTTTTTATGGCCAATCTGAATCTCAGCTATATGATCCGACAAAACGTATTCTTGGACTTCAGCCATACATTCAGAAGACAGACAGCGCAGGATCTTTTGGAGCCTAACAGCACAGGTTTTACTCAGGCCTCATTAAGAATCAACATGATCAGAAATGACTTCAACTACTAGAAGCTCCGCAATTGGGGATAAAATTGTTTAACTTGCCGCCTCAAAACCGAAATTAGCTGAATGCATACCTATCTTAGGATACTCTCCTTTGCCAAACCATACAGAAGATATTTCCCTGTTTATGTGATATATACCCTTCTGGCTATCATTTTTGGCTTACTGAACTTCACCCTACTTAAGCCACTTTTTGACGTCATCTTTGAACAGGTCGAGCCAGAAGCCATGTCCAAGTATCTGGTCAAACCGGATTTCAAATTATCCCTGGACTACTTCATACATCTATTCAATTACTATTTTTTGCAGACTGCGGAAACTTATGGCAAGTTTGGCACCTTGGTCTATGTCTGCTTGATCATTGTAGCCTCCGTTTTTCTTTCTAATTTATTCACCTATCTCTCCGGTGTGGTTCTCGCTAAAGTAAGGGCAGAAATCATCCAAAAAATGAGAGGTAAAATATTTAACAGAGTGACTTCCATGCACATCGGCTATTTCTCCAATGAACGAAAGGGAGACCTGATGTCAAAAATCACTAATGACATACAGGAAGTGGAAAATATGGTAGTGCAGTCTCTAAAAGTGGTTTTCAAAGAACCTGCTACCATTATCCTGTATTTTGCAGTGTTATTTATGATGTCAGTCAAACTGACTCTTTTCACCATTTTGGTGATCCCTATATCTGGCGCAATTATAGGAACAATTACCAAAAGGCTGAGAAAAAAGGCAGTAGAAAGCCAGGAATCCTTAGGCCGAATTGTCAATATCCTGGATGAAACCATTACAGGTATGCGGGTAATAAAAGCATTTGGTGCCCAAAAATACATACAGGACAAATTCGATAAGGAAACGGAGTTCTACTCAGAAGTAAATGTATCCATGGCCAAGAAAAATGAATTGGCCTCTCCCATTTCCCAATTTTTGGGGGTATCTGTGGTAGCTGGTATTTTGGTATATGGAGGAAATTTGGTTTTGAGCAACAGTTCTGAATTAAGTGCCTCAGATTTCATCACCTACATCATCATATTCACACAAGTACTTAATCCTGCCAAAGAAATTTCCAAGGCTGCCAGTAGTATTCAACGAGGATTGGCTTCTGCAGATAGAATTTTTGTAGTGGTAGATACCAAGAGCACTATCAGCAACAGCCCAAAAGCTCTGCCTGTCAAAAGTTTTGAAAAAGCGCTTTCTTTTGAAAAGGTTTCATTTAAATACGAAAAAGAGACCGTACTGAATGAAATCAGTTTCATTCTGGAAAAAGGGAAAACCATCGCACTAGTAGGTCCTTCGGGAGGAGGGAAATCAACCATTGCAGATTTGGTTCCAAGATTTTACGATCCCAGTGAAGGAAGTATCAATCTTGATGGACAAGATCTCAGAAATTTAGAAATTGGTAGTCTTAGGACATTGATGGGAATCGTCACCCAGGAATCCATTTTGTTTAATGATACAGTTTACAATAACATTGCTTTTGGACTTGAAAATATGTCTGAAGAAAAGGTCATTGAAGCTGCAAAAATCGCCAACGCTCATGAATTCATAATTCAACTGGAAAATGGTTACCATACCAATATTGGGGAGAGAGGCTCTAAACTTTCAGGAGGACAGAGACAAAGAATGAGCATTGCAAGAGCAGTTCTTAAGAATCCCCCAATCTTGATTCTAGACGAAGCCACTTCAGCATTAGACTCCCAATCAGAAAAATTGGTGCAAGACGCATTGACCAAATTAATGCACAATAGGACCACTTTGGTAATTGCCCATAGATTGAGTACCATTCAGCATGCAGATGAAATACTTGTCATCAAAAAAGGAAGTATTGTTCAGAGGGGGACACATCAGGAACTGATGCAACAGGAAGGACTCTATCGGAATCTTTCTACTATGCAGTCTGTTTAGTATATTGATTGCATAATTCAAAAACCCAAAACCCAATGAAACAAATAAATAAAATAACAAATCTTTTAGTGCTCCTTTTTTTCGGAGTCAGTCTTGTCTTTTTTCTATCATTCAATGGTGTCAAAGGTTTGTTTGGAATAGAGGAACTAAGAACATCCACCGTAGTTTATTTTATGCTTATAGGCCTTATTCTTTTTTTGATAAGTTTTGGCACAAATAAGATGGTCAAAAATGGGTTGGAAGAAGAGATTTCCAAAAAAGAGGCTGAAAAAAAAGAATTAAAAGCTACTCTTTACGATTTGGAAAAAGGCATCAAGCTCAATAACCTTGAAAAAAGGATTGACCAAAAAGAAGATAATAAAGATTCGCCTAACCTTAGACCAAGACAAAACTTCAAATAATTAGAATATTAATTCAAAATTATTAAATTAGGAATCCGCAAGGATTCCTTTTTTTTCTACAAAATATTGTTTTATGGTTGCAAAAACTTTTGGCAGCGCAGTATCCGGAGTGGATGCAAAGCTGATCACAATTGAGGTAAATGTAGGTCAAGGGACCGGATTTTTTATGGTCGGTCTTCCTGACAGTGCTGTCAAAGAAAGTCAGCAGCGTGTAGAGTCGGCACTCAAGTACTTTGGGTTTCGAATGCCTAGACAAAAAGCAGTCATCAACCTTGCTCCGGCTGATATTAGAAAAGAAGGTTCTTCCTATGATCTTCCTATTGCCTTGGGTATTCTCAAAGCGTCTGAACAAGTCCTTTTTCCAGAATTAGAAAAATACCTGATCATGGGTGAGCTATCGCTTGACGGCAAACTACGTCCAGTGAAGGGAGCACTGCCAATAGCCATAGAAGCAAGAAAAAGCGGCTTTAAAGGTTTTATACTTCCATCTGAAAATGCTCCGGAAGCATCAATTGTCAACAACCTTGACATCATTGGAGTAAACTCTCTTCAAGAAGCTATAGGGTTTCTTGAAGGAGAAATTGAAATACAGCCTTTGGTCACCGATACGCGCGACCTTTTTTTCAACTCTGTTGAAAACTATGAGTTTGACTTTGCAGATGTTCAAGGTCAGGAAAATATCAAAAGGGCCATGGAAATAGCCGCAGCAGGAGGCCATAATGTCATCATGATAGGTCCTCCTGGGGCCGGAAAAACCATGCTAGCTAAAAGACTGCCTTCAATCCTTCCTCCATTAACCTTACAAGAAGCCCTTGAAACAACCAAAATCCACTCAGTTGCAGGAAAACTTGGAAAAAATGCTTCTCTTATAGCCCAAAGACCATTTAGGTCTCCCCATCATACCATTTCAGATGTGGCCTTGGTCGGTGGAGGAGGCAACCCCCAACCAGGTGAGATCTCCCTTTCTCATAATGGTGTCTTGTTTCTGGATGAATTGCCAGAATTCAAACGTACTGTCTTGGAGGTAATGCGTCAGCCATTGGAAGAGCGAAGGGTCACCATATCAAGAGCCAAAATCTCTGTGGATTATCCTGCTAATTTCATGTTGATTTCAAGTATGAATCCATGCCCCTGTGGTTATTACAACCACCCTGAAAAGGAATGTGTATGTGGCCCTGGCATTGTACAGAGATACCTCAATAAAGTCAGCGGGCCACTATTAGACAGAATTGACCTGCATGTCGAAGTCACCCCAGTTAAATTTGATGAAATGACTTCTACGCGTAAAACAGAGTCAAGCAAATCCATCAGAGACAGGGTGATAATAGGGAGGGATATTCAAGTACAGAGATTTAAAGACAAACCTGATGTCTTTTGTAATGCCATGATGCCCTCTCATGTAGTCAAAGAGGTCTGTCAAATCAATGAAGCAGGTAAAGCACTTTTGAAAACCGCTATGGAAAGGCTTGGATTATCCGCAAGAGCCTATGACCGTATCCTTAAGGTTTCAAGGACAATTGCTGATCTTGCCCAGTCTGAAGACATTAAAGTCGAACACCTTGCAGAAGCCATTCAGTACCGTAGTCTTGACAGAGAAGGTTGGGCTGGTTGACAATACGAAGTACAAAATTTTACATAAGAAAAAAATAATTCACTAAAAATTTCATAAAGTGATAAAACATGTATTTATTTGGTAGTAATTAAAACATTTAGGTATTAGTTGCTTAAATCACCCTGTTTTTTAAACTACAACCCAATTGATAGTACCTAAAAGGCTGTTTATACAGCCTTTTTCTATCTTCTTAAAGCCTGCCGCATATCTTCCAGCAGATCATCCATATGCTCGAGCCCTACTGACACCCTGATGAGATTTTGAGGCGTTTTGGTATCAGGACCCTCTGAAGCAGCCCTTCTTTCAATAAGGCTTTCTACCCCTCCCAGACTGGTAGCATTTGTGAAATATTTCAACTTCGAAATCACCTCATCCGCTCTTTCAGCATTCCCTTTAACTATAAAAGAAAGCATTCCCCCAAATCCTGTCATTTGGCTTGCAGCAACACTGTGCCCGGTATGCGTCTTGAGTCCAGGATAATATACGGTCTCAATTTCAGAATGACTCGAAAGGTATTCTGCCAAAATACCTGCATGTTCTGCATGCCCCTTCATTCGATAAGGAAGTGTTTTGATACTTCTGCACAGCAGATAAGAATCAAAGGGGGATGGAACAGCCCCACCTGTTTTTTGGACAAACCTTACTTTATCCCAAAATTCATTCTCTTCTTTGGTTATCAAAGCCCCTCCCAGGATATCACTATGCCCTCCTAGGTATTTGGTGCTACTATGCATCACTATATCAGCTCCTAGTAAAAGTGGATTCTGGAATACAGGGGTGGCAAAAGTATTGTCGCATGCCACCATTAGACCTTTATGTTTCGCAATTGACGAGATTTTTTTGATATCGGAAATCTTCAATAAAGGATTGGAAGGACTTTCTATCCATACCAATTTGGTTTCAGGTCTGATCGCGTTCGCTACATTTTCAGAGTTAGTCATATCCACAAAACTGACTGTAAGGATCCCATGAAAAATCTGGACCAATTGGGCCCTTAGCCCGTGATACATGTCATCGGGAGCTATGATATGACTTCCTGGTTCCAAAGCCTGAAAAACTGCCATCCCAGCAGCATTTCCCGAAGAAAAAGCTGCCGCATCAGCTCCATGCTCTAATTTTGCCAAAACATGCTCCAAGGCCGAACGATTAGGGTTATCGGCCCTCGAATAAATCATGGAGCCCTCCTGATGAATAAAAGTAGTGGAAGTCGTGATTGGCTGGACTGCAGGCTTAGTGTTGTCAGTCACAATATTCCCTGCATGTATGGAAAGCGTTTCGATTTTCATTGCTGATTGAATTTACACCTAATATTAAAAAAGAAAAGCCAGCGAATTCAATCGCTGGCTATATTTCTCTTGTTCCGGATTATTTTATCTGATCCTATCTACCGACCTGACCAATTTTTCGTCTTTCCTGATAAACCTATTAGCCAACATATTCATCACCAAGGCTGCAAAAATGGCCCAAAAACCCAATACAAAAGCGCCATTCGCCTGAGGATTGAATTCTGCATTGGCTGAATGGGTAAACCATACAATCAAGCCTACATTGACAACCATTGCCAGGGAATTAAACATGTTGAGCATCATTTGCTTTCCCCTATTTTTATAGGAAACAATACTGAAAGAAGCCAACCCGATTGAAATGAGTGCCAAAATACCGATAACCAGTACTTTAGACTCACTATTGACAATTTCTCCACTTGCAATATCGACCGTATTGAGGCTCCAGGCTGTCAAGGTCATCAGTTGCACCTGTCCCGGATCGACTTGTTGCCAAATCGGGAACAGCATGACCAAGACCATCGCCACCACCAGTAAAAAAAGAAATATTGTCTGAATTCTCTGTATCATGTCTTTTCTTAATTTTTGACAAAGAAAACGTGTTATTTTATTAATCGCAAGGTTTGTGCAGATGGGCATTTAATTTTGAAGGGGAATAGTATCTTTGCAGTGGAAAAATGGAAATGAAGCGGTACTTTCTTGAATTAGCTTATAAAGGCAGTGACTTTCATGGTTGGCAGATTCAGGCCAACGCCTATTCGGTACAGGAAGAAATAGAAAAAGCAATCTCCCTGGTATTGGGAAAAGCAACTCCAATTGTTGGCAGTGGCAGGACAGATACAGGCGTGCATGCCAGTCAGACTTTTGCCCATTTTGATACCGAGGCAGAATTGGACAAGTCATCCTTTCTGAAAAAAATAAATGGAATTGTAGGTAAGGACATTGCTTTTTATGATCTCTTACCAGTTAAAAGTGATGCTCATGCTCGTTTTAATGCCTTAGAAAGGGAATACCTTTACCGCTGCACATTACGCAAAAACCCATTTGAAAATGATAGATCTTGGCAGATCTTCGGTAACCCAGAGGTTCATTTAATGAATAAGGCCGCTGAAATACTTATGGAATATGAAGATTTTCAATGTTTCAGCAAAGTAAAAACATCTGTAAACAATTTTCGATGCGAAATAAAACAAGCCTTCTGGGAACAAAATGGAGCTGAATTGTTATTTCATATAACTGCCAACAGATTTTTGCGCGGCATGGTCCGGGCTATAGTAGGGACTTTAATGGAAGTCGGTCTCGGGAAAATCACTCCAGAAGACTTTAGAAGCATCATTGAAAGCAAAAATCGCAAAAAAGCCAAATCGTCTGCCCCCGCGCAAGGTCTTTTCCTTTGCAGGGTAAATTACCCTGACAAAATATTTATTTAAAGAAACTACCCATTGAGCCTGGATAAAGAAAACGTCAAAAGTGGTGAAATTGTAGACACCGAAGTACTGAAAAAGCTGTATAGGTTTGTAAAACCCTACAAACTACAGTTCTACTTCTTGGTGTTTCTCACCATCGCCTTAGCAATACTTGCTCCCACCAGGCCATATTTTATTCAAGTAGCTATAGACGATTATGTGGCCGTGGGAGATGGTCCTGGGCTGGTAAAAATCATCTACTTATTGGTCTTTTTATTGGTCTTGCAGGCTGTAGTGCAGTTTGCCCATACTTATTTATCCGGATGGATAGGACAAGTCATTATTAAGGACATTAGAATCAAACTTTACAAGCATTTACTAAAAATGCGCCTAAAGTTTTTCGACAATACTCCTATAGGACGATTAGTAACCAGAAACATCTCTGATATAGAAACCTTAGCAGATGTTTTCAGTGAAGGTTTGGCTGCCATCATCGGAGATCTTTTGCAATTGGTGACTATCCTTACGGTCATGTTCTATATTGATTGGAAACTAACCTTGGTGAGCTTATGTACCCTGCCTTTGTTGATCATTTCAACCTATATTTTTAAAGAAAAAATAAAAGTTGCCTTCAATGATGTAAGGAATGCAGTATCCAATCTCAATTCTTTCTTGCAGGAACACATCACAGGGATGAACATTGTTCAGATTTTCAATAGGGAAGGTCGTGAATTTGAAAAATTCAAGGAAATCAACAGAGACCACAAAAAAGCTCATGTAAAGTCAGTGCTTTACTACTCGATTTACTTCCCTGTAGCTGAAATTATTCAGGCGATAGGAATTGGATTGGTGGTATGGTATGGCGCAACAGGGGTTTTTGATACAGAAATTCAGGTAGGGGTATTAATTTCCTTCATCATGTATTTACAGCTATTCTTTAGACCTATCAGGATGATTGCTGACAGGTACAATACCCTCCAACTTGGCGTAGTAAGCTCTTCGAGGATTTTTAAGTTGTTGGAGTCAGATGAGCAAATTCCAAATGAAGGAGATTTCAAACCTGAGAAAATCAAAGGGAATATTAAAGTAGAGGATGTTTGGTTTGCCTACAATGACGAGGAGTGGGTTTTGAAAAACATCAATTTTGAGGTAAAGCATGGAGAGACCGTAGCGTTGGTTGGTGCAACCGGTGCCGGTAAATCCTCCATCATCAATTTGATCAGCCGTTTTTACGAGATCAACAAAGGAACCATAAAAGTAGATAGTACCGATATTAAAAAGTTTGAACTGGATACATTAAGAAAACACATTGGTGTGGTATTGCAAGATGTATTCCTGTTTTCCGACACCATCTACTACAACATCACGCTTGGAAACCCAAGCATCAGCCGCGAACAGGTGATGGATGCCGCTGAAATGGTGGGGGCCAGAAAATTCATCGAAAGGCTTCCCGGTGGGTTGGATTATAATGTAATGGAAAGAGGTGCTACCCTTTCTGTAGGGCAAAGACAATTGATTTCATTTGTGAGGGCTATGGTTTACAATCCGGAAATCATCATACTGGATGAAGCTACCTCCTCCGTAGATACAGAAACAGAAGAACTGATTCAAGGAGCAATTGAAAAAATGATGAAAGGGAGAACTTCTATCGTTATTGCCCACAGGTTATCGACGATTCAAAAAGCGCATAAAATCATAGTGTTGCATCAGGGTGAAATTAAAGAGACGGGAACACATGATTCACTTTTAGAGAAAGGAGGGTTTTATGCCCAACTTCATCAGATGCAGTTAAAAACCATGGCCATTGGCTAACCATTTGACTTCAATACTTTCAATAAAAGACCTTTTGGAAAATTTAAAGCTCTAATTTTCAAAAGTCTATGAAAAATAAGTAAAATACTGCGCTTCTGGATGCAGATTTGATATAACAGAATATAATTTTGTGTCGTTAAATCACACAATTTGAAAACGAAAACCATAAAAGCGTGAAAAAAATTATTTTACTGATCGTCATCATGATTCCATTGACTTCATTTGCACAGGAATCGAGTATAGGTTTACGACTTGGAGAGCCTCTCTCCATCACTTATAAGACTTTTTTGGATGAAAATATTTCTGTAGAAGGGATGTTTGGAAGAGCTGGAGTCAACAGTGCCCAATATTATAGGCGTTCATTTGAAAACAACAGGCCCTCTTCAAATGCCTTTTATGCCGGGCACAGTACTGGTAACGTACTTTCATTTAATGCCAGAATAGCGTACAACGAGGATTTCACGGATGATTTTGGTATCACTGAAGGATATCTTTTGGGATATGCCGGTGTAGGTGCCCAATTACGGTCTGTAAGTGTGAATTATGCTTACACTGATTCCTCTTTATCCCCTACCAATATTTTCGGGGAAAACAGAAGAAATATCGATTTTGGGCCGGAAGTTTATGGAGGGGCTGAATATTACTTCGATGATTTGCCGATCAACGTCTTTGCAGAAGTAGGGTTATTTATGGAATTATTAGATAGATTTGGCCATTTGAGGTTACAGGGAGCCATTGGTGTCAGGTATATATTTTAAAGAAAATGAAAAAAAGGCCTCTTATTTTATTGATAGTTTTACTGGTACTGATAGGCCTGATTGGGCTCTATATGTTCGGTGGTTTCAATGACATTGAAATAGGTGAAGAGGACCTTGGTGAAATAGCACTCGTTGGCATTCATTACAGAGGCACACCACAAGACCCTGAGTTGAAAAAAGCTTTTGAGAAGATGGAAAACCTTGCAAATACCAACGCAGAAGCATTTTTGAATACTATATATTATGTTGAACCTGCAGGAAAACTTGATACCATGGAGGTTTTTGTTGGTTTGGAGAAAAAGTGGGCCCCTGAAGAAACTGACCTTATAGAAAAGAACTTTGATGGTTCGCAAGCCATCATAGCAAACATTCAATCGCACAGATTTGTGATGCCCGGACCAAAAAGAGTACAAAACAAAATCCGCCAATATGCTGAAGAAAAAGGGCTTCCGCTACCAGAAACGTATATTGACCAAATCTTCAGTCCGAGCAAAGTACGTGTAATCGGACTTCAAAATTAAATCTAAAAAAAAGGAAATAGTAATAGGAACAACTATATTGAATTTAGAAAAAGAATTATAATGAATTTCACTTTCTAATTTAACCATCTAACATATAGGATTATGAAAAAAATAATTGGATTAATGGCAGTTTTCGCCCTGATTTTTCAGGCGTGTGAAGGACCTATGGGACCTGCGGGACCTCCGGGACCAGAAGGGGCTCAAGGACCACAGGGACCTGAAGGCGAGACCATCATCGGTGTCGCATATGAGGTTGAATTGGATTTTACAGCGGAAAACGACTATATGGAAGTGTTGGATTTTCCAGAACCTTTGGTAGAAAGTGATGTAGTATTGACTTTTATCAATTGGGAAACGCTAGACGGACTCAGAGTCTGGAGGTTATTGCCTCAAACAGTCTTTTTTGAAGAAGGTTTTTTAAGGTATAATTATGATTTCACTGAGTTAGATATCGCTCTTTTTCTCGAAACCAATTTTGACCCTGAAATACTGGATGATTCTTGGAAATTGGATGTATTATTCAGAATTGTCGTCTTACCGGTAGACTTTGCTAATGGCAGACTTGACCTTACCGATATGGATGGATTACTCAAAATGACAGGTATCCAGGAAAAAGACTTTAAAAAACTGGAAAGAAAGGTACAATAAGTAAATCAAAGAGGAATCTTTATAAGCGTATCACTTTCAACAAAATTTGAACTCCCAACTTGTAATTTCATACAGGTTGGGAGTTTTTTTCTAATTCTCTGGTTTGGGATGTTTTACTCAATTTTTCAAATAAATCCACTTCCTATTTTATCTTTGCGGCATGCAATTGAAAAACGACTTATTATTAAAGGCCGCAAAGGGAGAAAATCCTGAAAGAACCCCTGTATGGCTGATGAGACAGGCTGGCAGAATATTGCCGGAATACCGAGCCGTCAGAGAAAGTGTCAGCGGGTTTATCGAGTTAGCACAAACACCTGAGTTGGCTGCTGAAGTAACCATACAACCAGTAGACCTACTTGGCGTAGATGCTGCAATAATTTTTTCAGACATCTTAGTGATTCCCGAAGCTATGGGCCTTCCCTATGAAATGGTAGAGAAAAGGGGGCCTTGGTTTCCTCAAACTGTTCAATCCAAGGCTGACTTAAAGAAGCTTAGAATTGCAAACGGTGTGGATGATCTTAGCTATGTAATTGAAGCCATCAAAATCACCAAAAAGGCACTGAATGGAAGAGTTCCCTTGATTGGGTTTGCCGGTGCTCCTTGGACCATATTTGCCTACATGATAGAGGGTTCGGGAAGCAAAACATTTTCGAAAGCCCGGGCTATGCTTTACACCCAACCGGAGTTTTCCCATCAACTGTTACAGATGATAACTGATAGCACCATCAATTACCTCAAAGCTCAGATTGATGCCGGAGTTGACCTGATTCAAGTATTTGACAGCTGGGCAGGAATCTTACCCCCAGACCAGTATAGAGTATTTTCTTTACCCTACATCTCAAAAATATGTGATGCTATTACCACAGTTCCAAAAACCGTATTTGCAAAAGGAGCATTTTTTGCCAGAGAAGAAATGGCAAAACTCAATTGTGAAACCATTGGTCTGGACTGGAACATGGGTATCACGGAATCAAGAAAATTGATAGGGGAAAGCAAAACCCTTCAAGGAAATCTTGACCCGGCAGCATTATATGGTTCGGAAAAGCAGGTAGAAGCTGCTACCATTCATATGATGAATCAATTTAAAGGAAGTCGGCACATCGCCAACCTTGGACACGGCGTATACCCGGACATCAATCCAGAAATGGTAAAAATATTCATCGAGACCGTCAAGAATTATAAATAAACTTCACTTTTATTAAAAATACCGTAAAGAGGCCCAAAAGGCCTCTTTTTTTCGTTTTACAACGATTTCGCCAGATCATTACAAACTATTCAATAGAATAAACTTTGATTATTTTTTTAACATATTTTTATCGTTTTTATTGAATTTTTAAAAATATAAGTTAATTTCAGAACTTGAATTCAGAATTTAGACATTAAAAGTTTGAAATCTGGTTCAAAACCAAACCTATTAAAAACAAAACCTATTAGACTTATGAAAAGAAGATTTACAAAACTAAGTCTGGCAACGCTGTTGCTGGCCTTCGCCATGGCAGCTGTACTGCCAAACCAAGCAAATGCCCAGGAAGAGAGTAAATTCTCCATGGATGTCACGCTTAACTCAGACATATTTTTTGGATTCTATCCATTTTTTGCGGGCTCATATAGCCTTAGTGAAAAGACAGATTTTACATTTTATGGTATCCTCTGGTCTGGAGGTACAGGCGGGGTTCAAGGCACTGGCGGAGGTGGCTGGGGTAATTGGACTGAATTTGGAGTTGGGATGAACTTTGATGTAGCGGATGGAATCAACATCAATCCTCAGATCGGTTTACTAAACGGTAGCCTGACTTCAGGCTTAGGAACCCCGGTTCTTGGGGAAGGAATTGTTCCAAATTTGACAATTGGATTAGACAAAGCAAAAACAGAAGGTGAATTTTACTTGGGATACTATTATGGTTTTAACCATGGAAACCCTACTACATTAAACTTTCTTCACTACTGGGCAAATTATGGATTTAAAATCAGCCCTTTCTTTTCCGCAGGACTCCATTTTGAACAATTAAGCTTCACTGGAGGCAGTGAAACACCAAGCGAAGATTCATTTGCATACTTTGTTTCTTTAGGACCTTATGTTCAGTTTGCTGATCCTAATGGAGGTGCTTTTGCAAGGTTCACTTCAGGGGCGGACCTAAGGAGTACAGAAATGGTTACTAAAAGTGGTAATACCCAACCATCATTTTTCAAACTTACTGTCGGATACAGTTTCTAAAAAAAAATTCACTACAGCCAATATATCAACTAAACTAACTTATGAAGATAGAGCCGGAATTATTTCCGGCTTTACTTTTTTAGGGAAATCACAGAATCTCCAACCTTTACTTCTTTCCCTCGAAGAAGCAACATATTTTGCCCAAACATGACTTTATTGTCTACAGTCCTGTAAGATGCTAGTGTCCTGAGAGGCTCTTTCCCCTTACGTGCCGTATCTTGGTCAACAGTAGTCATGACACAGCGTGCACAAGGTTTGGTGATTTTAAATTCTGCATCACCAATTTTTACTTCATCCCACTGATCCTCTTCAAAAGCATATCCTCCTGAAAAAACCAAATTAGGCCTGAAGCGCTCCATGCCCACTGCTTCTTCCAGCCTGCTGTTCAACTCATCTAAGGCCTCCTGACCAATAAGTAAATAAGGCATACCGTCAGCAAAACTGACTGATTCACCATTGACAGCATACTTTGGCTTGAGTTTTCTTTTTTCACTTTCCGGCATACTTACGAGCTTACAGGGAATCCCTAAAAATTCAGAAAACCAAACTCCATACTGCTCTTCAAGAACATCAGCTTCGACAATATCTTCCCAAATTTCAACCTTTATTTTTCCTACTGCTTTTGAAGCAAAAGGAATAACTACAAAATGATCAGGGTTCATTTTTTGAGTAACCTTTAGGCTATTCTCTTCCAATGTCACTTGCAATAAGGCCATTGCAGGCAATGTTCGCTGTGACATAAATTTACCATTCATATCCACCAACATCCATCTCCTATCGTATGTTAAACCCTTTTCTTCCAAAGTCCATTGATCCAACCTGATTCCTCCCAAAGATTTGATGGGGTAGATATAAATGTCTTGTAATTGCATAATAATAAATTTTTGAATGATCAAATTAACCAAAAAAGCGGAATTGTTAACCACTTAGTCTTCATCAAAAAAATAGCAAAGTGTAAAATACCGAGCATACCAAAAATACCAAAGCCCATTTGACCCTTTCCCTCAAAAGTTTATTATCCTTATGCATATGAATAAGATACAATTCCAACCCAATAGGTTGCTTCTAGAATTATGACTTTTATCCTCAATTATGACAAACTTTTACCTTTCCCCGTGACATGATGGAAAAATTATCTGCATTTCTATGACAAGAATCTGTCAATCTGACACAAAATCCACAGTAAGCGCTCTTGGCACATCCATTGACATAAAGCACTTGACATTAGAATTTGTAACTAAAATTTGAAAATATAATATCATGGGAAAAATCATAGGTATAGACTTGGGTACTACCAACTCCTGTGTTGCTGTAATGGAAGGTAACGAGCCGGTAGTAATCCAAAATTCTGAAGGAAGAAGGACTACTCCATCCATCGTGGCATTTTTGGACAATGGCAACGGGGAAAGGAAAGTAGGTGACCCTGCAAAAAGACAGGCAATCACTAATCCCGCCAATACCATCTCTTCTGTGAAGAGATTTATGGGTAAAAAGTTTTCTGAAGTTTCTGAAGAGAAAAAACATGCTTCTTACAAAGTAGAGCAAGGATCCAACGATACTTTAGTTATTAAAATCGGGGATAGATCTTATACCCCACAGGAACTTTCAGCAATGATTCTTCAAAAAATGAAGAGCACAGCTGAGGATTTCTTGGGCCAGGAAGTCACTGAAGCAGTTATTACAGTTCCTGCCTACTTCAATGATGCAGAGCGTCAGGCTACCAAAGAGGCAGGTCAAATTGCTGGTCTTGAAGTGAAAAGGATCATCAACGAACCTACTGCTGCTGCTTTGGCTTACGGTATGGACAAGAAAAACCAAGACATGAAAATCGCTGTGTATGACCTTGGTGGTGGTACATTTGACGTTTCCATATTGGAGTTGGGTGATGGCGTATTTGAAGTAAAATCTACCAACGGTGATGTTCATCTTGGTGGTGATGATTTTGACCAAGTTATCATCAACTGGCTTGCCGATGAATTTAAAGCTGAAGAGCAAATTGATTTGAGACAAGACCCAATGGCACTTCAGAGACTGAAAGAAGCTGCTGAAAAAGCAAAGATCGAATTGTCTTCTTCTTCTTCTACTGAAATCAACTTACCATATATCACTGCTACGCAATCAGGACCTAAGCACTTGGTAAGAACCTTAAGCAGAGCGAAATTTGAACAACTTTCTGAAAGCTTGGTAAAAAGATCCATGGATCCATGTATCAAAGCTTTGAAAGATGCAGGACTTTCCGCTTCTGACATTGACGAGGTGATTTTAGTAGGTGGTTCTACAAGAATCCCTAAAATCCAGGAAGAAGTGGAGAAATTCTTCGGCAAAAAACCTTCTAAAGGTGTAAATCCAGATGAGGTAGTCGCTATAGGTGCCGCTATCCAAGGTGGAGTATTGACAGGAGAAGTGAAGGATGTACTGTTACTTGATGTAACACCGCTTTCTTTGGGAATCGAAACAATGGGTGGCGTTTTCACCAAATTGATCGAATCCAACACGACTATCCCTTCAAAGAAATCAGAGGTGTTCTCCACCGCAGCTGACAACCAGCCTGCTGTAGATATTCATGTACTACAAGGTGAAAGACCATTGGCAAAAGACAACAGGTCTATCGGAAGATTCCAATTGAGTGATATTCCTCCAGCACAAAGAGGAGTTCCTCAAATCGAAGTAACCTTCGATATTGATGCCAACGGTATCCTTAACGTATCCGCCAAGGACAAAGGAACGGGTAAAGAACAAAAAATCAAGATCGAAGCTTCCTCAGGTTTGTCTCAAGATGATATCGAGAGAATGAAGAAAGAGGCGGAAGCAAATGCTGCTGGAGATAAAGCAGAAAAAGAAAAAATAGAAAAACTCAACCAAGCTGACAGTTTGATTTTCTCTACAGAAAAGCAACTGAAGGAATATGGTGATAAACTTTCCGACAGTAATAAGGCTAACATCAATAGTGCATTGGAAACCTTGAAAAAAGCACATGAAGCCAAGGATCTAGCTGCTATTGATACCGCCATGGAAGGCTTAAACAAGGCTTGGGAAGGAGCTTCTCAGGAAATGTACAATGCTGCCGGTGGTGCAGAAGGACAGCAAGCTGGCCCTGATGCAAGCGCAGAAGGTGCTGCTGAATCCGGTGACGGTGTTTCTGATGTAGACTATGAAGAAGTATCTGAGGATAAAAAGTAATCGTAACTGAACCAACAAATAAGGCATCTGTATCTGATATGGATGCCTTTTTTTAGATACTACAAACTAGATCTAAAAACCAAGAGACTTCTCATCTCTTGTTTATTGTCTCTTGTTTCTTGTTTCAAAAATGTATCTCTATCTCTTCTGGTCTCTAAATTCTCGTCTCTCGCTTCTCATTTCTAAAAGTCTCAAAAAATGCAACTCACACCAGAAAATAAATTGAAAAAGCTCATCATCGTAGGTGACCGTGTATTGATCAAGCTTAGAAAAGCTAATGAGAAAACAGCCACTGGCCTATATCTTCCGCCTGGCGTACAGGAAAAAGAAAAAGTCCAGCAAGGTTATATCATCAAAACAGGCCCTGGTTACCCTATCCCTTCGCCTATGGAAGATGATGAACCCTGGAAAGACAGAGATGACAGCATCAAGTACATTCCCCTTCAGGCAAAGGAAGGAGATTTGGCTGTATTCTTGGTCAATGGGAGTTATGAGGTAATGTACGAAGGCGAAAAATATTATATCGTACCCCAGCATTCCATTTTGATGCTGGAAAGGGAAGAAGATCTTTAATTCAAACTGCTTCAATAAAAAGCACTGATATTGTTCTCATACCTTACAAAGCTTTTTTGGTAAAACCGCATCTTCAGGAATATTCCAGGTTTTCCCTGTTATGTATGCACCTTTGATTTTGCCAAGGGCACAATAATTCCCCACCGTTCTAGGAGGAATGTTCTTTAATTTGGCAAACTCACTGACAGAAATATATTTCATTTTAATTTTTACCGTTATCGGCAAAAAACCTCTTTAAAAGTATTAAGATAATTGCCGAAAACGGCATAAAAATATATCTATACAGCACCGTATCTATTTATATCTTCTTGAAATGCGCTAAAAAAATTATTTCTGCATAAGTGCAAACTCCTTGGCGAAGTAACTCAATATCACATTGGCACCTGCCCGCTTGATACTCAATAGAGATTCCAGCATTGCCCGTTCGCCATCCAGCCAACCTCTTTCGGCAGATGCTTTAATCATGGCATATTCCCCACTGACATTATAGGCAGCTATAGGTAAGTTTGAATTATCCTTGAGCAGTCGGATTACATCCAGATAAGCCAAAGCCGGCTTGACCATTAGAAAATCTGCTCCTTCCTCTGTATCCAGATCTGCTTCTATCATTGCCTCATAATAATTGGCTGGATCCATTTGATAGGTCTTCTTATCTCCCATTTTTGGAGCTGAATCCAAAGCATCTCTGAATGGACCATAAAATGCAGAGGCATATTTCGCTGTGTAAGACATAATAGATACATCGGTGTAGCCGTTTTCATCCAAAACATTTCTAATATAACCTACTCTTCCATCCATCATATCAGATGGGCCGAGTATATCTGCCCCAGCTTGCGCTTGGGCAAGAGACATTTTGCCTAAGATTTCTAAAGTTTCATCATTTAAGATTTTCCCATCTTTCACTAATCCATCATGACCATCAGAACTGTATGGATCCATGGCGACATCTGTCATGACCACAGCCTCAGGAAAAGTAATTTTGATCTTATGAATGGCCTGCAGGTAAAATGTCTCCGGATTGTGGCTTTCTGTAGCGTACTTATCTTTTTTGGATTCAGGATAAGCCGGAAAAATATCAAAGGCCATAATACCCAGTTTCATACAAACTTCAATTTCCTGTAACATCAAGTCCAAAGAATACCTAAAAATCCCTGGCATAGAAGCTACTTCTACTTTTTGATTGACTCCATCTATCAAAAACATGGGGAAAATGAAATCCTTAACGGTAAGACGGGTTTCTTCTACCATATTTCTGATGGCCTGTGACTTTCTGTTTCTTCTGGGTCTTCTAAGCATAAGGTTATTTTTATTGCTGTAAAGGTAAGGGTATTGAACTATACTTAAAATTGGAAACAGAGATTTTCAAAATATGAAGCCCGGAATTTTGGCCAGTCCATCTATTTTGACCCACTTTGACTAAGTGGCGGCTGGGTCCGATAACCTAAAAAGTTTTGTTAGAAAACGTCTTTATCCCCTTAGCAGGGATGTTATAAAATCACTAAATGATATCCTTTCGCCAAAAAGCCCTAAGTGCCGGAAGTTTTACAGTTCTCTTGGACAAGGTAAGCAGCGCTACTGTGATCACCACAAAAAAAGTCCCCAACCAATCCATTCCGGTAAATGTCACTCCCAGCCATGCAACTGCCACCAAGGCTGCTGATAAGGGCTCTACAGAACAAAGTAGACTGGCCGTCTGCGCACCAATGATATTCAGGGAGGCTAGGAAAATAGAAAATGGAATAACTGTACCCAAAATTATAATATAGGCAAAAGCCAGATAAGTCCCCATATCCCAAGTACCTGAAAGGTACCAAGGATTGCTCACAAGTAAGTAAATCATTCCTCCGATAAACATTCCCCAACCCGTTACTGTAGGAGAAGAAAACCTCCTGAGCAATTGTACGGGTTGAATTGTGTAGACTGCTAATGAAACAGCCGAAAGCAAACCCCAAAACAAGGCTGCTTCTGAAATCACTAAGGCATCAAAACTCCCATGGGTCACCAATAGAAAAGTCCCGATCAGGGCCAAAGCCAAGGCTATATACTCATTCGGCTTGGGCAGACGCCGTAACTTGATGGCATAAAATCCGACTACGAAAACTGGCCCAACATACTGTAAAACTGTTGCTGTGGCTGCATTGGAAAGACTGATGCTATAAAAATAGGTAAACTGTACAGCTACCATTCCAAGGGTGCTGAAAACCAAAATCTCGAATACATCTCTTTTTTTAAGCCAAATCCGCTTGGCGTCTGAATTTTTTCTAAACAGAGCAAAAATTAATAGTAGGGTTCCTGCAATCACCATTCTCCAACATACCAGCCAGGAGGGTGAAACTCCTTTTTCTTCAAATAAATATTGGGCGCAGGTACCGGAGATACCCCACATGATAGCAGCAGAAAGTGCCATTATATATCCCACTAAAAGGGGATTTTTTTGATTTTGCATCATACGTTTTGCAAAGAAAAGCAAAAAATCTTCAAAGTTGCGAGGTCTTGCAAATCGGGATAGAGTTTGATAGAAAGAAGTTCACAATATGGGCGCAAAGATGAATACAACGAACTCAAAGAAAAGCAATCTTGAGTTATTCGTGTTGTCCGACGTTTGCGCGGTCGGACAGTTAATATATCCGTATTTTTGTGACGGTAATCATAACAAGCCAAAGGCTATTCAACTAGAAATCCGAAGGCACAGTTTGCGGCTAAAGGAATGCAAAGTAAAAACAGGCTAAAAGCCATTATACTAAGAATCCGAAGGCACAGCCTTCGGATAGCGAAGTATTCAACCTTTGCGGCCTTGGAGACAAACTTTTGATACATTCAAAGGCAATATTTATTTCGCGCAATAACCCACTAGCCATATATTTTACCATTCTCCCTAATCATTTGGAATATCATCCTGTAATGTTTACATAAAGAGAATTATTTTATACTTTTAAATTCCCCAAAAAATCAAGCTCTATGAAAAATACCAAGCTTCTTCTTTTTGTTTTCCTGATGACAGCCCTTGTTTCCTGTAGCAGCGAAAAATCGGAAACGCATAAAAAGGAAAGACCCAACATCATTTTTATCATGTCGGATGATCATGCCTATCAGGCCATTTCTGCCTATGACAATAAATTGATTGAAACACCCAATATTGACAGAATAGCCAAAATGGGGGTGCTGTTTACCAATGCCTCTGTAACCAATTCCATCTGTGCGCCAAGTCGGGCGACAATTTTGACAGGAAAGCATTCTCACCTGAATGGAAAGGTGGATAACCACTTCCAGTTTGACACCACCAACATCACTTTTCCGCAACTACTTCAGGATGCCGGTTATCAAACGGCCATGTTCGGAAAGCTGCATTTTGGAAATAATCCCAAAGGTTTTGACCAATTCAAAATCCTTCCCGGCCAAGGATCATATTACAATCCTGATTTCATCACTAAGCATGATGGTAATATCAAGGTGGATGGATACGTCACGGATATCATTACCGACATGACCTTGGATTGGTTGGAAAACGAGCGCAAAGAAGATGAGCCCTTTATGCTAATGTACCTGCATAAAGCCCCCCACCGCTCTTGGCTGATGGCCGAAAGGCATTTGGATGATTTTACCAACAGGGAGTTTCCTGAGCCAAAAACCTTATTTGATGATTATTCCGGCAGAACCTCTCCTGCGGGGGAAGCCGAAATGAATATCCTCCACCACATGAGTTGGGCCGGGGACAACAAAGTGTTTCCAGAGGTAATGGACGAATTGGGAATCGCTGAAATCGGCTTTGACAAACAGCGCTATACCTATGAATACAGTAGGTTTACCGATGAGCAAAGAGAATCCTTTATGGAAGCCTATGGAAAGGTCAATGAGGAGTTTAAAAAAGCATACCCTTCGATGTCTGAAGAAGATATGATGAAATGGAAATACCAAAGATACATGCAGGACTACCTCGGAACTATTCAGGCCGTGGATGAAAATGTGGGCAGGCTTCTGGATTATCTTGAGGCCAACGACATGATGGAGAATACCATTATTGTTTACACTTCCGATCAGGGATTCTATTTAGGGGAGCATGGTTGGTATGACAAAAGATTCATTTACGACGAGTCTTTCAAAACACCGCTTTTGGTATCGTGGCCAGACAGGATCAGGGCAGGCTCCCGCTCAGATGAGTTGGTTCAAAACCTTGACTTTGCCCAGACTTTTCTGGAAGCCGCTGGGGTGGAGTCACCTGATGACATGCAGGGAGAAAGTCTGATTCCCATCCTCACAGGAAATGATGGGCAATGGGACAGAGATGCGGTGTACTACCACTACTATGAATATCCCGCAGAACATATGGTCAATCGTCATTACGCCATTGTTACGAAAGATTACAAGTTGGTTCACTATTATTATGTGGAGGATCAGTGGGAATTGCTGGATAGAAACAAAGACCCGCTAGAATTGAAGAATTTTTATGATGACCCTGCTTATGCAGACATTAAGCTGGATCTGCACGATAGGTTGGAGGCGCTGAGAACAAAGTACAAAGACAGCAATGAAATTTCTCAAAAGTATATTGACCTGCTCATGAAGGATGCCGCCGAGGGAAAAGTCTTTGGTGTGAGTAAGGAAAAGGTGGAAGAAATTAAGGAAAGAAGGAGACGGCTGATGTAGCATAGTCTTACAGTTATCCGACGGTTCTGCCGTCGGACTTTTAGTGAAGCCGCATTGTACGGCAACTTTTATATATCAAGCCAAATACTTTTTATCAGAAACCTGAAGGAATAGCCTATGGATAACCTAGGTCTCAGCCTTTAGAGACACACAATCCGACACATACGTTTTTAAACAAAACCTCCCTCCCGTTTTACTTTCTTGAATCAATAATAACAATACCTTTTCAACATTTTATTTAACTATTTAGTGCTTTTTTGCATTAAAATTGAAATGGGTTGACATTATGCATTATTAGATTATATTAAGGGTGAACAAAATTTTAAAAAAATGGCAAAATGTTTCGCATTGATGGGTTGGAGTTTACCTGTCATTGAAAGTATGCAAAAACTCAATAAACCCTACGTGGTGGTTTCATTCCCTATTTTTGAGAGCTATGCAAAAGAGAATGGGATTCCATTTGTTCCCTATCAATTTGATGAATGGAGTGACAGCTCCAATTCCCTGGATCTGCATGAAAAATTGAAAGCATTTGATGCTGATGTAGCTGTTCCTCTTTTTGAAGAAACTGTAGAATGGGCTGGAGCTTTGAATTCTATTTATAGAGACGACCCTAAGGTATTGAACCGTGCTTTTCTTTTCCGAAACAAAGCGATGATGAAAAGAAAGGCTTTGATTGGAGGATTGAGAGTTGGACTTTTCGAAGAAGTCCATAGCAAAGAGGGAGTAAAAAATTTCATGAAAAGATTAAATGAAGCCAATCTTCAGATCGATGGTGAAGAAGATAGCTGGGTTCATATCAAACCATTCGCTTCAGCTGGTACAGTTGGTCATAGGCTTTTGAGATCGATGAAAGATGTTGATGAAAAGTGTGAAGAAAGTGATTTTCCCTGTTTGGCAGAAAGCCATTTACCGGGAACTGAATTTTCTTGCGAAGCTTTTGTACATGGAGGAAAAATTAGATTTTTGAACATCACGGAATATGTGAAATTGGGTTATAGCAACTTTATTCCTGAAGGAAATTACCTTCATACCAAAAGGGATAAGATCATGAAGGAGATGCAGAAGCTGGTAAACATCTTCGGCATCGAATATGGTATGATTCACCCTGAATGGTTTCTTACCGAAAATGACGAGCTGAGTTTTGGCGAGGTGGCCTGTAGAATTCCAGGTGGCCATATTTTGGAGTTGGCTGGAAAAGCCTACGACTTTGATGCTTTAGGAGCGTTTGTGCTTTGTCACGATCCCAATCTTTCCGAAAAAGAACTCAAAGATATTCTTCCACGCTTCGATGCAAGACCAAAGGAATTTTATGGAAATGTGATGATTTATCCGCAAAAGAATGTCATCAATACCTTGGAAATTCCTGATGAACTTAGAGAGGAACCTTACTTCCTAGA
Organism: Mongoliibacter sp.; assembly: GCF_007692705.1. Lineage (GTDB taxonomy): Bacteria > Bacteroidota > Bacteroidia > Cytophagales > Cyclobacteriaceae > Mongoliibacter. The sequence goes on from NZ_REBN01000105.1 coordinate 25,703, forward strand.
TCATAATCTTATCCCTCCTCTTACCAACCAGAAAATCGACAGCAGAGAAGGTTTTGGAAACCATTTTGGCACTGTTAATTTCAAAGGTGAAGACCCGGATAGAATGACGGAACTATTATTGCACTACGAGAATGTGGATTTTTATCATTAAGATAATTATTCCATCTAAATAGCTGAAATAAAGCCTTTCTTCGGAAGGGTTTTATTTTTGTTTATAATTGACACCAAATGGTGTCATTCAAAACGATTAAATTTTCCTAAAGGAATGCCAAACCAAACTATTGCAATTAGCAAACAACAAAATTTACAAGAGGTTTTTCAGGAGTTTTCCCTGGCCTCAAAATTCACAAAATTCGAAAAAGCTGGAAAATTACTGGGACAAACAGACTTACTTTTGGAGTCCGAGGAAGGAATTTCCCTAGTTTACAAATACGTGAAAGATTTTACCAGTGCAGGTATTTTTGAAGGTTCACCTTGGGCTGACCCTTCGAAATTAGTACCAGGCCTGGTTTCAGGAACTCTGAAAAGCGGTCACCCAAATTCCACTATTGAGCTTTTAAGTGAATTGAGAATTCTGGCCATAGCTGAGGGATTAATTGATTCCAAAGACCTTTCCAAAACAGAAGCCGAGAATTTCATTCAGGAAGTAATTGTTTTCAATCTTGAATTTGTATTCAAGGAACCATTGGAAGAAACAAGGTTGGTGATGAGCAAGCATGAATTGAATAAAGTTCATGCAGTTTTTGGATTCTTATCCAAAAAAATAAAGCTGGATGCAATCAAGGAAAAACTTGCAGAAGAACTCACTTTGATCTGTGCCCAAAGGCCTGTAGTAACAGAGAGTCCCAGAAAAATCATTGCCTTGGTAAAGGAAAAAATAGAGCTTGATCCCGAAAAGCCAGGTGATTGGGATTTATTGAGATTCCAAAGGTGTATCTATAGACCAACTGAAAACACTACGGATAAGAGTCCTACAGAATATGCTGAATTTTTACCTCAGTTGCAGGACAATCAATTAAAAGAGGAGTCCGCAGAAATGGGTAAGTCAATGATTGAATTCGGATTGGTAAGTCAATACCATGCAGTACTGTTACTTTATCTCATCAAGAATAAGAAATTCGAATTTGTTCCAAAATGTCTAGCTCTGGATCCCACAGGTAAAGCCAAGTGGAATGTCCATCAGGATTTTGTTGCTGACTTGATCTTACAGACAATTCATCCTTATAATGCACAATGCATCTTTGGTTTAGCAAAAATGCTTGAAAAAGGAATACTCGCCAGAGATGCGGTAAGGGCTGGGCTGTTCAACCTTAGAACTGTGAAAATCCACCCGGAGGTAGAAGCCAGAATCCTTAAATCTACCAAAACCCCACATGAATCGGTGACTCCCAAACAGTACTTGATGGGAGCGCTATTCAGGGTTTTGGGACAACCCTTGGGTCTTGGGCAGGGAAATAACCC
>NZ_REBN01000248.1 GCF_007692705.1 Mongoliibacter sp.
CAATCAGGTCAATGTCATGGAAACAATAATATTCCGCACCGATTTTGGTGAAAAATTCAAATGCCGCATCCATTTTATCTTTGGCACGTTGTACAGCATCTGCATTTTCATCCCAAGGACGGTTCATGGTGCCTGGACCGAAAGGATCTCCACCGGTGCCGCAGAAGGTATGCCAGTAGGCTATGGCAAATTTGAAGTGTTCCTTCATAGGTTTGCCAGCCACTACCTGGTCTGGATTATAGTATCTAAAAGCAAAAGGGTTTTTGGAACCCTTGCCTTCAAACTTGATTTTATCAATTCCTGGAAAATAAGTTTTAGCCATAATTTTGGGTTTTAGGTTCGAGGTAAAATAGAAATAATAGGTTTGAGAAATATTTATTAAAGTACCAAATTATATATTTTAAATGAATATGGAAAACGTTTGCACAGGCATTATGGCTGAGACGCTTTTAATTTTATGAAATCGGTTGCAAAAATGAAGAACGGAAAGAGATTGGGATTTTGGATTTACGATTTACGATTTACGATTTACGACGCTGAACTAAGATCGATGATTCGTTAGGTATTTAATATTTATTAGTTAAAAGTTAATTGTTAAAAGTTAATTGCCCGTATATTAACACTTAACAATTCAGTTAAACAGTTGCACAATTAATCAATTAATCAACTAGTTAATGGTTAAAAGTTAACAGTCGCACACCTTAACCTTTAACTACTGTTCGTCAATTCATCGATTCATCAATTAACCAATTAAACCAACCCTTTGCGAATGGTCTCAGCGATCTTCGCAAATTCCTCTTTGCTGAGTTGGAGCTTCTCACGGTTAAAATTGATGTCATCCATGCTGCGGAGGGGAACCAAGTGAACGTGTACATGTGGAACCTCCAGGCCAATCACCGCCACTCCAACTCTGGTACACTTGATGGTTTTGTCAATAGCTTTGGCCACTTTTTTTGAAAAAACATGCAAACCGGCCAATACCTCATCTTCCAGGTCAAAAATATAATCCACCTCTACTTTGGGAACTACAAGTACATGTCCTTTGACCAAAGGCATGATATCCAAAAAAGCGATGTAATGCTCATCCTCCGCCACAATGTGGGCAGGTATTTCTCTGTTGATGATCTTTGTAAATATGCTTGCCATAGCTCTAAAAATAAAAAATCCCGAACGGTAATACCATCGGGATATGAAATTTATTTAATAAGAGATGTCAAGCACCTCAAATTGCACAGTACCTGCAGGGGCTTTTATGTCTGCAATATCCCCTACTACTTTACCCAAAAGGCCTTTTCCGAAAGGAGAAGCCAGGGAAATTTTTCCGGCTTTCAAGTCTGCCTCTTCTTCTGATACCAAGGTATAAGAAACTGTCATGCCATTTTTAACATTCTTAATTTTCACCGTGCACAAAATCCCTACTTTGGAAGTGTCCATTTTGGAATTGTCCATCACGCGGGCATTTCCCACAACAGCCTCCAACTTGGCAATTTTCAACTCCAATAAACCTTGGGCATCCTTAGCAGCATCATATTCTGCATTTTCACTCAGGTCACCTTTGTCCCTGGCTTCAGCAATTTGCTTGGCTATATCAGATCTTCCTTTTGTCTTCAAATCATGAAGCTCATCCTTCAGCCTCTTCAATCCTTCTTCGGTGTAATACTGTATCTTACTCATGCTTTTATTATTTGCTATGGCTATGAAAAATAAAAGAACGGTCTCATTGCTGAAACCGTTTCTTTGTCCTTGTTTGTCTATGTAACTGTGCAAAAGTAACAATTCTATCGACAGAAACCAATCTAGGATTGGTAAAAGAAATTTTTATCTCTATCAAACTTGCTTTAAAACCGCAACGCCGTAGGCAGGTACTTGGCAACTAAATCCTCATAATAGGGCATCAAGGCTTTGACATCCGGAGCTACAGGAACTTTGGAATACAGGTCATAGGGATTGAATTTATCCACCCACTTGAACATTTCACGGTCATGCGCATCCAGCAAATGGTCATACGCTCCTTCCCTATGCTGTGCGTAAAAAGAATGGTAGCGGATCATGTAAAGTGCAGGTTCAGGAAGGTAATCTTTGACTAACTGATACAGGTATTCGTCATGTCCCCACGACATCTTCACTTCTTTGAGACTACAATTGGCAGAATAGATCCCATATTTGGTATTGTAATGCTCGTCCTGACTGTCTGGGTTTAGCGCAAAAAACTCCGGATAAACAATTTTATCGGAATGCCTGCAACCCACCGGGAAGGTATCCCCCACTACAGCCCATTGGGGTTCTCCAAAAAGGCACAACACTTTACCCATATCATGGATAAAACCGGTCAGGACAAACCAATCAGGATGTCCGTCAGCCCTTATAGCTTCTGAAGTCTGCAGCAAGTGTTGCAGCTGATCCAAGTCTGTATCGGGGTCTGAATCATCCACCAGGGTATTGAGAAATTTGATAGCCTCCCAAAAAGGCATTTCCTTTTTATCAAACTTCAAAAACTCCTTTTCCTTGGCACAGACAAAATCGTAGGTTTGATAAGTGTGATTCAGCCTGTAGAATTCCCTAACAGTATCCACCCGATCCGAATTTTTGTAATTTCTATAAGATGCTTTGGATTTAGTTTGTTTTCCTTTTGGCTCAGGGTACCTAAGCACAAGATCATCCTCCCAATCCTCCAGAGACTTTAATGGCTGATTATTGTTTTTCCCGATTTGTGGTTCCATGGCTGCTTCAAGTTTCCTTCAATTTAAGAAAAACCATGGGAATGGTAAAATCACGGAACAAATGGCTGGATCCAAAGGGCCATTTATGAGCTCTGAAAAGCTTCTTTGATTTTTTGAACCAGCACCTGATTGATCTTCTCATAAGACTGGAAAGTCCATCCGGCAATATGAGGGCTGAAAATCACATTTTCTCTTTGGGCTAATTTTTCAAAAGCAGCTTTTTGCTCATCGCTAAAGGTCTTGAATTTCTCATTTTCCAACACATCCAAAACAGCTCCTCTAAAAACCCCTTGGTCTAAAGCTGCATTCAAGGTATCAAAGCTTATAATTTCTCCCCTTGAAGTATTGATGAAATAAACGGGCTTTTGGAATCTTTCCAACAAATCCATATTCAGGAAATTTCTCGTTTCCAAGGTAAGTGGAACATGCATGCTCAAGACATCCGTTTCCTCCATCAGTTGGCTTAGGGAAACTTCTTTTACATGAAAATTTCCAAACGCGGATTTGTACTTGTCATAAGCCAAAATGTTCACATCAAAACCAGATAGCTTTTTGGCAAAAGATGATCCCATATTTCCATAGCCTATAATACCAACTGTTTTACCCTGAAGTTCTTCCCCCCGGTTTTCTTCTCTTTTCCAAATACCTTTTTTTACCTCAGCATCTGCCCTTCCTATATGGTTAAAAAGGGCCAACAAGCCTCCAACAGCATGTTCTCCCACAGCATCCATATTCCCTTCCGCCGCATGAAAAAGTTTGATATCATGTTGTTCCAAAAAATCCGTGTCTATTTTATCCAGCCCTGCTCCTGCTCTTCCAATAAACTTGAGTTTCCTGGCTTTTAAGAGTAATTCCCTGTCTATCGGGGTTTTGGATCGAATAATCAGTCCAGTATAGGCCTCAACTTGTTTCAGAATTTCATTCCTCTTTATCTCAGGGCTATACTCCACTTCATATCCTTCATTTTCTAGAAGAGGGATAATAGAAAGGTGCATTTCGTCAATAATCAGTACTTTGTTTTCAGTCATTTAAGGGGTGATTTAAATGTTTTTTCAAACACAATAAACAATCAAATTCTACAGTTTCAGCAAATACATGGCGACGGCAAAATAAACCGCCAAACCCAACAGATCATTCGCAGTGGTAATAAACGGACCAGAGGCGATAGCGGGATTGATACCAAACTTATCCAATACCAAAGGTGTCACGGTCCCCATAAAGGAAGCCATCAAGACCACAAAAAACATGGACAAACCGATAGTGAAGCCGAAAATCGAATCAAATCCATATATAAATTTTACCACGGCAAAAACAAAAAGGCCCAAGACTACACCATTGACCAATGCGATCAGCAGACCCTTCACAAAACGCTGCCAGGGAGAATCATCAAACACTGACTTGGAGGCAAGGGTTTGCACCACCAGTGAGGAGGATTGAATTCCTACATTTCCTCCAGTAGCAGCCACCAAAGGTATAAAAGAAGCCAAAGCGATATATTTACTCAAGCCATCTTCAAAAAAGGTGATGATCTGCGCACCCATCAAGCCTCCCACTACGCCGATGATCAGCCAAGGTAATCTAGCTTTGGAGATCTTCAAAATGCTATCCGATTCCTCCACGTCAGCGGAAATACCTGTCATCGCCTGCATATCTTCTTCTGATTGTTCACGGATCAAATCCAAAATATCATCCACGGTAATCCTTCCAACCAGTTTATTTTTGGCGTTGACTACCGGCATGGATTCCAAATCATATTTCCTCATGATCTCCGCCACTTCCTCTCCATCCAAATGGGTGGGAACTGAAATCAGTTCAGGCTCATAAATATCCATGATCTTGGTATTGGAGGCAGCAAGGATGATTTTCTTCAAAGAAACCCTACCTAACAAATGTTGCTTGTTGTCTACCACATAGATGGAATAAATTTTTTCAACCTTTTCGGCCTGTCTTCTGATTTCCTCTATGGTCTGAATAACATTCCAGTTTTGATTGGCTTTGATGTATTCCTTAGCCATCAGACCACCGGCAGTATCCTCATCATAGCGAAGGAGGTCTAGTATATTGGCCGATTTTTCTCTTTCCTGTAGGTGACTAATCACTTCCTCCCGATCCTTGGAAGGCAACAAAATCAAAATATCCGCTGCATCATCAGAGTCCATCTCATCAATCAGGGCAGCCAATTCTACGGCCTCCATTTCCCTGATTACTTTATTGACAGAATCTTCGTCCAACTCGATCAAAATGTCAGCAGAGGTTTCATGAGACAATAACCTCAGTACATAAATGGCTTCATCCAAATTTAGCTCATCCAACAAGGCTGCGATATCAGCCACGTTGACACCTTCCAAAGATTCCAGAATAAAGTCATTCTGCTGCTCTTCAATTCCGGTTCTAAAGCTCTCTAGGTATTCTTTGGATAATTCAAATGTCTTTATTGGTTCCAAGACTCCTGTATTTTTTTGGTTAAAGAAATAAAATCCTGTACGCCCAATTGCTCGGCCCTCAGGTCCAACATGGGATCCTCTTGAAGCACATCTTTCAGCCCAAAGGGCTTCATACAATTTCTCAAGGTCTTTCTTCTGGTGCTGAATGCTTGCTTTACAACTTTAAAAAAAGTTTTCTCGTCACAATCAAGACTTTTTACTTCATTCCGTATCAACCTGATCACTCCGGAATTGACCTTGGGAGGCGGGTTAAAAACTTCAGGAGGTACTGTAAACAAATATTCTATATCATAAAAAGCCTGCAAAAGCACCGACAGTATTCCGTAGGTTTTGTTTCCTTTGGGAGATGCGATACGCTCTGCAACTTCTTTTTGCAACATACATACTACTTCAGTCACCGCATTTCTTTCTTCCAGTATTTTGAAAAATATCTGGGTAGATATATTGTATGGGAAATTGCCTGCTACAGCATATGGTCCATTCATGATTGGAGAAAAGTCTCTTTTCAGGTAATCTGCCTCTATGATTTTTTCACCCAATTCCGGATATTTTTGATGTAGAAACTGTATGGATTCACTATCAATATCCACCAGGTATAGATCCCAGTTTCCTTTCAATAAAAAATCAGTCAAAACGCCCATCCCTGGGCCAATTTCCAAAACCTTACTTACCCCTCTGTGCCCATTGACAGACTTGGCAATATTTTCAGCGATTCCAAGATCAACCAGAAAATGCTGTCCAAGATGTTTTTTGGGTTTGACCTTCTCCATGTGCTTTCCTTTGATTATTTTCTATAAATTGCATGTCAAAAATAAGAGAATTATCACAAAGCCCTACAATTTATTCTAAATCCAGGGAAAGCATTTCTAAGCAGCCTCTTAAGCTGTAAGTAAATGTCATTTTGGACTCGAAGGGCTTGCAATGCCGTAAGCTACTCTTATTATTCTTATCATTTTGAATCAATGAACTTTAATGAATCAAAGAAAAAATAAACCCGTCATAGGAATCAGTATTGGAGACATCAACGGTATCGGTGCGGAAGTAACCATAAAGGCTCTTTTGGACAGCAGACTGCAAAAGATCATCACTCCCGTTATTTTTGCACATGGCAAAGCCATGACCTATTACCGTAAGCAACTTGAGCTTGAAGACTTTAATTTCATGCAGATCAAGTCATTAGATGAAGTGCATCATAGAAAAATCAACCTGATCAATGTGCTTGAAGAAAGCCCTGAGGTGATTCCTGGAGTAGAAACTCAGGAAGCCGGAAAGTTGGCCTTGGCTGCCTTAGAAAATGCTGTTGCTGCTTTGAAGGAAGGTAAAATTGATGCATTGGTCACCGCACCACTGAACAAAAACAATATCAACAGCCCAGAAAATAAATTTATAGGTCATACAGAATACCTGACCCAAGCTTTTGAAGCCAAGGATAGCCTGATGTTTTTGGTGGCAGATGATATCAGGGTAGGATTGGTGACTGGACACGTACCTCTCAAAAACGTAGCTGAAAATGTTACCGGTGAAAATATCCGAAAGAAATTAAAGATGATGCTGGACTCGCTTCAGGGAGATTTTGGAATCAACAAACCCAAAGTAGCCATTCTGGGGCTCAACCCACATGCTGGAGAGGATGGACTTTTAGGTGAGGAAGAGGAAAAGATCATCAAGCCAGTTGTAGCTGAATTCAAGGACAAGGGACATTTGGTCTTTGGCCCCTACCCCTCTGATGGCTTTTTTGGTATGCTGCACCATAAGAAATTTGACGGGGTGTTGGCCATGTACCACGACCAAGGCTTGATTCCTTTCAAAACATTAGCCTTCGAAACTGGAGTAAATTTTACAGCAGGCCTTTCCATCATCAGAACTTCCCCTGACCATGGTACAGCCTATAATATTGCGGGAAAAAACATTGCCGATGAAGGTTCCATGCGCGCAGCCATCATGCAAGCCTACGACATCGTCCGCAGCAGAAAAGGCTGGGAAGAGGAGGATGA
>NZ_REBN01000147.1 GCF_007692705.1 Mongoliibacter sp.
AATATTGTCCATAAAGTTTACATTGATGAATTCCAGGAAAAAATAAACTCAGACTTTTATAAGTCATTTGGCAAAAAACCGGAATTTTATCAAGTAAGCTTGGAGGATGGTACCGGAATTCTTTGATAGACAAGTACAATAAAGGCAGCCGAAGCTGCCTTTATTATTGATTTGATATTCTTCTGTCAATGAGCAGTAGGAACTGCTTCAGTCGATTTAGTATTTTTTTGCCAGATGAAGAAAATAATAAATAGAACAATCAAAATCCCAGGAAAGGACACCATCCTAAGCAATGTAGCTTGTCCTGCAGCCAACTCTAAAGCATCACCAGTGAAACCTTCTGCCAGTTTGTTTGCCCTAGATACATCTATCCATCGTCCGATAATTGGTTGGAAGATAGCCGTTGAGAACATACCCACTCCTCCAATGATAGACATTCCCAAAGCACCACTTAAAGGTACTCTTTGTGCTACTGCTCCCACCATCACAGGCCAGAAGTAACAAACTCCAATTGCGAATACAATTGCTGCTAGGTAAGCCGAAGGACCTGTTACCACACTGAACATATAAATACCTATGGTTGCAAAAATAGATCCCCCAAGTAAAACTCCCGTCTGCCCCAAGGTTTTCACCACCGGCCCTGCAAAGAACCTTCCTACAGCCATTACACCCGTAGTAAGCGCAAGTATAAGCATTCCGCTTGCACCTGTACTACTCAACACGATATTAGCCCACTGCTGGGGACCAAATTCCGAGATCGCAGTAAGCGCCATACAGAAAAACAAAAATATAAATACTGGAGAAGCTAAGGCTTTGATATTACTTGAAATTGAAGTAACTCCCTCCACTGTCGGTTTTGGAAATGCTTTTCCAAAGAACAATACTGCATAAATCACAGTAGGTATCATCAATACCCACATTTGTAACTGCCATCCTAAGCCAAAGTCAGTCATAAACTTGGAAATCAAACTACCGAGTACAATACCTCCCGGGAACCACATATGGAACCTATTCAGCATTTTATTCATGGTAAGTCCAGAATACATATCTGCAATCATTGGATTACAAGCTGCTTCTGTACAACCATTTCCAAACCCAATGAAAAGAGTGGAAATCAAAAGGCTGTTGTATCCTCCTGCATAAATTGTCATGATAATTCCCAAAGTATGGGAAAGGAATGCAATCTGCATAATCAGTTTCGGCCCTATTTTGTGATAAAACAGACCTCCTAGAATCATAGAAATTGGGAATCCTAAAAACCACATGGAGTTGATAAATCCGAGCTGCTCAGCATTAAGATCAAATTTAACTCCTAACTCAGGGAGGATACCTGCCCTGATTGCAAAGGTGAAAGCTGTTGTGATCAGGGCAAAACAGCTTGCATTGAACAAAGCTGTTTTGTTGATGTTTTCGTTCATGTTGATTGGGTTTAAAAGGTTGTTTAAGAATAATAAGTTTGTACTGATTATTTAAAATCAGTCGGAAAATATGAAAAATAATACAGACAGCCTTTTTCTTTGTATAAAAATTAATAGCTGAATTATATCAGCGCAAAAAAATCGATGTGAATATCATTTCAAAACCACGAGATTCTTACTTACTTTTTCTTCCACACCGAATCTTTCACTATTATATTTTAAAGTAACTGTATAGGTTCCTACAGGAACAAAATCCCCTCCAAGCGTACCATCCCATTGGCAAAATGGAGTCCTAGTCTGAACATCAAAGTCTTCACAGAAAAAAATCAATTGTCCTTGTCGATTATGAATCCAGACCTGGGCACTTTCTACAGCATCGTTCACTATGACTTTAAAAAGTTTTGATGGGTCGCTCAAAATCATTCCTGTAGGAAAAACAAACTGAAATTCGCAGTCTTCAAAAGCTTCGAAGCTTTCCTCTACAGTACAGCCTTCAGTATTGGTAACTATTAAAGTATATCTTCCTGGAACCTGAGGTTTGAAAATTGAATCTGTAGAAATCACCCCCCCCTCAAAATACCATTCGTAAGCTTCAAATGATCCCGGGCGGATTGTTTCACCCAGGTTGATATCTTCACAGACAGAGTAAAATTCATTAACATCAGGACGGGTTTCATCCGCACTTCTCAAAACTAGAACCAGGTCATTTCCCAACTCACAACCAAAATCGTTAAAGACTAGAACTTCATACGTTCCCTCCTCTTCAGCTGTGATGACATCCTGGCCATCAAACTCGGTCAGGTCAGTCACGTTCCCATCTGGATCTATAAAAATCCATTTGATATCAGCAATCAGGTTTCTTTCTGCTTCCAAAGTGATGACAGTAAAAGGTGAATCAGGACAAAAAGGGTCAACTACCAATTCAACTTCAACAGAAAAAACAGGTTCTTCCACCACAAATTCAACTGGCACCACTTCACAAAATCCACTTCCTCTTGGCTGTACCTCCAGCGTAAAATTGCCAAAAGCTACAGGTATCCAACTGGTACCACGGCCTACTATTTCTCCATCCTCATTCAGCCATCTGATAATTACTGAATCTGAATCTTTACCAAATAAATCAGCCTCATAAACTCTATTTCCAAAACAATCCTGATCTGCGAGCAATACGTCAAATTCTAATTCATCGGATACATTTGCTGTAAAGTTAATTCTTCGAGGACATTTATCAGGTGTAGCCGCCCTCTCTCTTCCGATGATTGTGTAACTACCCGATTCAGTGAGTTGAAATGCTTCTCCAGCATTTTTCATTTCCACCAAATCACCATCCAAAAGAAGTTCAAACTCTAAATCTTCATTGGTGGAAGGTAAAAGCTCAAAGGCCTGACATATATTGATGTTGCTGGGGACTGAGAATGAAACCAAGTCTTTCTTGGGCACATCCAAAACCGCTTCCCACGGAGTTGTACATCCATTCTGATCGATAATTTCAAGCACATAAAAGTCCCCTGATAAATCAATTTCAAAAGAATTCTGATTGGGAATAGGCCCTTCTTCTATTACTCCTCCATTCCCTGAAAGAACCCTATATTCTCCTACAATAATTTCATCGACAAACGTCACGACTAACTTCCCCTCTTCTACCCCTCCATTTTCACAAGATTCAGCAACTTGAGCCACTTCAAATAAATCCTCTGCCAAAGGAGCCAATGAAGGGATGATCACTACACCTGTTCTGAAACAACCATTGGTTACAGTTTCGATCCTATAAATCCCAGAAGGAACATTATCAAAAGCTATAATGTCTCCATCGGCAAAATTAAACCTTGCTTCATTTAGCTCGATTATCCTGATTTCATCAATGGCACTTTCAGCTAAAATTTCAAATGAGCCATCTCCTATCGTGCAATTTGTAGCAGGTTGTTGGTTTTGAAGAGTATACCTGGGTCCCTCACTTATAGAGAAAGGAATTGATCTCTCAGAAATACAAGAAGGGTTTTGAGGATTGGTTACACTGAAAAAAACAAAATATTCACCTGGTCCATCCAAATCATTTTCTGTATCGATTGTCAGGGAAAAAGAATTGCCTAAGTCTGTTCTCTGTGTCTCTCCTTGCTTCAATACTGACCATTCTCCCCTGAAAGGAGTATCGGCCGTCACCTGTACAAAATCTCCTTCGCATGCCTCTGATTGCTGGATACTTAAAGTAAAATCATCAGGTGGGCCTACATATGTGCTCCCTGTAATCAAGCAATCCTGTCCGCCATCAGCATTGGTGAAAAACAAAGAAATAAAATAGGGACCTTCTTGGTTCACTATCAACTCATTACTATTCCCTACAACCTGACCTGCTGCATTTTTCCATTCAAAAGTAAATTGATCTATCTGAGGGGTGTCGTTGGGAATTGCAGTAACCGTTGTAGACTCATCACCGCATAGTAGGTAATCAGGCCTTATGATTAATTCAGGTCCTTGGGTGACTTCAACTGTTCGGCTTTCTGAATAAATTTCTGAACCCGCTCTGAGTACGCTGACCTGAACAGTATGAGGTCCGAGTTCAGAAAACCGAATAGGGACCGTTTCATAATTCACACCCCTACCGCTGAATTCGAAAATAATGACCCCTGCCGGGTTGGTCGCGGTCCACTCATACCTATCTGTTGCCGGATTACCTCCAGCAGAAAACTCACCCAAAACAGAACCAAAAACTATACAAAGCCTTTCGGGCCCCTCGAGATTTGGATCATTGACAAAATATCCTTTTTCAAGATTGCTAGTTTTAAAGGTAAAATCCCCTCCAAAAGTGAAACCTAAAGCATTTACAGTAGCTATGAAAGTTAAAAGCAGGCAAAGAAATAAAACAGTATAAAAAGAAAATCTAAACATATTGGATGAAACAGAACAAAAGCCTTGTTCTTATACTTTTTTATAACTTTGAAAATCAATTAAAATTGCGGGTTAAGAAAGTCAAAAAAACAGCCCAAAAACAATACCAGTTTTGAATCAATTGATCACGGTCAAGGTGGTCATCATCGTTTCTTCTATTCCCTCTTGGGTGTTTTTATAATGGATACGCACTGCATATGCACCTATAGGGAGCTTTTCCCCTCTGTAATACCCATCCCATATACAAGAGGAAGTATTTTCGGAAAGGTTTCTTTCAGAGCAAGAAAACACTTCCTGCCCCCATTTATTAAAAATCCAAATATCAAGCTCGTCTATCAGGAAATTTGTATAAATCAGAAAATTTCTTTCTTCGCTTCCAGGTATCATGGCATTGGGTAAAGAAACTCTCAGTTCACATTCCTCCTCCACAAGGAATGTGGTCACAAATTCACAATTCTCTTGGCTATTAACCACAAGTGTGTACTCTCCTACCATCTGAGGCTTATAGGTTGGACTTGTAGAAACCAACATTTCATCTAAGTACCATTCATAAGTGCTAAAATTACCCGGATTTATAGTCTCTCCAATTTCATATTCTGCACAGATTTCATAGAGTTCTTTTACGACTGGCCTGACATCATCCATACTGCGCATGATCAGGACCAGGTCATTTCCAATAGAACAGCCCAATTCATTAAACACAGTGGCCTCGTAGGTCCCTTCTTCCTCAGCTATCACTTCAAAAAGCCCTTCAAATTGCCCCAAAACAGAGGTGTTGTTATTGATGTCTGTAAAACGCCACTCTATACGGTCCACCTCTTCAGGCATATCAACCACCAATTCAATCACTGTTGATAAATCATCTGGGCAAATTACACCAGCTTGAAGGTTTGCATTTACTGAAAGAACAGGTGCTTCTATTTCGAACTCATACAAATCCACATCACAGGGGAGGCTTCCGGCAGGCTGGACTTCAAGAGTATAGGTGCCAGGGGTGCTGGTCGTAAATATAGGGGAATTACCCAATTCCTGACCACCAGAATTCCTCCAAGTGATCAAAACATCTTCAGTAGCAGAAGTCCCAAAGTTGGCTTCATAGGTAAATTCTCCTTCACAGGATTGATTGACCAGTTCAGCTGAAAAAACAATCGCATCAACAACTCTAACTTCAAATGATTTGACGTTTGGACAGATTGGATTATTTGGATCAGCTCCTCTGATTTCATATTCCCCTCTTTGGTTTAATACAAACCTTTCATCCGAATTTCTAGTTACTTGCTCTCCATTTGGATATGTTAAAGTATAGACCAAAGGAAAGTTACTTTCAGGAATCCATTCATATCTTTCACAGATCACTAATTCTTCTTGAGGGACATCAAATTGGGTGAGATTGTTACTGAAATCGATATCTATACTTGTTCGGCCGATTTCGCAGGTTATATTAATGCTATTATAGACAGTGACTTCATATGTACCTGAAATGGATGCAACAATGCTTGAATCATTTTCATTTTCAGTTAAAACAGTAATATCACCATCTTCATCAAAGTACCGCCATCTGATCCTCCCAACGTTATCAAAATCTGTATCTAAAGTGATTGTAGCATCTGGTCCAAAAGGACAAAGTAAACTTGCCTCCAGATCTACAGGCACACTGAGTACTGGTTCAGGAACAATAAATTTAGTGGGTGGTGTGGGGCAGGTCCCCAAAATATTACGAGGTTGCATTTCAAGTTCGTACTCCCCATAAGTCACAGGAGACATATTGACACCGGTACTGACCACTTCCCCAGCTTCATCATACCATCTGATCCTTACTTCACTTGGGTCATAATTGAGGATATTTGCTTCCCATACCTGATTCCCTATACAGTCTTGAGACACAAATTCTATTTCAAATTCTACAGGGTCAACATCTTCAATTTGCAAATCAACTTTTGTAGGGCAAATTTCTTCAGGAAAATCCAAATGTCTTCCGATCAATTCATAATCACCTGCTTCGGTAATTGTAAAAGTCTGGCCAACTCTTTCTTCACCTGTAGTAATATTTCTTAATAGAAATTCAAGAGGTTGGGATGTTTCTGGAGTAAGCTCATAAACTTCACAAAATTTAAAGGCAGTAGGCACACTGAATTCAACCTGCGGAAGACCTGGTACCTCGATTCTTTCAACGAAAGGTACCATACATCGATTATCTTCTTCATCCTCATCTTCATCTTCATCTTCATCATCTCCATCCCCATTATCTGATGGAGGTTCAGGAATAAATACCTCAAAATAGAAGATCCCCCCAGGAACTTCGATTACAAACTCTATGTCCTCCAATTCTTCACTCTCCAAAACACCTGTACCCACAAGGTCTCCCCTTTCTGTATACAATTCATATATGAGATCAATTGGTCCATTTTCAAAAAACACCGTAAAACTACCATTGTTTTTCCCTTCCTCAGAGCAAGTTTCTGGCACTATACTATCAGGGTCTACGGTAAACCTTAACTGATCTGGTACATCCTGAAGTGTGACAACTGTGCCTAAAGTGAATTTACAGCCATTTGCAAAGGCTTCAAAAGTATAAACGCCAGATCTGAGGCCTGGAATGACAAGTTCCTCTCCGGCTGATAAAGAAAATCCAGGGCTATTGGTCTCTTCATCAATAACATAATATATCAAATCAATATCCCCATCAGCAAAAATTCTCAATGCACCATCTTCGGCAAGACATTCCGAAGCACTAAATTCCTCTTCAATTCTGAACTGCGGGTTCTGACCAAATGTAAAATCATGGGTCTTGGTAACTATACAAGATGGATTATTTTCATTAATCAATTCAAAAATCAAAACATAATCCCCAAAACCAGGCAAATCTCCTGTAGACAACTGGAGAAAACTGGATTGATTGATAAATACTCTAGGCTCTCCAACCTTCTCATAATACCATCTCCCTGGAAGCTGAGGGTCAGAGAATGCCACAACTACGTTTCCTGGGCAAAAATTCACACCGTTTACGTCAAGGTCAAAATCAACTGCAATCCGGACTTGAGTTGACAAAGTATTCTCACATTCTGCTTCTCCGAGCGAATTTTCCAAAAAATACCTAACCTGAAATACGCCCTCATCATCTACCACAAGTTCATTTTCAATGGATACAACATCGTCATTTTCATCTATCCATTCGAAAGAATAATCTGACAAACCTACCGTAGATGGGTCTAATGCTCTTAAAGTAAGTTCATCACCAGGACAAAGGACATAATCATCCAAAAGCACAATTTCTGCTCCAGGCAAGACCTCAACAATTTTTGTCAGATTAGAGATAGGTATTCCTCCCCTAGTAATAACAAGATTAATGGTATGTGTTCCTGATTGGGAAAAAGTAAAAGCTAAAGTCTGTAAAGATTCACCACCCTGAAAAACCCTAGGAGGTCCTACAGGTTCTGTGATAGTCCACCTGTAAACATCAGTTTCTGGATCACCACCTCCAAAAAATTCTTCTATCCTATTTCCAGTAATTAGGCAAACTCGTTCAGGGCCCAAAATCTCAAAATCATTGGCTGCAGATAATAAAAGCTGGGAACTGTCGGTTTGAGTGGATTCACTCAAAATAAAACCAAAAGTGCCCACAATCAACACAAGAGTCAGCCAGTTAGTCTTGGCTGAAAATATTTGTTTTGATTGTTTCATTCAATGAATGTGCAGTTCGTGGACAATTTTTTGAAAAGCATGAAAACAAATCTACAACAATATCCAATCGAAAAAAACAGCCTCATCAACATAAGTTAATGAGGCTTCAATTTTTACTCATGATAAAAATCACCTTACAAACAACCACTCTTTTTCATCCCCAGCCCACTCGTATCCATCATCATTAAATAGTTTTAATTTCTCAGGTTCGGTAATCCTATTTTTTATGATATAATCGGTCATCATCCCTCTTGCCTGCTTGGCAAATATCCCTATTATTTGGTATTTCCCATTTCTAAATTCTTTGAATACAGGAGAAATAATTTCAGACTCAATCGCTTTTTCATCTACTGCCTTAAAATATTCTTGGGAAGCCAGATTGACTATAGGAGCTCCTTTCGTCGCTTCATTCAATGCCTTTGCTATTCTTTGTCCCCAAAACTCATATAGATTCTTACCCCTTTTATTTTCTACTTTGATTCCCATTTCTAGTCTGTAAGGCTGAATCATATCCAAGGGTCTCAAAAGCCCGTAGAGACCTGAAAGTATCCTTAAGTGTTTCTGAGCGAAATCAAATTCTTCACCTGAATAATTCTCTACGTCTATTTTGGTATAAACATCTCCTTTAAATGACAGTAAAGCCTGCTTGGCATGTTCCGGCTCAAAAGTTTTTTTAAAGTTCTTATACCTACCTTCATTCAATTCTGCAAGCTTTTCAGAAATCCCCATCATTTTCATCAATTCATCTTTGCTCTTCTTTTTCATAATGGAAACGAGCTCCAATGTATCTTTTTGAAATTCCGGTTGCGTATTCAAGCTAATGTCTGTGGTATTAAGATCCAGTGTTTTTGAAGGTGATATTAATGTTATCATATTTATGCTTTTACTCAATAACTGTTATTGCCCGTGTAATTGTTTGGGTTAAATTTTGATTTATACTTCTATATCGTACTAAAACAGGATAGGTTCCTATGGGTACAACTTGCCCATTTACCAAACCATCCCAAGTACAGATTGGTTCTTCTTCGGGGATGTTGTTGTTTTGGCAATAATAAATCAATTCCCCCCAACGGTTGTAGATTAAAACTTCCACTTCATCAATAAAATCATTCGCAAACAATACAAATTGCCTGTCAGGATCACTAGGTCTCATAGCATTTGGAAATACAACCTTAAGTGCGCAGTCTTCTTCTACTTCGAAAGTTATAGAAAACTCACAACCAGCATCATCAAACACCAATAATTCATACATCCCAGCTTCAGTTGGAGTGAAAGTTGGAGTGTCTGCAACTTCTTCCCCATCCAATCTCCAAGAATAAAACTGATACTCTCCTGGATCCAATACAAATACCACATCTTCAAGAGCACAAATGATATAGCTCTCTTCTAAAACAGGAGGTAGGGCATCAGATTTAATAATCTGTATTTGCTCTAAGGCTACTGTACATCCAAAGTTATTGATTAACTCCACCTGATATACTCCAGCTTCAATAATGGTAACATCTGACTGATCGGCAAAAAGAGGCAGTAATGTCCTTGTATTACCCGTAACCGAATACCAATTGATTTCTGCTACATTATTCAAATCCCCAATGATGGAAATTATGGTAAAGACATCTTCTCCACAGAATGGCAATGCTTCTAACTCAATTTCCAAATCATCTTCAAATTCTTCCACTTCAAAACTAATACTAGTTGGAGGGCAGAGTCCACCTGCGGCAGGTTGAACTTCCAAAGTATATTCTCCAGCTATCGTCGGAAAAAGTATAGGGTTTCTGCTGATGATTTCTCCATTTGAATTTCTCCAAAAAATCCGTACATCCGCAGGAGCTAACCCTTTCAAATCCACAGTGTATGATACCCCTGTTTCACAGTCTATTTCAGGACCAACCAAATCAAAATCTATGGGACCGCTAATGTTTACAAAGATCTCTCTTACCCTTGGACATATGTCAGAACCGGAGGGAATAGCAGTCATGATGTATAATCCTGATTGGGTTATCTCATAATTAGTCCCATCTACAGAATTCACTAAATTGCCAAGTTCATCTTCAAGCCTATAGCCCAAATCTGGATCAGGTGAACTAGGAGCAAATGTGAACACTTCGCAGGCCTCTACATTGGAAGGGATTGAAAATTCAGCTTGCTCTTTTTCTTCAACAGTATGCAAATCTGCAGAAGGAATATCACAACCATTTTCATCCGATATCTCTACTGCATATACCCCTCCAGGAACATCAATTGTCAATTGAATTTCATTGGTGAAGCTTCCTATAAACTCTTCCCCTGTATCCTGTCTGACGAGCAAATAACTTCCACTTGCCGGGCCGTTTGGAAAATCAATAATGATGCGGCCTTCTGAAACCCCCTCGGCAGTACATTCCTCATCTTCCGTGCTTACCGTAAACCCATCAATTTCAGCAGGTGGATTAAGATTTTGAATGACAGCTGTCTGCACAAATTCACAACCAAACTCTCCTTCCATTTGAATGGTATACAGTCCAGGCTCCAAATCTGCGAATACCGGTAAGACCTGACCTGCAGAAAGGTTATTGAATACCTGATTAGTTTCTAATATCTCAAGACGATCAATAGCTGTTAGGGCTTCTAGTTCAAAACTACCATTTGGAGTATCACAATCATCCGCATCAGTAAGTATGGTAATATCAACAGCAGGTAGTCCATATACTATAAGCTCAGCCTTTTTCTCAAATAAACAGTTTTCAATAATTGGATCTTCTCCGATAAAGATTATCTCATATTGTCCTGGTGCAGGCAGGGAGGATGGTTCGAGCTCTAATTCAAAAAATCTCCCAAGTGATACCCTGTTTCCAGATCCTAGAATTTCATAAAACCACTCCCCTTCCAGCGGTGTATTGGGTGCAAAGACAACCAGCTGATCATCGTAGCAAACTTCCTCAGCACTTTGATTTAAGTCAAAATCAAAGGCAGGTCCAACAAATACTTCCTTACTGGACGGACAGGTATTAAAAAGTTCTCCATCTGCCCCATCAGGAATTCTGTAAGAAACCGTAACCGTATAAATACTTTCTTCAGTAACCTCGATAGTATTGGAATCACTATCTCCGAAAAGTTGTCCTGCAGCATTCCTCCATTCAAAATCATACAATTCATCAGCAGGGTCATATCCCTCAATGGCAGTAAGCTCTACCGGTGAACCCGCACATAGTACAATGTCATCAGGTAATGTCAATTCCGGTGGCGCTACAACAAGCACTTCTATACTTTCTTCAAAGTAACCAACTTCTTCACACCTATCAACCCTCAAGGTGACGGTAAATAGCCCGTCTCTTGAAAAGGGATGCTCCAATTCCTGAAAATCTTCACCAGCCCCACCAAATCCCTGGAGCTCGAATTCACCATCTTCATGTTGTATGGTCCAAAAATAGGCATCAATATCAGGCTCTCCTCCACCTTCGAAAAGGCCAATCCCTCCTTCGTCCGGATCAAGACAAATTCTTTCAGGACCTGACAGAGCCGGCTCGGGAATACTGCTTCCTGACTGCTGCACAAATGCAGGTAATCCTAAGTTTGAACTTGTGCCGCCAATTAAATTGACTCCATCTTCCTGGTAATTGCTGGCATTGCAATTCCCCCCAGGTATAATCTGCCCCACAGAACTCTGGCCTGGTCTCGCTACATAAACTTGCCCATCCGGGCCAATCTGAACAGCTCCAAATGGACCAGATGTGCTTAAAGTATTTCTTATAGATGAATTAAGTATACAATTCTCCCTGTCTGCCCGATTAGAGGCATTGTTAAAACAATCAGCACATGAAAGATCAGGCTCCGGGGCATCAGGATCATCAGGATCACGTTGTCTTTCTGGTACACCTATCAGGAACTCTTCAATTTTCCCCCCGCTTCCAAGGTAAGACACAAAAACCCTACTCCCGTCATTAGAAAACTCTACACCATATATTTCATCATTATTACATCCCAAATCCAAAAGGGCATATTCGGTCATCCTCCCGGAACTTTGATCAAAATCAAAAATTTCCAGCCTGCTACAAGCACCATCCTGAATGGTTACTGCCACCTGGTTGCCATCCGGGCTGAATTTCATTGTACCCACACCCGTATTGAACCCGTGATTGGAACCTACAGAAGAAAATACAGGGCTACCTATCCCGAATTGGGTTACCGGATAAGCCCTAAAAGTATTGTTGCCCAACTCATGAAAAAGTACCCAGGTGGTATCACCAGATGCAAGCGCAGCAGATTGTTCAGTACTTGGGCTGAAAAGAAAATTTCCTTTGGAAACTACATTCCCTATTCCGTCAACATTAGCATTTGGCTCTGTCGCACCGGCTTTGATATCGACTACTGAATATTTTACCCTATTGGTTCCATCAGCAGACCTTTGGGTTGTAAATACATAGTAAACAGTCTCTTGCTGAGGTATAGGGACTGCAATCACACTTTCAGAAGCCTGATTGCTACCACCTATATTTTCTCCGTTTTCCATAGGGACACCATTCAGATCCCAAACTGTCTCACCATCTGTATAGAATAACACCTGCCCGGTTTCATCCGAAATAGTAGTGGTCCCAGCAGGTATATTGTTCGGGTGGGTAACAGGCCTAGGGATAGGTCCATCTGGATCATTTGGATCTATATTGAAATCCAACCCTGCACCATCTCCAAAATACCAGATATTGTTATTTTGATCGGGAAGGTCCCAAATTTTCACTCTAATTTCTGCATAAGCATAACATTGAGCCCCTGGTTCCCTCACCAAGACCCAATATAATCCAGGTAAATCCACACAGTTATCTGTGTCGGAAACCCAACCTTCATCTCGTCTATTAGACCAGAAATATTCATAATTGCCTCCTCCGATTGGACCACCTACATTAGGATTCCCACCTCCGGGGCCGCCTATATTAGGATTTTCGCCGCCCTGACCACCACCTTCCTGCACTTCTAGTAGTGAACCTATATCGACGCAGGCTCCTTCACAAACAGTGGTATCTTGAGCCGAAAAATCTGCTTCCAAGTCATTGGGAGTAAGTGGAATGGTCTTTGGGATTGTTCTTGAGGAACCATCTTCAAAAGTCACGGTCAGGGTAACGTCAATTGACTGACCTTGGACTGCTTCTTCTGGAATCAGCAAATGTTCTTGATTGAAATCAATATCAATAGGCTCCCCATCCTCATCTGTAAGTGGTGGGTTAAAAGTCCATTCAAAACTTACGGGTCTGAAGTTTTCAGGATTGATTTCACTTGTGAGTTGAATAGGATTATTTTCACAGGGCACTTCCGGTTCCCAGGTAAAATCCACATCGGCTTGTACATCCTGATTAGGGGCAAACTGAGGGAATACCCTTCCGCAAAAATCTGTGCCGTTGAAAGGGTCTTCATTAATGTCCAGGTCCAATAAATCTTCTTCATCTGGATTATCAACCCTGCCTACAAGTTGGGGACCACCTTCTACCTCCTCATATATGTAATAAAGCCTGCCATCGGGTCCTACCCTAATATCATAAATGTTAAAAACATCATTATCTAATGGAATTACCTCAGGTGTTGCAGCAAGGTCATTGACAGGAACTCTCAGTAATTCATTTCCTTTTGAAAAATACAGGTATTCACCGCCGGGAGAAAATGTTGCCCCTTCTACTGAGTCTGGGCCGCCAGTAGGGACTGATTCAGAAGCTCCAAAAGTGCCGGAATTAGCATCAAAATCAAGAACTATTATGTCTTCAGAAGGATCTTCTGGGATTAAAATCAGTTTCCCCAAAGACTCATTGTAAATGATTGCTTTTGGGGTAAAACCCAAACCTGTACTGCTTGTTTGTGTAAAGTCTCCTTCCGCATCTTCAATCCTTCTCGATATCAATTCTCCTCCCTCAAAGCTCAATAGGTAAGAAGGGGAATTGATATTTTTAACGACTGTAATGGCACCAGAAGCATTACTGATTGTTTGATTTAAAGTTGTGACCGCTCCTAATGGTGGTTGGTTACCTGTAGCTCCACCGGCTGCATTCATATCTACCACAGAGTATTGTAACTGACCCCCTGGGGTGATATAAAACAAATAAAAAATCTTATCCCCTTCCGGATCGTAACTCAAAGTTCCAATTGCACTCCCTTGCCTTACGTCAGTTTGACCATTTACTCCATTTGGGGCACCCTGGATCTGTAGATTATCATTATTATAAACAAGGACTCCATTGGTATAAAATAAAGTTCTGCCAGTTATAGGATCCACTACTACTGAATTATTATCTACATTTCCAGTATCAGACCCTATCACTATAGTGCCCGGGAGATTTCTCACCGTAGGCTCACTGCCTTTACCAAAAGAAATATAGCTATTCTGCTGGCCTGAGCCACAGTACCCAAACACCCATTCGTTGTTGTTAAAGCCCTGTGAAAAACTTTTTTGGATACTCAAACAACAAGTAAGCGCGAAGATTATGGCAAAAATTAAATTTAACTTTATGGAATTACTAAGGGTTTTCATAATTTACACGCTGCTTACAAAACATCGACAGGTTTACAGCGTTTAGCTGATGAATTGAATCAACCAATTAACGAAGATTTACTTGCAAAGGTCATATATATATCGTCTTTTTTTTCTATTGATACTTATTTTTTCAATAGGAAGTTTGCAGGCTCAAGACCCGCAATACAGTCAGTACTATGCGGCCCCCCTTTATCTCAACCCTGCGTTCACAGGATCAGAATTGGTGCCTAGGGTTGGTTTTAATTATAGAAATCAATGGCCTGGCCTAGATGCACAATTCACTACCTTCTCGGCCTATATTGACACGTATCTAGACGAGTACAACAGTGGTGTTGGCTTAATGGTTATGAACGATGTGGAAGGTGCTGCCAAATTAAGATCTACAACCATAGCTGGGTTTTATTCCTATGAGCTTCGTCTTTCAGAAAAAGCCTTCTTCCGTCCGGGATTTCGTGCCAGTTATATCAGAAGAGATATAGGTTTTTTTGAAAATCTAATTTTTGCCAATCAAATTGTTGCAACAGACCCTTTTGGTCCTACCTTGCCAAGTACAGACTTACCAGGACTTGGAGAACCTGTCAATTTATTATCACTTTCCTTTGGAGGATTGTTCTTTACAGAAAACTTCTGGTTTGGAATTGCAGCTGACCATGTAAATACGCCAAACCAATCATTTTTGGATGGTGTCAGTAGATTGCCTGCAAAATATTCCATCCATACAGGTTATAGAATTGCTTTGGCAAGTGGTGGTTATAGAAGAGACTTTACCCATATGGCCAGACAACGTTACATAGTACCCACTCTGAATTATAAAAGACAAGGTCCTTTCGAACAACTTGATATTGGAGCTTATCTTTATTCAGAACCGCTTGTAGTTGGACTTTGGTATAGGGGATTGCCTTATCGACCTATAGAAAACCAACTCAATAGGGATGCTATCGTAGTGATGGTAGGCGTCAATCTACCCACAGGAATGAATGTTGGCTATAGTTTTGACTATACTGTATCCCAATTGGGTATGCAGTCAGGTGGGGCTCATGAAATCAGTGTATCCTTCCTTTTGGCGGATAAAAATAAAGGCAAGTTGAGAAGTAGAGATACTATCCTCCCTTGTCCAAAGTTCTAGGAAAAATTGTTATGGAGGCAGAGTGGATCAAATACCTATTATTAGGCGTTTTAACTTTTGGATTTTTATTTGAAAAATTTCTCAACCACCTTAACATCAGAAGGCCTGTTCCAAATGTTCCGCAAACATTGAAACAATACATCAGCCAATCCAAACTCAACGAATCAAAGGATTACCATACCTCCAATTATAAATTTGGATTATTTACAGGTACTATAACCTTCATAATCACTTTTGCCTTTATTAATTTTGGTTTTTTTGGATGGATGGATCAAGCACTCCGCCCCATCGTCACTAATCCAATCTTACTATCATTGGTATATTTTGCAATTATTTTTATTGGGTCAGATTTATTATCGCTGCCCTTTGACTACTACCACACTTTTGTAATTGAAGAGAAATTTGGATTTAATAAAACCACCCCTAAAACATTCTTTTCCGACAAATTAAAGGGATATATTCTCAGCATCATTATTGGAGGAGGGCTTTTGGCTGTGTTATTATGGCTCATTCATCAGATAGGAAAAGATTTTTGGTGGCAATTCTGGATCATTTCAGCAGTATTCATGCTATTTGTAAACTTATTTTATACCGCTTGGATTTTACCAATTTTCAATAAACTCACTCCACTTGAAGAAGGAGAGTTAAAATCCAAGATCGTTCAATATGCAAAGTCTGTCAATTTCCCACTTGACAGTATTTTTGTCATTGATGGCAGCAAAAGATCATCCAAAGCAAATGCATTTTTTTCTGGTTTCGGGAAAAGAAAAAAAGTTGTTTTGTATGACACCCTAATTGATCAGCACACACCCGATGAATTGGTTGCAGTTTTGGCCCACGAAGTTGGGCATTACAAAAAGAAACATATTATTTCAAGCATTCTGATTTCCATTCTGCATATAGGCTTGATGCTTTTTATTCTCGCCCAGTTTATTTTCAGCGAAAACATGAGTATTGCGCTAGGCGGAGATCAATTGGCTGTACATTTAAATATCATTGGATTCACCATGCTTTTATCTCCTATTTCATTAATCTTAGGAATTGGCATGAACCTAATTAGCAGAAAAAATGAATTTGAGGCTGATGCTTATGCCAAAGAAACATTTGCAGGCTTACCTCTAGCTGAAGCACTCAAGACCCTTTCGGTCAATAGCCTGAGTAATATCAATCCACACCCTTGGTACGTATTTGTAAATTATTCTCATCCGCCACTTTTAGAAAGGCTGGAAAAATTGGAAAAATAAAACCCTTAATAAGTTATAAAAAAAAGACCTGTTAACTTTTCAAAAAGCTAACAGGTCAAAGATTATGCTCGGGAAACATTAGGTTTAGCTTCTCATCTCTTTATAAGCATTAATCAACCCATTAGTAGAGGCGTCGTGACTGTCTACCAATTGATCATCCTGCAGTTCAGGCAAAATGGCATTGGCAAGCACTTTTCCCAATTCCACTCCCCATTGATCAAAACTATAAATATTCCAAATCACCCCCTGGGTAAAAATTTTATGCTCATACATCGCAATCAATTGTCCTAAAGTATAGGGTGTAATTTTTTTAACCAAAATTGAATTGGTAGGTCTATTTCCTTCAAACACCCTATGCGGTGCAATCTTCGCAATTTCTTCTGCAGATTTCCCAGCTTTGGTCATTTCAGCTTTCACTTCTTCCAAACTTTTCCCGTTCATAAGGGCTTCTGTCTGAGCAAAAAAGTTAGAGAGCAGCTTGACATGGTGATCGCCTACAGGATTATGTGAAATGGCTGGTGCAATAAAATCACATGGAATCAAATGTGTTCCTTGATGGATCAATTGATAAAACGCATGTTGACCATTGGTACCCGGCTCCCCCCAAATGATGGGCCCAGTGGTGTAAGACACCTTTTTACCTGTCTTATCAATATACTTCCCATTAGATTCCATATTTCCTTGTTGAAAATATGCAGCAAACCTATGTAGGTATTGGTCATATGGAAGAATAGCTTCAGAAGCTGCCCCCAGAAAATTGGTGTTCCATATACCTATCAAAGCAAGAATTACTGGGATATTATTTGTGAATTTTTCTTCTTTAAAATGCTTATCCATTGAATGGGCACCTTCCAGTAATTTCTCGAAATTATCAAATCCAATCGCACAGGCAATAGGCAGACCAATAGCAGACCATAAGGAATACCTTCCCCCTACCCAATCCCAAAAAACAAACATGTTCTTTGGATCAATACCAAAATCAGTTACACCCTTTTTATTGGTAGAAAGAGCTACGAAATGCCTTCCTACTGCTTTTTCTTCTTTGGCATATTCCATAAACCATCTTCTTGCTGTGTGGGCATTGGTCATGGTTTCCTGAGTGGTAAAAGTCTTGGAAGCTATAAAAAACAGAGTGGTTTCAGGATTTACTTTTTTGAGTGTCTCGGCAATATGAGTACCATCTACATTGGATACAAAATATATCTCCAGATTTGGATTTTGATAAGGTTTCAATGCCTCAGCGACCATCACAGGACCCAAATCTGAACCTCCAATGCCAATATTAACAAGAGCGGTGATAGGTTTCCCTGTATAACCCAACCATTTTCCATTGGTAACCTGATCGGCAAAGTCTTTCATTTGAGTCAAAACGGCATTTATATCAGGCATCACATTTTCTCCATCCACCAGCACAGGTGAATTTGACCTGTTCCTCAGTGCAGTATGCAATACAGCCCTACCCTCGGTACCATTGATCTTTTCCCCTTCAAACATCGACTGAATCGCTTCTTTCAAACCGACTTCCTCTGCCAACTCTAGTAATGCTTCGAAAACCTGTGTGTTCAATCTGTTTTTGGAAAAATCCACCAAAATATCCTCTAGGACCGTAGAGAATTCTTCGAATCTATTTTCTTGATCAAAAAAGTCTTTGATGGGTGTAGAACTGTATTTATCGGCTAAAGCCTGCAATGCAGACCAGGAAACAGTATCAACAGGATTTATATTTTTCATAGTAAGTTAGGTTTTATAGGAATGCGGTGCAAAAATACGCTTTTAATTGAGGTCATAAAATAAGAGTTGAAACCTTTTAATAATCTTTGTGATTTCAGGTCATCCCAAAAGCCTACTTTAACAAAATGGAACAGTTGTTGTTTTTTATGTACATGATAAGTGAATATCCTGTTATTGTTACATCTAAAAAGACAAAATATGAAACCAATCGCGCTGTTGCTGAGCTTTTTTTTATTGTTACTGATGGGCTGTGGTTCATCTACGCAAATCACTGCAAGCTGGAAAAACGAAGATGAAAGCCGTCAACCATACAGTAGCATATTACTTGCAGCATTTTCAGAGGATCTCTCTTTGAGGCAATCGTTGGAGGGTGAATTTATGACCCGATTACAAAACAGAGATGTTACTGCGATAAGGAGTGTAGACGTGTTTTCTCCTGATTTTTTTTCAGGTAATGAGCCAAATAAAGAACAACTGGAGGAAATTTTAAACGAAGTAAATGCAGAAGCCATTATGACGATTACCTTGATCAATATTGAAGAAGAAGAAAGATTTGTGCAAGGAGGAAGGGCTGGACCAATGTTTGCCCCTATGGGAAGGTTTGGATATTACGGAAACTTTTTTGGGTATTGGGACCATTGGAATGCTGCTGGATGGAATCAGGGTTACTACACAACAGAGCGAAAGTACTTTATGGAAACCAACCTCTATGATGCAGAATCCATGAAATTGATTTGGAGTGCCCAGTCCAGAACGGTCAATCCATCAGATATTCAGACATTTGCAAAAGAATATGTGGATGCCCTAAAGGCTGAAATGAGAGATGAAAAAATTATACTCTAATTAAAAAGCCTTCCAAAAATGGAATAGCCCCCAATAAGTGCATAACTTTTTGGGGGCATGTCAATTTGGGAGGCTTTTTAATTATTTTGCAGGTAAAACCTGTGTTATTACTTCTCCAAATCCAACCCTGATATCGTCTTTTTTACAGTATCCTTTCATCACTACAGTATCCCCATCATCTATAAACTTTCTCTCAGAACCATCTTCAAGCTTGACAGGGTTTGTTCCTTTCCAAGCCAATTCT
This sequence comes from Mongoliibacter sp., assembly GCF_007692705.1. GTDB lineage: Bacteria > Bacteroidota > Bacteroidia > Cytophagales > Cyclobacteriaceae > Mongoliibacter. The sequence goes on from NZ_REBN01000147.1 coordinate 19,667, forward strand.
AACATGGAGCCAAAACTATCTTTTGTTGGTCCGGAAATCGTACCCGAAGCGTACATATCTCCTACATTGATGTTACACCCATTCACGGTGTGATGGGCAAGCTGCTGGGCTACATTCCAATACATATACTTGAAATTTGAAGAACAGACTTTTGTCTCTTTCTTTCCCTCTGGCTGAATCAAAACCTCTAGGTTGATGTCAAATGCATGGTCTTTTTCACACTTCAAGTATGGTAGGACCTCAGGTTCCTGTTTTGGCCCGGCAAGCCTGAATACCTCAAGTGCCTCCAATGTAACAATCCAAGGCGAGATACTGCTGGCGAAATTTTTCCCCAAAAAGGGACCTAATGGCACATATTCCCATGCCTGTATATCCCTTGCTGACCAATCATTAAATAAAACAAAACCAAAAATAAAATCTTCTGCCTCATCAGTAGAAATACTATCTCCCATTTTATTTTGTCTACCTGTGATAAACGCCAATTCTAGCTCAAAGTCAAGTCTTCTGCTCGGACCAAACTGGGGAAGATCTTGGTCTGCGTCTTTAAATTGTCCTTTAGGTCTATGTATTGGAACACCTGAAGGAATGATAGATGAAGCTCTTCCATGATAACCAACAGGAATATGTTTCCAGTTTGGTAAAAGGGCGTTATCAGGATCTCTAAACATAGTCCCCACATTTGTGGCATGTTCCATACTACTGTAAAAATCAGTATAATCACCTACTTTTACAGGCATTAGCATTTGGGCTTCCTTTCGGTTTACCATTGCTTTACCACGAATTTGATGTTCTCTTAGCGCTTCGTTATCCTCTTTCAACAATTCCTGCACTATTTCCCTTACCCTTCTAGTTACTGATTTTCCAAGCGAAATAAAGTCATTTAAAGATTCCCGAAGGAAAATATCATGAGGCAGTTGACTTAGATCTGCAAAAAAGCCCTCATCATGCAATACAGCCAAGTCTACTATTTTATCACCTATTGCAATTCCTGCTCTTGGTGAAAGTCTTTTGTTTTTGAAAACTCCAAAGGGAAGATTGTAAATCGTGAAATCAGAATCTTTAGGAACCTGCACCCATGAATTGAGTGCGGATACTTCAGGCTTTGTCATATGTAAAAATTTAATTGGTCGGCCAAAGTTAGAACATTAAGGCAGAAGATGAAATAGAAATACAAGGATATGTATATCTAAAATTCAACCGCTAGTTAAACTATCCCAGTGTCCCTACTCATTCAACTCAAATATAAATTTGATATTTATTTCAAAATCAACACATTCCCTTAAACGGTGGCTTCAAAAGGATAGGATCCTGATTGTCATTTCTTTTATATCAGTACAATTTGTTCCCTCGGAAGATTACCCATCATTATCAGACATAAAATTATAATCTAAAATTATAAGGAGTGTATCTCTGAACCGAATTTGCGAGAATTAGGGTAGTGTGCTACTTTTTTTATCTTAATTTTGCCAATCGAAGTTTAAAACAGCCTTTTTTACAATATGTCATTAGCTACAAAATACAATCCGGAAGCAGTTGAATTAAAGTGGTATAAATACTGGATGGAAAACAGATTTTTTTCCTCCAAAGTAGATCCTGAAAAGGAGCCTTACACCATAGTAATCCCACCTCCAAATGTTACTGGTGTATTGCATATGGGACATATGCTTAATAATACGATTCAGGATGTATTGATACGCAAAGCGCGAATGGAGGGGAAAAATGCCTGCTGGGTTCCCGGAACAGACCACGCTTCCATAGCTACAGAAGCGAAAGTTGTAGCGATGCTTAAAGAAAAGGGCATTGATAAGAAATCGCTCAGCAGAGAGGAGTTTCTGGAACATGCCTGGGATTGGAAGAAAAAATATGGAGGAATCATCCTGGAACAGTTGAAAAAACTAGGTGCATCCTGTGATTGGGACCGAACCAAGTTCACCATGGATGAAGACCTAAGTCAAGCAGTAGTTTCTGTATTTATCGACCTTCACAAAAAAGGAAAGATTTATAGAGGTATTCGTATGGTCAATTGGGATCCACAGGGCAAAACAGCTCTTTCGGATGATGAAGTGATCATGAAAGAAATCCAGTCAAAGTTGTATTACATCCAATATAAAATAGAAGATTCTGAAAATGAAACCCTGACCATTGCTACCACCCGTCCTGAAACGATCATGGCTGATGTAGCGATCTGTATCAATCCAAATGACGATAGATTTACACATCTAAAAGGCAAAAAAGCAATCATTCCATTGATCAACAGACCTATCCCCATCATTGAGGATGAATATGTGGATATGGAATTCGGTACTGGATGCCTGAAAGTTACTCCTGCCCATGATATCAATGATTATGAACTGGGTGTAAAGCACAAACTCGAGGTAATTGACATTTTGAATGATGATGGTAGCCTCAATGAAAAAGCACAAATCTTAATAGGTGAAGACCGCTTTATCGCCAGAAAGAAAATAGCTAAATTACTGGATGAAGTAGGTCAACTGGAAAAAATCGAAGATTACAAATCCAATGTGGGCCACTCCGAAAGAACTGATGCCGTGGTCGAGCCTAAGTTGTCTTTGCAGTGGTTCCTGAAAATGGAAGATATCACCAAGCCGGCTTTGAAAGCAGTCATGGAAGACGTTATTCAGCTTTATCCTCCGAAGTTCAAAAACATGTACCGTGCTTGGATGGAAAATGTCAGGGATTGGTGTATCTCCAGACAGCTATGGTGGGGACACAGAATTCCTGCGTACTATCTTCCGAACGGTGAATATGTGGTTGCTAAAAGCCAATCAGATGCGCTTAAAATCGCCAATGAAAAATATGATGAACAGTTCACCATAGAGGATATCAAGCAAGATGAAGATGTATTGGACACCTGGTTTTCATCATGGCTTTGGCCGATTTCTGTTTTTGACACCAAAGTCTTTGAAAACAATGCACCAAGTGAAGATTTACGCTACTATTACCCCACCAATGATCTGGTGACTGCCCCTGAAATCCTCTTTTTTTGGGTGGCAAGAATGATTATCGCTGGTTATGAATACATGGGTGAAAAGCCTTTTAAGAATGTGTATTTGACTGGAATAGTAAGGGATAAGCAGGGTAGAAAAATGTCCAAATCCTTGGGCAACTCTCCTGATCCCTTGGAATTGATCAAAAACTTTGGTGCTGATGGCGTACGTACAGGTATGCTATTCTCCTCTCCGGCAGGAAATGACCTTCCTTTCGATGAAAAGCTCGTAGAGCAAGGAAGAAATTTTGCCAACAAAATCTGGAATGCCTTCAGGTTGATTGAAGGTTGGGAAGTAGATGAAAACCTGAATGTAAATGAAAATAAAGCTTCCATTCACTGGTTTGATAACCGCTTTCATGAAGCTTTGGCAGAAATCGAGGACCACTTCGATAAATTCAGGATTTCAGATGCACTGATGACCACCTACAAATTGGTATGGGATGACTTTTGTTCCTGGTACTTGGAAATGATCAAACCTGCTTATCAGCAGCCTATAGACCGAGAAACGTATGATCAAACCATCGTATTCCTAGAGGATATCCTCAGGATTCTTCATCCTTTTATGCCATTTCTTACGGAAGAAATTTGGCAAACTATTGAAAAAAGAGGCTTGGGGCATGCTTTGATTATTCAAAAATGGCCGGAGAAAAAAGCTTACGATACCAAACCAATAGCAGAAGCAGCACAGGTTTTTGAGGTAGTATCACAGGTAAGAAACCTAAGGAGTTCCAAAGGACTTTCTCCAAAAGAGAGTTTGTCTCTGACCATCAATACCAATCAAGAAGCGCTCTATAAGAGCTTTGAATCCGTTTTGAAAAAATTGGCCAACCTTTCAGAACTTCAATTTGGAGAGAAAGTAGAGAATGCTGTCAGCTTTGTTGTTAAATCCGACGAGTGTTTTGTACCCCTTGAGGAGCAGATCGATGTGGAACAGGAAAGGGAAAACCTGAGCAAGGAATTGGAATACACCAAAGGTTTCCTCAACGCGGTAATGAAAAAACTAGGCAATGAAAGATTTGTATCGGGAGCCCCGGCAGCTGTAGTCGAAAACGAAAAGAAAAAACAAGCAGATGCCGAAGCAAAGATCAAAACTTTGGAAGAGGCTTTGTCGAAACTGGCATGACAGTATAGATATTAATTGGATATTGAGATATTGCTGATACATAAATGGTATAGTTAACTTTAATGATTTCTTGGTAGTGTTAATTAAAAAACAATGGAATCAAAAGATATCCGATGGGAGCGGCGGTTCAGTAATTTCAACAAAGCTTTACATAAGCTTGAGGAAGCTGTCAAAAGGATAAAAAAGGATTTCCCAATTGACAAATATGGAAGTATAGACGAAGACCAATTTATGGATGGTATTTTAAAGGAAGGTTTGATCCAAAGGTTTGAATACACCCATGAGTTAGCTTGGAATGTAATGAAGGATTTTCTGGTCAATGCCGGGAACAACAGTATTTTCGGCTCAAAGGACGCTACAAGAGAAGCATTTGCATCTGGATTAATTCAAAATGGGGAACTCTGGATGGATATGATCAAAAGTCGTAATAAAACATCACATACCTACAATGAGGAAACCGCAGATGAAATATTTCTTGAAGATTATGAATCAATATATCTCCGAGTTCATTCTATTTCAAGAAAAGATGGAAAATCTAAAAAGTCAAAATTAGCCCTTACCTAATGTTTGGATTATCAGACAAAACCATTGAGCTTATTCGAGAAGTGTTTTCTAAACATCCTCAAGTAGAAAAAAGCAGTGCTTTATGGCTCAAGGGCTAAGGGTAATTATAGGCCGGGATCGGATATTGACCTGACACTTCTTGGCGAATCTTTGGATCTCACTGAGCTTCAAAAAATCGAAATTGAACTTGACGATTTGATGCTACCCTACAAAATCGACCTTTCAATACATCATAAAATCCAAAATTCTGATTTTTTAGAGCATATACAAAGAGTAGGAAAGATATTCTATGAAAAAGCAGAATATGACAAATACTAAGATCAAGGCTTTTTGGAGATGGTAAATTCTAAAAACTTTCTGAATTTGAAACTAAAAAAATACCCCTCCCGTAAACTTAGTATATTATTTCACAAAACCATAATAGTATGAAATATTATTTTAAACTTCTACTGATCACCACGCTTTTTATTGGAATCATCTCCTGCGAATCTACAGATGACCCTGATCCCACACCGGTTCATGAAGAATTTCCAGATCTCCAAATGTTTGTGGACAGGTTTGTAGAAGAAGCTCAATTGCGTGGTCTCAACTTAAATTTATCTGGAATAGACGCTATATATGTGGATGAAGTAAGGAGAAATGATCAAGTATATTGTGGTTATGGATATATTAATCATCCACAAACAGGTCGCCGGACAGTTGAAATATCAAGAACATCAAACTGTAATTGGGCTTCCTTATCAGACATTCAAAGGGAAAACCTATTTTTCCATGAAATGGGACATGCCATTCTCAACCTCCCACATGACAATACGCTCAAATGTGATGGCAGGCCACTTTCACTGATGACAGATGAGTTTAATATTTTTGAAATATATAAAGAAGGTGAAGAAGAATTAAGGACGTATTACATTGACGAATTATTTGACAGGTTGGCAGCCAATGAGCAGTGTATTGATTTTGGTCAGGATTTTTCCCAGGATCCAGTTTTTTTAACCAATGACCTTTCTGATCCATTCTGGAATTTTTCAAATGACAATAACAACTACCAGGTTTCAAGAGGTGTACATGATGAATCAGGAATTCCATATCTTGGAATTTCATCTGAAGGTAATGGCGAGAATACGGGCTATATTTTTAAACAGTTAGAAGTTCCCAATATTCCTGAAGGAGCATCAGTCATCCTGCGCACCAAAGTAAACGCTGAAGACCTCCAAGGGCCTGGGGTAGCAATCGCACTCAGGATGTATGAAACGGAAATCGGCAATACTGGTGCTACCACGGTGGAAACATCCTTTTTGACAACAGAAAATAATCCTGTAGGTGGTACATTGGAAGACCATGTTTTGGAGATTACGCTACCTAGCTTTACCAGAAAAACTATTTTCATGATCCCCTTTGCAGTCATGATGCCGGGAACAGAAGGCGCTGCCTTTTTTGATGATTTTGAGATTTTGGTAGAAGAATGATTCATAAAAATAAAAGCTTAAAAATAGCACGATAAAAATTCCCTAATGCCACTAAGGCTCCAAGACACAAAGATTTTCTCAAAGTTCTTAGTGCTTTTGTGGCAATAATAAATTGCCGTAAGAACATATGCTGTGTTAATAATTCAATCGTTCAAAACTAGAAAAAGGGGGATCAATAACCTGAATACTTTTTCTAGTTTTGGACTTTATTGTTTTTCCTCCTTATCCTTACTACCAATGCCCAGGTAAGTAGACCCAATAGAGTAAATGGCCAAAGTCGTACGAGAAACAATACAAAATAGACAAACAAATCCCATCCCTTTGAAAAGGATTTCATGAGTTTGCCTCCAAAACTATCTGAATAGACCGCGGATTGTCGCAGGTCTTGATAAATATAAATGCTAACGGTACTGTAAGCGATATCATTGCTGAGACTTCTAAACCTAGATTCATTCATCTCAATTTCATTTCTGATATTGTTAAGATTACGTTCAATTTCAATCATATCTTTGATTTCTGAAGACTTCGAAAGCAGTTCTTGATAGCGTTCTTCAAGCATTTTTTTACTTTTCAAAGTAGCCTCCAAATCCCTATACCTATTGGTGACATCTTCTACATTGGAAGACTTATTGATCAAAGCTACCCCAATTGAGGATAAGGTATCCATCAAATTAATGTAAGCTTCAGAAGGAATCCTGATGTTGAGATTATAGCTAACACGATCCTTTTGATTATTTAGATTTTCAGAATCCAAATAGCCATTAAATCCGGAGACCAACTCTTTGATTGAGGCATAATCAGATTGAAGATCGCCAGAAGAAATTTCCAAATATCCCCTTCTTATCATTTTCCGTTCAGAGGTAGTTTGCTTCTCCTTAAAAGTCCCTTCTTCAGGAGGAGGTGGTGGTTGCTCAGAAAGTGGAATATCTAAAAATTCCTCAAAATCAGAAGAAATGTCACCATCATAGCTTCCATTGCCGCATGAAAAGGCAAAAAGAAAAACCGAAAAGACTAAGTATAATCCATTAATTTTTTTCATAACATCTAGGACAATGACAACTAATGTACTAAAACTGAATAATTAATTGTACAAATCACTTCATTAAATGATTTCACTACTAAATGA
>NZ_REBN01000249.1 GCF_007692705.1 Mongoliibacter sp.
CTTATGACCAAAATCAGAAGTTGCCAAATCCCTATATTGTTTAGGAGACATTCCGGTCTCCTTTTGAAAAGCGGTATAAAAGGTACTTCTGCTTTTGAATCCACAGGAATACATCACTTCGCTTAAGTTGATTTCGTGAGATGATTCCTTAATCAATTTTTTAGCTTCCATAACTCTGAGGTGATTGATATATGTATTGAAGTTTTTGTCAGTATTTTGCTGAATGGCTTGTGATACATATTTTGAATTACTCTTCACTAGCTCTGAAAGACTTGATAGGTTAAGTGCCTCATTTTTGAAGATCTTTTCGAGGATCAAGACTCTGTTGATCTGATCGAATAGTGCATCAAAGTTGCTATTACCTTCAGGACTGATTTTCTCAGTTTCTTTGTGTATCTGGAGTAATTCTTTCTTTTTTTCATAAAACCTTAGTGTTTCAAGATTTTTAAGGTACAGGTCTTTGAGTTTTTGATTTTTATATCTATAAAAAGTATATATGAGTATGCTGATCACTACAGCCATGATGGTAAGGATAATTAAGAAACTATTTCTTTGTTGCGATGTGATAAGCTTCAGATTTGCCTTTTCAAGATCTCTTTCTTTGAGACTTGTCTCATACTGTACACTGAGCCCATCTATTCTGGCCTGTTTTTCTTTAGCAAAAATTTCATTTTCCAATTTCTTTGCTTCTTTCAAGGTAGTGAAGGCTAAATTATATTTTTTGGTTTCGAAATACAGTTCCGCTTGATTTCCAAGTATGTTCGATTTTTCCAGTGGAAGACTCATGTTTTCTGCTAGCGATAGAGCTGTATCAAGCATGGTCTGTGCCATTTCCCATCTGCCCCACATTCTGGCATTTTCTCCCATATTCATATAATTCAAAAGCTTACCATAGGAAATACCTTTGATTTCGCATATAGCTAATGATTCTATGTATTGCTTATGGGCGTCAGCATGATTGTTGAGTTTCATGTACACATTGCCGATGTTCAATAGATTTTGGGCAATTTTCAAGGAATCATTTAAAAATCTTGCCAATTCCAGACCCATATTATAAGACGAGATAGCTTCATCATTGGCATCCAGTTTTTCATAGGTTGTACCGACGTTGGAATGGAATTTGGCCAAAAGATTTACATCGTTGAGGGTATTGGCGGCATCTATGGCTTTGAGATAATAGGTCAATGAATTATCAAGATCTCCTGTAGAGTTATAAAGTCGACCCATATCGCTGTAGATGGCTGCAAGGTTTTCGGTTGAATTGAGCTTTTCAAATAAAGGTGCCGCATCAAGGTATTTTGACAATGCTTGCTCAAAGTTACTGAGGTCTTGTTCTGCCAAGCCGTGGTAATAATGAGACAAACCCAATTCAAATTCACTCAGTTCATACCTACGTAATTCAGCCAATGTTTCAAATACAGCATCAGATTTGAAATTACGATTGTAAATGTAAGCCAGGTTTATAAGTAGTTTGACTTTGCTCTTGTTATTAATTCCCCTACCATATTGTACATAAATGGCTTTTAGTAGTTCTGCATCCTCCATACTCGGGAGGGTAGGGTGGACTTTATAGGAATCTAAAAAGTTTTCGATTTGTGTTTTGCTGGGATTACTCCTAAAAAAGGAATGGTTTTCCAACAAACTCAATGTATTGCCTTTTTTTACAAAAATACTTTCGTTTTCAACAAGGTTTGTCTGATATGCGATCAGTAAATATGGATTATAGAAGCAAAGGAAGAATGTTATCAAAAACAAATATTTTTGAAGAGAATAGGAGGTGAATTGTACAGGTATTTTTTGCATAATGTTTACAAATCGATCGAGCCTTAATTGTCGAACTTTTATTATTTGAAGTAATGTAAGTTTTCAGATTAGTATGAAGTGAATTTAATACAGAATTTCTAAGTAAATTTTTAATAGTCAATCTACTAAGAATTAAGTTTTAAAACTGTTTCAACTAGTTGTATTGGTTTTATCCGATTTTGAAAAACAAAATTCACCAAATAAAAATTAAAGGCGATCCTATTGTCTTACAGATCTTTTACAAAATAGCACAAGTTAAGGCTCAATGTGTTCGGAATTCTGAATCCTGAACATTGAGGATTGTCTCCAATACACCAAACACACATTTTTGTTCTTCGTGTCTTGGCTTTTGACACACTGACACAATCATGCATCTGACAAAAGATCATTCATTCTGCCGCTTAAATAAAGCTTAAAATTTCAATACTGTAAACATCAAATTACTTCAAATGGCAAGACTTTCTACCAGAAAATCACCCTCAGTTCAAATGAGCATTCCGACAAAGAAATATGGACTTCTAAAAAATTGTCCCTTAAGGTATTTCTTTATGTGCTGCTTTAGTTTGTTTTTATTCATAAGCTTCGGTTATGCAAATTCTAACCCATCAACTTTTCCCAGAGAAATTGTACCAAATCTCTTTGCGGGCGGAGATGGTAGTGCTGGAGATCCATTTCAAATCACTAATTGGACTCAGTTGGCTGCCATGGGTGATCGCAGCACAGTTCCAGTTTTTCACTATCGTTTAATGAATGATCTGACACCTGAAACAGACGGGTATGAAGATGAAGTGGGTATCGTAGGAGGTCCTTTGGCAAATGGAGGTACAGGATGGAAAGAAATAGGGGGAAGTTATGTGGCTCCGAGTTATGTTGGCTTTGAAGGGACGTTTGATGGCAATGGTCATGTGATTGACGGTTTGCGCATCAGCTTATCTGCTGGAAGGGAGTTCGCAGGGCTGTTTTCCAAGATCGGTGCTGGGGCTGTGATCAGTAATCTTGGTATCATTAATGTGGAAATCGTAACCACAGGCGGTGCATTCTGGAGTGGAGCAATTGTGGGTCTGGTTGAGGGCTCAGGGCAAATCATTAATAGCTACGCTACCGGGACTATTGAGTCCACAGCACAAAATGTCGGTGGTTTGGTTGGAGAACTTACATCCGGGAAAATCCAAAATTCATATTCCTTGGTCACGGTAGAAGGAACCCAGAACGTTGGCGGTCTTGTTGGCAGGCTGACGTCCCAAGCTAAAATTCTCAATTCCTACGCTTTGGCTAATGTCGAGGGTTCTAGTAATGTAGGCGGGTTGGTTGGAGAGGCAACTGGAAACGGAACCAGTATCGAAAATTCCTACGCAGCGGGTAGTGTGACGGGTAGTGGTAATCGAGGCGGATTGGTTGGGGTGGTCTCATTTAGTCCCACTGTCGAAGCTTCCTTCTGGGATACACAACTCAGTGGTGTGCAGGTTGCTTTTGGCTCTGGTTTTGCAACTTACAATGTTAATGAGCCTGAAGGGATAACTTCTGCTCAAATGCGTCAGTTTGAGACTTTTAGATCCTTTGGATGGGATTTTCCTGGCATATGGCATATTGATGAACTGGGTGATCCACAAAGTAACGATGGCTATCCTTCGCTTGAATGGCAAGGGTTGGACCACAACCCCAAGCCTCTATTTGCCGGCGGTGATGGTAGTGCAGGAGATCCTTTTCAGATTGCAAATTGGGATCATCTACAGAATATGAAGGCTGCATTGGATGGCGAGCATCATTTCATTCTGACCAATGATTTAACGCCTGAAACTCCGGGTTATGCGAGTCAAGTGAAGTCACCAGATGGGACATTGGCCAATGGAGGTACGGGTTGGCAACCTTTGGTTTATCGTGGTGCTGGAACTTTGCACTTTACATTCAATGGAAATGATAAAGCCATCAGAGGCCTTGAGATCATCGCTCCTGATGAAAGTAGTTTGGGGCTCTTTGGTGGGTTTAATGAAAGTGGGATTGTCAATACCAGCAACCTCAGCCTCCATGAAGCTAAAATCCAAGGTAATGATGAACTGGGCGTGTTATTTGGTGCTTTGCAGGTGAGTAATGTCACATTGAGCAATATTGCCGTATCAGGTGAGGTGACTGGCCGCCAAAATGTAGGAGGATTAATTGGGAGACTAAGGCGATCATCCGTAAGCGGTCATAATGTCATTTCAGGTGTGAACACCGATGTGCAAGTCTCGGCTACCGGTGCACGTGCTGGAGGTTTGATTGGTTTAGCAGACGGCTTTGATAGTGAAGACCTTACTTTACAATTGCTGATCACCAATGCCCATGCAAGAGGAGATGTCGAAGGAAATGGTGATGATGTAGGGGGATTGGTTGGTGTACTAAATGGTGGGCAAATCTTTAACTCTTTTGCTAATGGAAATGTTCGAGGTGGGAGAAAAGTTGGAGGGCTGATTGGGACTGTGAGCAACAATAATGCGCGTATTGAAAACGCTTATGCCACAGGAAAAGTCGAAGCGACAGTTATGAATTTTGATGCTCAGGCTGGTGGTTTGATCGGAAGTTTTGATAGACGAGCAACTGTGGTCAATTCTTATGCCGTTGGAGAGGTATTTATTGATGCCACTTCCAATGGTGCTGGTGGACTTTTTGGAAGCTTGATAGGAGGATCCACCTCAGTTGCAGAAAATGTGACTAGTTCTTATTGGAACACTGAAACCAGTGGGCATGACCTAGGGATAGGTGTGGGCGATGAAGATAACAGCACTGGCGTCATCGGCAAAACCACCGCCGAGCTAAAACAACAAAGTACATTTAACGGCTGGGATTTTACAGCTGAGACGGGTGTTTGGAAAATTAATCCGGAGGGTTTCTTTTCCTATCCTTACCTACAGGGGATTTCCTATGATACCCCGGGTGCCGCGCCTGAAGTCAATCCAATTCCCGGTCTTGAGCAACTCTTTGCGGGCGGAGATGGTAGTGCTGGAGATCCTTATTTAATTACTGATTGGAATCACCTACAAAATATCAACTTGGTTTTAAACGAACCTAATCTTTATTTCCGATTAGAGAATGACCTGACACCGGAATCGACGGGCTATGCAAAGCAGGTGAAAGATGCCAATGATGTCCTGGCCAATGGAGGCACGGGCTGGAGACCGATAGGGGATAACTCTACTTCTTCTGATGTTTCAAGGTTCACAGGTCACTTCGATGGTAATGAGAACGCTATTAGTGACCTAACAATCAATGCAGCAACAGGATACCAAGGGCTATTTGGCTATACAAATGGGGCAACCATAATAGATATTGAGATTGCCAATGTGAACATCTCAACGACGGGAAATCGTGTAGGCGGATTGGCGGGAGAGATTCAAGGCACCACCATTACCAACACTTCTGTGACAGGAGTAGTAAGTGGCAATAACTATACTGGCGGGCTAGTAGGAGAGGCTATAGATACAGAGATTAGCCACTCTTCTGCGGCAATCACCGTGATAGGAAGACAGGATGTTGGAGGACTATTTGGGGAATTTTATGCCAGTAATGGCGGTAATATCATCAGCTCTTATGCCACAGGAAGCGTAACTGGTTCTAATAATAGGGTCGGCGGATTGGTCGGTTATTTTTATGCAGATGGAGAGATCACTAACTCTTACGCCACAGCAGATGTGGTGGGTGGTGAAAATGTTGGTGGACTGGTTGGCTATCAGGATGGAAAAATTATATTCTCTTATGCTACGGGCATGGTAACGGGATTTAAAAATGTTGGTGGACTGGTTGGGCACTCGCAGTGGAGCAGTTCAAGCATCAATACTTCTCATGCTTCTGGAAATATAATCGGAGCAGAGAGAGTTGGTGGTTTGGTAGGTCATGCAAGTAATGCCACTTCAATATTAAACAGCTATGCTACAGGCTCTGTAAAGGGCAACGAGGACACTAGTGATGCCTTGCATGTTGGTGGACTAGTCGGTTCTATTAGTGATGGTGGTGCGACTATAACCAACAGCTATGCAACTGGTTTAGTGGCACATTTTGAAGCTGGAGGGGGTGGATTAGTTGGTGAAAATGATGGTGGCAGTTTTATCAACAGCTTTTGGAATACCGATATTGTAAAAAACGGTGTAGGTAGTGGAGATAGTGGCCCAGCAGGCGTGATCGGTAAAACCACCGCGGAGCTAAAACAACAAAATACATTTACCGGCTGGGATTTTACAGCTGAGACGGGTGTGTGGAAAATTAATCCTGAGGGTTTCTTTTCCTATCCTTACCTACAGGGGATTGCCTATGATATCTCGGGTGCAGCGCCTGAAGTCAATCCTATACCGGGATTGGAGGTTCCTCTATTTGCCGGCGGTGATGGTAGTGCGGATGACCCTTATCTAATCGCTGACTGGAACCACCTACAAAATATCAACTTGGTTTTAAACGAGCCTGATCTTCATTTCCGATTGGAGAATGACCTTACACCTGAATCGACGGGCTATGCAAAGCAGGTGAAAGATGCCAATGGTACAGTGGCCAATAATGGGTTGGGATGGAAACCAATTGGATCTTTGAGTGGAGGTGGTACATCTGGTCGTTTTTCTGGCCGATTGGATGGTCAGGGCAACAGAATAGTTGGCCTGATACTGGAAGGAAATAGCAGTTTTCTTGGTCTTTTTCAAGAAATTAAAGGAGGAGCAGAAATTGTTGACCTTATATTTGAAGATGTAAGTTTAGATCTTACCGGAGGTAGTACTTATGGTACATTGGCAGGGTCTTTTAATTTTTTGAACGATCCGGAAACGGAGATAAAGGTTAGGGGTGTCCATATTTCAGGGCTCTCTGTTAACTTGTCTAACAGCATTTCCAATATTGGTGGTTTGGTGGGAAGCATTCTTTGTGAAACAAACTGTGAAGGTACCCTGCTTGACGATATCTCTGTATCTGGCCAAATCGTATCAGATAATTCAGCCACAGGGGCAAGAATTGGTGGTATTGCAGGACGAGCAGTTGGGCTCACAGGAACAAACCTGATTTCGGACGTTCAAATTACTTTCCTTCCAAATGACAGAATTGAGACCTTTTACGAGGTGGGTGGATTGTTCGGGAAACTGGAGAGCTCAGAGGTTAGCAATTCAACCTCGCGTGGTGATATAGAAGCCGGCCCTAAGTTAGGCGGTGCAGTAGGATCAGCTGAGAGCGTAACGTTAACAAATGTTCATGCAACAGGCGATATCATTAATGTTGGT
>NZ_REBN01000250.1 GCF_007692705.1 Mongoliibacter sp.
GGTTGAATTAAGACCTCTACAGGAAGTCCCAAAAGGCCTGTGAGATTCCTTACCACATCAAGCCAAATCAGCATCCCGTCAAACCAATATTCCAATATCTATCAACATCTCAGTATCCAACAATATCCATTAATACCAATCAAAAACTCAATATCCACCAATATCCTAATATCAACTGAATATCCAGAATCACCACCTTTCACTTTCATTCTTACTTTAAATCCAATGGATAACATTTTTATATAAATGGCTCTTAAGAGTATGAAATTTCTTGTATCTTTTTTGCCATAAAACCGAATATGTTATGCGAAATTCTACAATAAGCCTTCTCTTTACAACACTTCTCCTGCTTTTATCGGTCGGGCAACCTGCTGTTGCACAATCCAGCCAAAAGAATATGGCTGCCCAGCTAGCCAATGGACTCAAGCTGAGAGGTATTGGTCCTGCGGTAATGGGTGGGAGAATTGCCGATATTGCCGTTCACCCCACGATAAGCAGTACCTGGTATGTGGCAGTGGGTTCTGGGGGTTTATGGAAAACCACCAATAGCGGAACGACCTGGACGCCTGTTTTTGATGAGCAGCCCTCTTATTCCATAGGTACAGTGGCCTTGGATCCCAATAACCCGGAGGTGGTTTGGGTAGGAACTGGAGAAAACGTGAGTGGCAGGCATGTGGGCTGGGGAGATGGAGTATACAAAAGCATGGACGGTGGTGCCACTTGGCAACAGATGGGATTGAAGAAATCAGAGCATATAGGCCGAATATTGATTGATCCCAGAAATTCAGATGTAGTGTATGTCGCAGCAGAAGGTCCTCTTTGGTCTTCTGGCGGAGAGCGAGGCTTGTATAAAACCAAAGATGGAGGCAAGACCTGGCAGTTGGTACTTGAAATTGATGAAAATACCGGAGTGACAGATGCAGAATTTGACCCGTCCAATCCGGATGTAATCTATGCAGCAGCTTATGAAAGGAGGAGGAAAACCTGGGCATTTTTGGCCGGGGGACCTAACTCGGGTATTTATAAATCCGCTGATGGTGGGGAAAACTGGAGGAAGATAAGCACAGGCCTACCTCAAGCAGACATGGGAAAAATAGGCTTGGCAGTGACTCCGGCTGATCCGAATTTAGTATATGCTACCATAGAGTCAGATGAAGCCAATAAGGGTTTTTACAGGTCTACGGATAAGGGGGAAAGTTGGGAAAAACGCAATAGCTATATATCAGGAGGAACAGGACCACATTATTACCAAGAGATTGAAGCTTCGCCTACCAATCCTGACCTGGTCTATCAGATGGATGTATTTCTGCACCGGACCAGGGACGGAGGCAAGACTATTAGTTACGGTGAAACAGGCAGGGGAAAACACAGTGACAACCATGCTTTATGGATTGATCCTTCCAATGACCTTCATTTGATTGTTGGGACGGATGGAGGTTTGTATGAGTCCTTTGACGAGGGTGAAACCTGGAGACTCTTTCCAAATCTGCCGATTTCACAATTTTACAAAGTGGGACTTGATAATGCTGAACCTTTTTACAATGTAGTAATGGGTGCTCAGGATCTTGGGACTTTACTAGGTCCATCCAGGACCACCAATATAGAAGGTGTACGCAACCAGGATTGGTATGTGCCTTTAGGTGCTGATGGGCACGATGCCGTATTTGATCCAGAAGATCCCAATACCGTTTACATGGAAATTCAACAAGGAATGCTGCACCGCCATAATAGAACTACCGGGGAGGTATTGGGTATTCAACCCCAGCCTGAGGCCAATGATCCACCGGAAAGGTGGAATTGGGATAGCCCCATACAATTGAGCCCTCATGACCATAAGACTTTGTACTTTGGTTCTTACAGGGTTTGGAAGAGTACAGACCGTGGAGATTCCTGGACAGCCATCAGTGGTGACCTGACTACGGGGAAAAGCAGGTACGAACTCCCCATGAAAGACCGTGTGCCGGGAATTGATGCTTTGTATGATAATGGAGCCATGTCAAAATTTGCCACCCTGACCAGTATCAGTGAATCACCTTTACAGGCAGGCTTGCTTTACACCGGTTCTGATGATGGACTTCTCCATGTCAGCGAAGATGATGGCCAAAACTGGAGAAAGAGTGGTAAGCTTCCCAACGTGCCAGAGTTGACTTTTATCAACCATGTTCATGCTTCTCCCCATGATGTCAATACCGTCTTTGCTGTGGCTGACGGCCATCAATTGGGGGATTATAATTCCTATGTTTTTATGAGTTCCGATAAAGGAAGATCATGGAAGTCAATTGCGGGGGATTTACCAGCCAATACCATCATTTGGGTACTCAAGCAGGATCATGTTGATGAGAATTTACTTTTTATAGGGACAGAATATGGGATTTATTTCTCCGTCAACAAAGGAAATAACTGGACAAAACTGCATGCCGGTGTACCTACGATTTCTTTCCGTGACCTGGAACTTCATCCTAGGGACAATGATTTGGTAGGTGCCAGCTTTGGGCGTGGGATTTATGTGCTGGATGATTACTCGCCCTTGAGGGAAATTTCCTCCTTGACATCAGGCAATGCAAACACAATTTTGCCTGTGAGGGATGCCTGGTGGTATGTTCCGAGTGTTCCTATGCAGGCAAAGGGGATGCCTTCCCAAGGATCGGATAGTTTTGTAAGCGATAATCCTCCTTTCGGTGCTGTATTTACATATTACCTGAAGGACCTTCCTCAAACAGGTAAGGCGCAGCGTAAGGCAAAAGAAAAGACCCTCCATGAGCAAAAAAGTGATATTCCATTTCCAGGTTGGGATCAGATGAGAGAGGAGGCACTGGAAGAAGAACCGAGTGTGATGCTTCTTGTTCGGGATGAAAATGGAGATGCGATCCGTTGGATAGAAGGTGTCTCCAAGACAGGAGTGCATAGGGTGAATTGGGATTTGAGATTACCGCCACCAAATCCAATTAATTTATCTATTCCTGATTTCCAACCCCCATGGGCAAGTGATCCAGAAGGACCTTTGGTAGCCCCTGGGAAGTACAGTGTGGAGCTTTTTGTTAAAGACAATGGCAAATTGAAACCTCAGGGATCCAGGCAGGAATTCGATGTGAAACCCGTATTTCCAATTAGTGATAATGTGAAAGAGATCGCGGCCTTCAAAAAGAAAACTAGTGACCTTTCCAGAAGGACATCAAGTGCAGCACGTCAATTGGGTGAGGCAGGTGAAAAGCTCAGGTATATCAAAGCTGCTTTGACCAAGACGCCGGAAGCTTCCGAGGAATTGATTGCTCAAATGACGGAGCTGAATAGCTCTTTGTTTAACTTGAGACAAGTATTGGTGGGAGATGAGTTGCGTCAAAGGAAAGATGAGTCTACTTCACCTTCAATATTGAATAGGATAGGAGGGGTGATTTATGGGCATTGGAGTACCACTGATCTGCCAACAGCAACCCAAAAGAGGAATATTGAGATTGCAGAAACTGAGTTTGATCAATACCTGAAGGATGCTAAGGATTTCTTCGGTCAATTGGTGGATTTTGAGTTGAAGCTGGAAGAAGCAGGGGCGCCTTATACTCCTAATAGGAAAATGTAAGGGGATTAAGGTGTGCTCTATTTCCATCCCAATATTTTGGGATTTGGTATATCGATTCGGTTTACCGGAGGTAGAAATAAGACGCAAGACGTAAGACAAAAGACACAAGATATAAGAAACAAGAAACAAGACAGAAGAAACTAGAAGCGAGAGACGAGAAGCGAGAGGCTAGATACGAGAAGCGAGAAACAAGACGTAAGACACAAGACGTAAGACACATGATATAAGACACAAGATATAAGACATAAGACACAAGATGTAAGAAGGTGGAATAGGGGGGAGGCTGACATGTCCTGAAATAGCTTGACAGATTAAGTCAAACTAAAACGGAAAAAACATGACAAAATCAGTTCGTGAATTTAAGCGGTACAGTATTAGCTTTAAGAAGCATGTAGTAGGGGAATTGGAAAATGGAAGTTCTTATTCCTATCTTCAAAAGAAGTATGATATCAGAGGAGCAGAGACTATTCAGAAGTGGGTCCGCTCTTTTGGCAGGAATCATTTGTTGAACAAAACAGTAAGGATAGAAACTGTGGACGAGAAAAGAAGACTTAAGGAACTTGAAGAGGAAAACAAGAAGCTGAAAGGTGCCTTGGCGGATTCTGTAGTAGCCAACCATATGCTGGAGACGCTGATAAAAGTTGCCAATGAAGAGTATAAGACCGATTTAAAAAAAAACTTTGGCAGCGTGTCGTCTTCCGGAAAGGGGAGCAAGTAAAACTTAAGCCCTGTTGTGATTACTTTGGATACACTAGGTCAGCCTATTATGACTGGCTGAAGAGGAGAAACCGGGAAGATGTTGAGTGCTGTTTGGTGCTGGATATGGTTCGGGAGCACCGCAGGGTTCATCCGATGATGGGATCCAAGAAGCTATACGTTCTGCTCAAACCGGATCTTGAGAGATTGGGGGTAAAGATTGGCAGAGACAAGCTCTTTGATTTATTGCGTTCTGAGGGACTGTTGGTTAAGAGGAAAAAGAAATATGTGGTTACTACCCAGTCTTTTGCCAGATACAGTAAATATGAAGATCTGTTCAACGGTAAGGCCTGGACAACAGTAGACCGGGCTTGGGTTTCGGACATCACATATATCCGGGTAGGAGATACGTTCAGGTATCTTTTCCTGATAACAGATGCTTACAGCAGAAAGATTGTGGGATGGTATCTGGGACATACGCTGGAGACAACATGGGCTGTTGAAGCTTTAAAAATGGCTTTAAGGCAATGTGGACACCCTAAAGGGTTGATACATCATTCAGACAGAGGATTCCAGTACTGCAGTATAGCTTACACGGCTATTCTCAAAAAGGTAAAAATAAAATCAAGTATGGGAGAAGCCGGTAACTGTTACGATAACGCTATGGCTGAAAGGGTTAACGGCATACTGAAAACTGAATATCTGCTGGATTCAACGTTCAAAAACCTAAATGACGCATATACAGCAGTCAGGCATGCAGTTTGGGCATACAATGAAAAAAGGCCTCACATGTCATTGGGAATGAAAAAACCGGAAGAAGTACATAAGCGATTGTCGAAGTTTTCAACTCACAAACGCAAAAGTAGCCCAAGACAGAAACCTGTCAAGGCTATATGAACGTCGCTTCGCTCCGGCCTTGACAGATTTCCTTACTTGTGCAATGGAGCATTTAAGAAGATTGAAAACAAAAGAAAAACTATAAAAAAAAGTGTCAAGAAAAATCAGGACGTGACAGGCCTGATAATCAATTTCTCATATCTAAAATCTTCCCGATAGCTATAAGGGCTAAAATCTTAAATCCTTAAACTAAACGGTACACCATTTGTACTTTTTATTGCTTACTTTCAATAACAAAAAAAAAGCACTATGAAAATTGTAGGAATTATTTTATCGATTTTAGGGGGATTAGGTTTGATTATCTTTGGTCTTCAGGCAATGGAAGACTCAGAGAGCTTTAGCCTCCTAGGTATGGACATCGCTGTAAGTACTGCCAATTGGACTCCGGTAATCGTCAGTGGAGTCATTCTTGTGGTGGGTTTGATCATGTCTGCCAGGAAATAATAATGGGTAATAATTAGCTTTAAATTGCCTCCCACACAAATAAAAACCATTCATGCAGCGCAGGTTATTTCTTAAAAACATCTCTGTCCTTTCGGCAATTACTCCGCTTATGCCTTTTATGACATATGGGAAAATGCATTTTCCCGAAAATCCAAAACTGAAATTTATCATTGCCTCGGATGGTCACTATGGTCAGCCTGATACTGATTTTGAAGGAAGCCACCGGACTTTGATCCAAGCAATCAATCGGGAAAAGGATGTGGATTTTGTCATTTTCAATGGAGACCTGATTCATGATGACCCAAAATGGATGCCTGAGGTCAAGGAAGTTTATGACCAACTTGAGGTTCCTTATTTCCCAGTTCGGGGAAATCATGACCGCGTGACCAAAAACGTGTGGGAGGACATTTGGGGTATCCCCACTGATTATGCTTTTTCCAAGAAAAACCATTTCGGATTTGTCCTCGCGGATAGTTCAAATGAAAAGGGGGACTATTTATGCGTTAACCAACAGTTTTTGAAAAGATCATTGGATGACTTTTCGGACTATGAGCATGTGTTTATCTGTATCCATATTTCTCAGAACGATTGGACCCGTCACGGTGTAGCCTGTCAGGAATTGCTTGATCTCGTGACCATCTACCCCAATGTGAAAGCCATTATACATGGGCATGACCACGATGTCAACGGAGTCATGCTTCATCAAAAGAAGCACTACCTTTGGACTGGCCATTTCGGTGGCAGTTGGGGTTCTCCTGTGCCCGGTTATCGGGTAATAGAAGTCGGGGATGATGGGAAAATAACGACTTATCTCAAATCAATGGAGGATGATAAAATTCTCAGTGGCTACAATCTTTAATTTTTTTGATTTCCTAACAATTCCATAGGTTTTTTTAAGAAAAAACTTTTGAGGATTTTTGGAACTTTACCTACATTGATCCACGAAAGATTAGCGTTTGTACATTTTTTTCATTTTCTGTTATTTAATTTTCTAACTGTTTATACGAAAGTGATCGGTTTCTACAACTTTTATCCCTTAACAATTTTGTTTTTTGCATGTTAGTCTTTTTGTAAAAACTATACCATTATGCCTTTTTATACTTTAATATTAAATGACAGTTCCAAGTCTGTAATCTTAGCTGAAACATTAGATGAACTTGAAGTTGAGATGTCTGAAAATTATTCACCTCAATTTAAGAGCGAGGTTAAGGAAGTCCACTGGGTAGAAAAAACGCTCCATTGTTCTATGGATTATAAAAGCGGAGAAATCAAAAGAAATATTTCGACTGCAGATATCAATCCCAATGGTTACAGGAATTAAATCCCCTATTTTTTGATGAATATTCCCATTTTTTCAGTAATTGTTTATTGTCTATAAATCAAATTAGATAAATTGAGC
>NZ_REBN01000252.1 GCF_007692705.1 Mongoliibacter sp.
GGCCTCGGGAAGAGGTGAAGATCCCCACAAATGGGTAAATCCAGCACTTTATGGGCAATGGGTACAGATTGGATTTGCTTCAGCTTATGACTATCCAAGTAATGCTATTGTGGATTTTGAAGGCTTTACAAAAATTTTCTATGCGATGTGCCATCCCTTATACAATGGAGGGCATAGATTGATCTACCCTAACCCAGTGGGCATATTTATTACCTCCGCCAAAGCAGAAATGCTCGGTTTTCATGCCGTCTCCCTGCATAGGGTAGATAAAGACCCAAGTGGTATTTATAGGGTATATTTTGTCAATCCAAACAATGAAGGCAGACAGGACTGGGGACAGGGAATCAAACCTTCTGTTTATGGTAATGGAGAAAACTATGGAGAATCTTCTCTTCCATTTGAAGAATTTGCGGGAAGAATCTATGCCTTTCATTTTAATAGTCTTGAAGCCCAGGAAAAAATGGAGAAAGTCCCTATAGAAGAAGTTCTAAAGGTTAAAAAAATAGCCAAGGAAAGTTGGGGACGTGCATACACTTGGCTGGAAATCAAAAAATTATGGTAAAACATTCATCAAGAATTGAGCTGAGCCAATCAGCATATAAAAACAATATTAATTTCATTAGAAAAAAAATAGGTCCGGATGCAATTTTATCGGCTGTGGTAAAAGCAAATGCATATGGTCACGGCATAAGAACTTTTGTTCCTATGGCTGAAAAATGTGGTGTTCATCATTTTTCAGTTGCATCATCCTTTGAGGCGGAAGAAGTTTTGAGTGTTTGTTCTCCTAACAGCCGAATCATGATCATGGGGATTATCTATGAAGTGGATATCCCTTGGGCAATCGAACACGATATAGAATTCTTTGTCTACAATTTTGAGCGTCTACCTAAAACCCTTGAGGCAGCAAAACAGATAGGCAAGCCTGCCAGGGTTCATATTGAGGTGGAAACGGGTGCAAACAGAACTGGAATGCCAAAAAGCGAATTTCAGACTGCTTTGAGCTTCCTTAAAAAACACAGTGAATATGTGATTTTTGAAGGGCTTTGCACACACTTTGGAGGGGCAGAAAGCAACTCTAATCAGTTTAAGATTGACGCCCAGAAAAAGCGGTATTCCGATTTTCTAAAACAATGCAAAGCAAAGAAAATTGAGCCTAACATCAGGCATATAGCCTGTTCTGCTGCTGCCTTGGCCATGAAGGATACGGTCTATGATTTGGTCCGGGTGGGAGTTGCCCAGTATGGATTTTGGCCCAGTAACGATATTTATTTTGCTCATCTGCAGGAAGTGAACAAAAAAACTGATGTGGGCTTAAAAAGGATTTTTACTTGGAAAACAGACATTATGGATATACGTCCAGTCCAACAAGGAGAGTTTATTGGTTATGGCACCTCTTTTCAGGCGACACAGAATATGAAAATAGCTGTTCTTCCTTTGGGTTATTCCAATGGATATCCGCGTGCTCTATCCAACAGGGGGCAAGTTCTGATCAAAGGAAAAAAAGCTCCTATCGTAGGTCTGATTAATATGAACCTATTTATGGTAGATATTTCCCATATTGATGACGTAGCCTTGGGAGATGAAGTGGTCCTTATCGGAAGACAACAAAACAATGTGATCAATGTGTCCAGTTTCACCAATACTACCCAATTGTTGAACAATGAAATGCTTAGCAGGCTGCCGGCTGCAATTCCAAGAAAAGTAGTAAGGTAATGCTGTCCGACGGCTGTGCCGTCGGATCTCTAGTATAGCCGCATTTTGCGGCGACAATCAATATAACGAAACATCAACCAATCCCTTAATTCCTGAATAATCCCTAGCAGAACTGAACAGGTAATGATTGTCTTCTTCTACAATCATTGCCCGCACTGGATTTTGGTGGATGTAGTTTAATTTCTGTTCAAAAAAATGAGGAGAAGATATCTCAACTGGGTGAAAACCATTTTCCCAAAATCTGTAATCTTTTACCTTAAATGAAATGTTCCCCCTATACTTAAGGTGGTCAAGAACCCATTTTGCTCTTGACTCAATGGATTCCTTTTCCAGACTTTCCAAAACTTTACGTGCCACATGGCTTTTAAAATCTCTCAAAATATCGCTCAAATGAAAAGGCTCTTTTGCTCTGGCAAGAAGATGTAAGTGATTTGTCATTAAGCACCATGCAAATACTTCGAGCCCCTTATTTTTTATGCAATAATTAAGACTGTCGACAACTTCTATTTTGAATTCCTTACGAGTGAAAATATCGATCCAATCGATGACTGTTAAGGTCAAAAAATGAACAGCATTTTGATCTGATATTCTTAAAGGTTTATCTATGATTTTTCAGGTTAAAAATTTCAAACTAATGTAATAAAAATAAATGTTTTACGCTAACAGTTAGTTGTCCGACGGTTGCGCCGTCGGACCTCTAGTACAGCCGCATTTTGCGGCGATTGTTAAAACAAGCCAAAGGCTTATTTACTAGAAATCCGAAGGCACAGCCTCCGAATAACGTAAGTTATCTGAAGGTTGCCCGTCGGACTATTTAGTTTGAATGTATTTGGTGATGAAATGCAGGCTAAAAGCCTTAGTACCATGGATCCGAAGGCACAGCCTCCGGATAACCAGGCTGTCCGACGGTTGCGCCGTTGGACTTCTAGTATAGCCGCATTTTGCGGCGATTGCCAAGTAAAGCCAAAGGCTTTTTTACAAGAAATCCGAAGGCACAACCTTCGGATAACCAGGCCGTCGGACTTTTATTGTAGCCGCATTTTGCGGCGATTACAAATCAAGCCAAAGCTTTTCTGCAGTATTCCATACACTTTTGTACTTCTTTGACTGCATCAGATCCCTCTGGTACATCATATTCCAATTCTATGGTTGCCGGGAATTTATATTTTTTATCTCGCATTAGCCTCAATGCTTCAGGTAAAGGCGTGTCCCCATTTCCCCAAGCAAGATTGCCTTTTCCATTTTCAGGTGTTTGACGGTCTTTGATATGCATACTCCATATCCTGTTGTTTTGCTTTGTAATCAAGTCCATGGCATCCGTATGCCCTGCCGCAACATAATGGCCAATATCAAAATTTAACCCATTGCTTTTACTTTGCGCTATGGCAGTGTCCCAAAAAGTAAAAGTTTGTTGCTCATGTCCATGATAACCTACTTTCATTTTATTGGCATCAGCTAGCTTTCCTAGTCGCAAGGTCTGTGCATCATCTGATGGATGCTCCAAAGTTACATGGCTTGCACCGAGAATTCTGGCTGCTTTCATGCCGTAAGCTACTTCCGCATCCGTATTGTTTGCACCAAAAGCATTGGGTTTAAAAGCATAGACTTCTATACCTGCATCTTTGAACATTTTCTTCGGCTGTTCGAATTTTTTGATATCTACCTTGCTCCTCCAATCTGCGACGACCTGTCCATAAGCATCAATTTCTTTTCTTAATTCTGTCCATTCTGCCTGTTCTTCAGCAGTTAGGCTTTCTCCGCTTCTCTGTTTCCAACCCAATTGAAAGCCTCTTCTTCTGTCAAAGGTGGGTGTAGGCATTCCCACAAAATATTCGACTGGTTCCCCCATCATTTCCACAGCACTTATTCCTGCATCTTTGATGTATTGGATATTGGCTTCCAGACTCTGATCGGGCATGGAACGGAAAGAATAAGTGATACAGCCTATTTTAACTCCATTGATAGTGGAGTTTTGTTTATTGTAGGATTTGATGATTGAAGGCGCTGCATTTAACCAAGTTGGCGCTAAGGCTAATCCACTGATTCCCAAAGCCGATTTGATTAAAAATTCTCTTCTATTCTTCATGATATTTTAGGTTTATTGAGGTTTGAGAAATCAATGTAGCGTTTATTGTAAAAAATACACAATGAAATTTTTTAAAATACTGTTTTAACTAAGGATTCGGTCGGGTTCAAAGTCTCAGTAATATTGTTTTATGTGATTATTCGCTTTCTTGCCAGTAGAATCTTCATGATGGAATTAACCTATGATTTCTAGCCAATATCAATGAATATCCAATATCTATTAGTATCGGGTTGCTATAAGACCCTTGTTTAATTGGTTAGTGGTGCAATGGCGGATATACATATTGTTTTAATACCAATACCTTTGAAAAGGTCAAAAAAATGACTTATTTTAATTGAAAAGGAAAATATAGTTTTATGGAAATCAAACACAAAACAGACGAGAAAAAAGGTTATTTCTTTATAGAAAAGGACGGGGAAAAGAAAGCCGAGATGGTCTATTCCAAAGCGGGAGAATCACTTTTTATCATTGAGCATACAGAAGTTGATGACAGTTTGAGAGGAGAAGGCGCGGGTAAAAAAATGGTAATAAAAGCCGTGGAACTCGCCAGAAAAGAGGGCAAGAAAATCATGCCTTTGTGCCCCTTCGCAAAGTCTGTGTTTGATAGAAATGAAGAAATTAGGGATGTACTTAAATAGATGTTAATTGATATTGGGATATTAATAGATATTGGATACTGGTTGATATTGTACCAGCTTCCGACACTTTCAAATATAAATTAATATCAACTAATATCAATTTATACCCGCTTCATAAAAAAAAGATAATCAGCTGCTTAACATACTCATATAATATCAAACAAATATCCATCAGTATCGACTAATATCAATCAATATCTTTTATATATCAATTTTTAGTAGCCATAATCACCCCTCTAAAATACCCCAGAGATTCTGCAATTCCAGAAAATGGGTCGTCCATATTTCTTTCATGCTCTAAGCTGCAAACGCCTTCATATCCTGTTTTTCTAAGCATCTCCACAAATGCCGGGATATCCAAAATCCCCCTGCCGATTTCTATGGATTTTCCATCTTTCGTGTCTCCTGTCACGTCTTTGATATGCATATCATAAATCCGGTCTATGTATTTTTCCAAATCAGCAACAGGGTCTTTTCCGTTTCTGGCAGTATGCCCAATGTCCAGACACATCCCCAGCCTTGGGTCTAAATCTTTGACATGCGACCAAATGTCATCCGCATCCGGATACAGGTCAATGTCTGGCCCATGCATGTGAATGGCGTATTTAAAATCATAAGCCTTCACTTTTTCACTGATATAAGGCAACAGTTCTCGGTTAGGAACTCCTACGATCAGCTTCACCCCCACCCTTTTAGCATAGTCAAACGCATTGTCCACTTCAGATTCGGTTTTCATATAGATTGGGCCTACAGCATATCCTGTAATCCCTTTGTCAGCAAGCTTTTGATGGAACTCTTTGATGGTCTCATCGGAACTGTCAAAAGGGAGATGAAAATCTTTGATACAGAGATATTTGACCTGATTGGCTTCCATGTCAGCTAATGTTCTCTCCAGGTCAAATTTATGATACGTATAGCCTGCCATTCCAATTTTGAATTTTTCATTTCTATCTGCTTTATGCTGGGCTTTAGCAACTGAAAAATTAAGGAATAAAAACAGGGTGAAAATCAGGACTTTCAATTGGCTTTTCATATGTTTAGCGTTGTCTTTTAATGGTCATCCCAACAAGCCGGGACAGGTTATGAAATCTCGCAACTCTTTAGCTATCGGGGTCATCCAACTGTCTGAGGTTTTTCTGATGCTCGATTTCGTGGTATTAAAGGTAAATTTTATAAACCATTTCTAAAACCTTAAGAAGTCGAAATTACAAGAATGGTTGCGATACATTTCATCAAATCTGATAGATTTGGATTAGAATAGTATACCCATGAAAAACATATACACATTAATCATTTTAGGTCTTTTCTTTGTTTCCTGTAGTTCCAATTCTGGAAATATAGCAGATAAAGTGTTCATTAACGGCACCATTTACACGGTAGATGAGGCTAATCCTACAGCCCAAGCTGTTGCAGTCAAAGATGGCTTAATCCTATCAGTAGGAAGCACTGAAAATATTCAAGAATATATCGGTAATGGCACTGAAGTAATTGACCTTCAGGGCAGGACCATGACACCGGGCTTTATTGAATCTCATGCCCACTTAATGGGAATCGGATACAATAAATTGGATATTGATCTGATGGACGTGCAGACTTATGAAGAGCTTATTGAAAAAGTTGCTGAAGCAGCAGGTCAGGCAGAACCTGGTGAATGGATTACCGGGAGGGGCTGGCATCAGGATAAATGGCTCAAACTCCCTGAAAATGCCGTGAAAGGGTTTCAAACCCATAAAGAACTCAGTGAAGTCACTCCAGATAACCCTGTTTACTTAGCTCATGCTTCAGGACATGCCTCTTTTGTAAATCAAAAAGCCATGGAAATGGCAGGTATTACGCCTTTGGGAAGCGAAAACCCAAGACAGGAAGTAGAAGGCGGCGAAGTATTGAGAGATGATCTGGGAAACCCAACAGGGGTTTTGGTAGAAAGGGCGTCTACTTTGGTCTCCAAATTGATTCCGGAAGATACTCCGGAAAGACAGGAAAAAGCACTTGAATTGGCTTTACAGGAACTGGCGGAAAAAGGCATTACTTCCTTTCATGACGCCGGTGGAGATCAGCGTTTGATTGATCTTTTGGAAAAATTCCAATCTGAAGGCAAACTCACTTCCCGCATGTATGTGATGCTTTCCAGCCGTATTCCTGAACTGATTGAGGCTTGGTATCAAAAGGGACCCAAAATAGACCCAGATCATATGGTGACTGTAAGGGCTATCAAACTCAATATGGATGGAGCTTTGGGTCCTTGGGGCGCTTGGTTATTGGAAGATTACGAAGACAAGCCAGGAGCAAGAGGACATGAAACCATGCCAATTAACTTAGTATCACAAGTTTCAGAAAAAGGACTGGAGCTTGGTTTCCAGGTGTGTTCTCATGCCATAGGAGACCGTACCAACAGAGAAGTACTGGATCGCTATGAAGCAGCTTTTGCCAAATTCCCTGAAGCCAAAGACCATAGGTTCCGTATAGAGCATGCCCAACACCTTCACCCGGATGATATCAGCAGATTTGGTGAAATGG
>NZ_REBN01000253.1 GCF_007692705.1 Mongoliibacter sp.
GTAATGACAGGGGGTGGTCCGGGCATTATGGAAGCAGCGAATAGAGGAGCCAAAAATTTTGGAGGAAAGTCTGTAGGTTGTAATATCATCCTTCCCTTTGAACAACACCCAAATCCCTATTTGGATAAGTGGATGAATTTCAAATACTTTTTTGTCAGGAAAGTATTGCTTTCCAAGTACAGCTTTGCTTTTGTGGTGATGCCTGGTGGTTTTGGGACTTTAGATGAGTTTTTTGAAGCCCTTACCTTGATACAGACCAAGGTAATGAGACGATTTCCTGTAGTATTAATGTGCAGCGATTTTCATGAAAATCTCTATGCATATATCCAACATATGGCTGATTACGGGACCATAGATAAAAGGGATTTAGACTTATTTTTACTCACAGATTCAATTGATGATATGGAGGCACATATACTCAAGTATGCAGTAGAAGGGTATGGTCTCAAAAGAAGAGAAGATCTTGAACCCTCTTCTTTTTTGGGAGAAGAGAAGCCATAAGCCTGGTTGTTTATGACTATCTCAAGTTCTTAAAAAAAAAGAAGCTGCCCATCTTTTTGAGCAGCTTTTCTTTTATAGGTCTTTTTTGGCAAGGTAGAAATCTACCATTTCGTAGTCTGATGCTTCCCTTTCAAGCATTTCTGCAACAGTTTTTGGAGGAGATACAATTACTTTATCTCCTTCGCGCCAGTTAAGCGGCAAAGAAACTTTGTGCTTATCTGCGGTCTGTAAGGCAATCAGGGCTCTTTTGATTTCGTCCATATTACGACCCACATTCAGGGGATAATACATGATCAACCTGATTTTTGCCTTTGGATCAATGAAAAACACGGCTCTTACAGCAGCAGTTTCACTTTCTCCGGGCTGCAACATGCCATAGAGTTTAGAAACTTTCATATCTATGTCCGCAATAATTGGGAATTCAAAAAGGACTCCAGTATTCTTCTTTACATTGTTTACCCAAGCAATATGGGAATGGATGGAGTCAATGCTGAGGCCTACCAATTTGGTGTTTTTTTCATCAAAAAATCCCTGATCGAGTGCAAATCCGCTCATTTCTGTGGTACAGACTGGCGTGAAATCAGCAGGGTGGGAAAAAAGAATGGTCCAACTGTCTTTGATATATTCTAAGAATTGCATCGGGCCAGTAGTTGTCATTGCCTTGAAATCAGGTGCTAAATCTCCGATTCTAGGCATTGTAATTAAGTTTTGTTCTTCCATGATAAAATTGTTTTACTTGTTGATTCAAATTTCATCAATTAATAATTGAATTAACGTGATATAAGTCGCAATAGAAATTAAAATACTATAGATTTTATCTATCGATAGAGCTTAATCCCTTGGAATGCCAATTTACAATGGCCAGAAAAATAAGATCAATGGAATGGCAGCAACAGTAATCAATATAGAAACAGGTAGACCCATTTTGAAATAATCCTTGAACGCATATCCTCCAGGGCCCATTACCAAAGTATTGGACTGATGCCCTATGGGTGTTAAAAATGCAGCTGAAGCTCCTACTGCAATGGCCATCAAAAACGGATCTGCCGAAACCTCAAGTCCTTCGGCAATATTGATGGCAATAGGTGCCATGAGGACAGCAGTGGCGGCGTTGTTGATAACGTTTGAAAGTAACATGGTGGTTACAAAAAACAAAGCTAAACTAGCTTCAGGTGGTAGGCTGGCACCCAACTCCAACATGAGGTTTGCGATTTTATTTGCTCCACCAGTGCTTTCCAAAGCCGTACCCAAAGGAAGCATAGCTCCTAACAAAACGATTACTGGCCAGTCAATTTTTTGGTAAAGTTCTTTAAGGTCAAGTGTTTTTGTCACGACCATAGCAAAAGCTGCCAGTGTAAAACTGATCTGCACGGGGAGAATGTCGGTAATGATAAGTACAATTGAGGCAATAAATATACTCAGTGCGAAGACAATTCTTTTTGGTTTGCCAATGGAAAAACCTCTATCAGCCAAAGGAAGACAACCCATGGATTGCAAGCTTTCGTTAATTTTTTCAGCATTTCCTTGAAGCAACAGGACATCTCCCACTTTGAACTTGACATGGTCAAGTCTTTTCTTGATTTTTTTGTCTTGACGGGATACTGCAAGTAGGTTGACACCGAATCTATTGCGCATTCTGAGACTGACAGCAGTCTGATTCGAAATGGGAGCATCAGCCATAACAACAGCTTCTACAATGGATATCTCCTCACTTCCAATAGCCTTTTCTCCTTGTTTTTCATTTTCACTTTCTTTGTTTGCTACAAGCGTACATTTACTCTTTTCAAGGAATTTTTTCAAGTCATCTCCATCACTTTCAATAGAAATAATATCTCCTTCCCTTAATACCATATTCATGTCGGGTGCATGCATCAGGTAATTACTTCTGACCACGTTAAGCACCTGAATGTCTCCCTCGCTGATATCGGTAACCTTTAACAAGGGCTCACCTTCAAGTTTAGAATCCTTTTCTATGATGATTTCAGTAATGTAATCTTCAATATCGAAGTAATTCTCGTCCTTTTTATTACCTGAAATTCTTTTTGGAATCATTCTCCATCCAAGAAGGATGATAAAAATAAGCCCTACTACTGACACACCAATTCCAACAGGAGCAAAGTCAAACATAGAGAATGAGCCCTCCATTTCTTTGTTTCTAAAACTGGCAATGATAATGTTGGGAGGAGTACCGATCAATGTGATCATCCCTCCAAGCAAAGAAGCAAAAGCTATAGGCATGAGCAGTGAGGAGGGGGAGTTTCCACTTTTCTTAGCCAAATGCAGTGCTACAGGCATCATTACTGCCAATGCCCCCACATTGTTCATAAAAGCGGAAGCTATGCACACTATGAGGCAAAGTACTGCGACCTGCAAGGTGAGGTTGTCCCCTAGTTTTATTACCCATTTGCCAATAAGATCTATTAAACCTGAATTTTGTAAACCTGCACTTACCACAAGAATTACAGCAACTGTAATGACCGCGGGATGGGCAAATCCTAAAAATGCATCTTCCACAGGGATGATTTCAGTAATGGTCAGGATCAATAAACAAAATACCGCTACGATATCATGTCTAAATTTACCCCAAACAAATAGAATAAGAGCAAGTACTAATGTTCCAAAAACTATATTCAATTC
The DNA here is from genome assembly GCF_007692705.1 of Mongoliibacter sp. Lineage (GTDB taxonomy): Bacteria > Bacteroidota > Bacteroidia > Cytophagales > Cyclobacteriaceae > Mongoliibacter. The sequence continues at coordinate 3,139 of NZ_REBN01000253.1, forward strand.
CATAAAATAAAGGTTAAAAGTTTACCCAAGCCCTACATCTAAAACCATCATTAAAGTAAAACCAAGCATAAATCCAAGGACTGCAAGGTCTGTATACTTATCCCTTTGGGTTTCAGGAATCACTTCTTCTACTACCACATAGATCATTGCACCTGCGGCAAAAGAAAGGGCATAGGGCAGAACATTTTTCATGTAAACTACTGCCAAAGCACCGATCACTCCTGCAACAGGTTCAACCATTGCAGAAAGCTGGCCAAACATGAAGCTTTTGCTTCGACTGGCCCCATTTCTTCTCAGAGGCATAGCTACCGCCATCCCTTCGGGAAGGTTTTGTATACCTATCCCTATTGTCAATGCAATGGCTGCGGTCAGCGTAGCCTGATCTAAATTGAGGGCAGCAGTTCCAAAAAGCATACCTATAGCCAAACCCTCCGGGATATTATGCAAAGTAATGGCTAATAGAAGCAGGGTTGACTTATGCCAGTTGGTTGGGATACCTTCAGATTCACTTTTACTGAAATTGATATGCAAATGAGGGAGCAGTCTATCCAAAAGAAAAATAAATAAACCTCCAAGAAGGAAGCCTCCCGCGACCGGAGCCCAATGAAAACCGGGGTGGATGTCCTTGGCATAGTCCAAAGCAGGCGTGAGCAGTGACCAAAAACTTGCAGCTATCATAACTCCTCCGGTAAAACCCAGCATAGTGTCAAAGACCGATCTTCTGATGGTTTTGAAAAAGAATACTATGGAGGCACCCAAGGCTGTCATCAGCCATGTGAAAATGGTAGCTGTTAAAGCAGATTTTACAGGGCCCTGTTCGAATGCCCACGCCTCAATGGTTTCAATCATATAAACTGAGTTAAGAGGAAATATGCTAGTTTTTCTTCGGACTTACAATGGGTAATTGATTTAGTTTAAATAATAACCTATTGTAACAATATGGAAGCTATAATTATTTTTTTGCACTCCAATTATATAAAAGTTTCAGCACCCTTGCAGGCAGGTCCCGTTTTTTTTAAAACCCGGCCATCAAGGCAATGATGAAATTTCTTCCCGGGGCAGCTATTCCGGAACCGTAAGTCCTGAACCTTACATCGGTTATATTTTCCAGACCTACACTCAAAGAAATGTTTTTCTGAATCTGATAGAATCCTTTGAGATTGATCGTCGCCCAAGAAGGGCTGATGGGATTGCCATTTTCATCTATCGCATACAGTTCGGGCTTACCTCTTTCTTCTAAGGGAAGTTGCTTAAAAGAAAACCCACCTGCATATTCTGAATAGAGTTGAGCCCTGTACTTTTCTTTTTTGAACTCCAGTCTTGTAACGCCAAAAGTAGGAGGTGCATGTCTTGAAGGGCTTTGTATCCCACCCTCCATTTCTTCAATGCCCTTTTGAATGTTGATTCTCGAGGAAAGTGAAAGGTTCTGAGGAAGCTTGATTTCTAATGCTGCTTGAAGACCTACGATTCTGACAAAGGCTGCATTTTGTAAAGCCAGCACCCTACTGAGTTCGCCGTCGTAGATAATGCTATCCTGTCCGTTTAAGGTAGCCTCTCTCCTTACAAGTGCATTCTCCAATAAAGTATAATAGGCGGTCAAGTCAATCATAATGTTTTCATTGATGACTTTTCCTGCGTTGGCTTCCAAATTATAAGCATACTCGGCCTTAAGGTTGGGATTGGGTATCATTACGGTTCCCGGTTCGGAGTCAAAGACTTTTCCAATATCATCAACATTCGGAGCACGGAATCCCGTGGAGGCATTGAGGTGAAAAGTCCAGGTGTCTGTAGGAGTGAAAACCCATCCTGCACTTGCTGTCAAGGCTCCTTCTTCATTATTGCTCGTGGTAAAAGGCAAAGGGTAAAATTCCTGATTGGCATTGAAGTCTGCACTTATGCCAAATCTACTGTACCTCAGTCCTGCCTGTATCAGGGAGGAAGGGGTTAGTTTTTTTTGGTAGGTAGCATAGGCTGCATAGGAGTTCCAGGTAGCCATCGGATATCTAGCCGCAGCGTTACCCATTTCCCCAGTGAAGATATTTTCCGAGGTGCCGAAAGACTTGACATCATTTAAAATATATTCCAAGCCATAAAATACCTTTGCGTCATTGGGAAGGTCCTTGAGGAAGTCTAGATTGGCAGAATAGGCATCTACCTGCTCTACTCTAGTCCGCCTATTTGGATTATTGAAATTCCTATCTATTCGGCTTTCCCCGAAATTTTGAACAGCCAAGCTTAAGGTAAATTGATCATATAGACTAACCTTGCCTGCAGTGTGGGAAATTTTTAAATGATTCATCATCCAGGATTGAGGACCATATTTCCATTCGCCTGAAGCAGGTGTTCCATCAGGACGGACTCTGATAAGTCTGTCATACCTGTCGAACTCCGAACTTGCTGAATAATGGAAACCATATTGAAAATCCCATTTCTCATTGGGAGAAAAGCGGATTTTTTGCATGATATTAAATTGATCGTAACCTGTGGGGACCTGATTCTGGGGGTCTGGATTTTCTACAACCACATCCCGATCTCCTTCTCTTACTACATAGTTTGGACGTAAAAAAATATCCGGTCCACGACTGCCCATCCGCAAGTCACCATAGTCATTCCTACTTATACTGGTGACAGCTGCCCATTTTTTTCCACCGTATTTAAAATGAACATGACCTGTTTTTTCACTGTTGGCAGTGCTGGTTCTCAAAGCAGTATTTCCTTTGATGTAAAAATTATCATTTTCAGAAAATTCAGCCTGTAAGGTTTGAAAACTCATCACAGCACCAATCGCATCACTGCCATAAATGATTGACCCTGGGCCGAAAAAAACTTCAGTGCTTTCGGTTGCAAAAGGATCGAGTGAAATGACATTTTGGAGATTACCACTACGGAAAATGGCTGTATTCATTCTTACACCATCTACGGTGTAAAGCAACCTGTTGGTAGAAAAGCCCCTGATCATTGGACTACCTCCACCTTGTTGGCTCTTTTGGATAAAGACTTCGCCTGAAATGCCCAATAAGTCTGCAGCAGTCTGGGGGTTAAGCAACTCACGTTCTTCCTTAGTGATAGAGGTGATTCTGGCGGGAATTTCCTGCCGGGACTGACTCCATTTGGTGGCAGAAACAACAGCCTGTTCCAAGGCAATGGTAGAACTTTCAAGAAAAACTTCGTAGCCTTTCTTTTCCAAATCTGCGAAAGTCCTGTTGATGGTTTTATATCCAAAAAGCCTGAATTCAATTTTATCAGTTCTAGAAAAATTACTTAGGTCAATTTTTCCCGATTCATCTGATAGTTCTACCAGGTTATTTTTGGCTTGGGATACCACCACAAATTCAAGAGGGCTTTTGTTTTCTCTATCAAAAATAAAAACGCTTTGCGTAAAACCGGTTAAGGCAAATAGGAAGAATAAACAGGCGAACGCGGTTAATCTCTTAATCATCTGGGTTTGGAAAATATGAATCTGTCCCAAAAATAAGTCTAATCCCACGACTTGCTAAAGTGATTCATATTATTGTACCATTGACCTGAAGAGCGGAATAAAACAAGTTTAACCTTAATAGATTTGATATCAAAAAGCTGACAGTTTGCTTTAAAATATTCGGATCGGAAGATGACAGACCGTCTTGATCACTATTATAAATAAATAGATTTTAAATAAGCTTTTCCGAGAGCTTATAAACATTTATTTAGTTTTGTAATTATTTTTTTAATTGTACTATTTAAATAAAAAAGGTAATTATTCATTTGATTAAAAAACATAAATAATTAAATTTCAAATGTTTAAGCTTCTTT
>NZ_REBN01000255.1 GCF_007692705.1 Mongoliibacter sp.
TAAAAACGGTTTCTTTCTCCTGGATCCAAGCCTGCGGTAGGTTCATCTACAATAATCAGTTTGGGATTCCCGATCAGACATTGGGCGATGCCAAATCTTTGGCGCATCCCTCCAGAATATGATTTGACGGCTTTCTTGCGGTGTTCGTAAAGGTTGACTTTCTGCAAGAGATATTCTACCAATTCTTTTCTTTCCTTACCTACGGTCACACCTTTGAGTAAGGCCAAATGGTCCAATAACTCCAGTGCTGAGCTTCTTGGATAAACTCCAAATTCCTGTGGAAGGTATCCCAATAAGCCTCTGACTTTGTCCTTTTCCTTAAGCACATTGATATCGTCCAGGGTAGCTTCTCCGCTGTCCGCCTCCTGTAAAGTGGCCAAAGTCCGCATCAAGGATGATTTCCCTGCGCCATTTGGTCCCAATAGACCAAACATTCCTTTTCCAATGGTTAAGCTCACATCTTTGAGTGCGTGGACTCCATTGCTGTACTGCTTGTTGAGGTTGTGGATTTCTAACTGCATATAGATTCTTTTAAAAATTGAAAAACTTTTCAATTAATAGTTTAATTTTTACTAATCTATGGCAGTTCTAGAATTTTTTTTTTTAAAAATGGATAAATAATGAATTTTGAGGTTAGTCGAAATAAATGACTGTTGTACTATTTACACCAAATTCTCAACATCATTACCTTCCCATGTTCCTTCAAACTTATAGGGTACAAATCGGGCAAACATCTCCTCTTTGTACCAGTTTAGTTTTCTGCTAAGCAAGACGACTTCTTTGTGTTTGGGATTTTTATAGGCATAGTCAAGCATTTCTGATTGCGTTCTCCAAATACTTAAAGTTGCCTGTTGAATTAATGGCCATTCACCTACTCCAATGGATAATACAACATCATCGTAGTGATTTAGACTTTTACTTACTTTACCCACTTTGTTCCAAAAAGACCACAGTTTGTTCAGTCGGATACTGGCTCTTGTTAAGATTAAAACAGGTTTGTCCAAACTTAATTTACAATTTTTGGTAAAGGGCTGTGTCCCATCCCATACTCCATGTGATTCAGCAAAATGGAGATAAACCGTAAAATTTTCTACGCTTCTTTTTTGATATGTCTTAAAAAAGGGATGTTCTTTGAAAAATTTTGAGCTGTCTGCTTCAGACTCCCACACACAGAGGAGAACGTAGGTACCAAAATTTGGTATTGCACTGAAACCATTTCTTACACCAGAGCCCAAAATTTTGTAAAAAGTTAAACCCTGAACGTTTTTTAATGCACTTAAGCCCATTTTCATTTGCTTAAATGCCCACCATTTATTTGATATACCTTCGACCTTAAAAAAGCTACATGTTGTGACTTGATTCATAAAAAGAGAATGCTTTTGATTATGCAATTGTTTTAATTAAATATTGGCGAATTACTTTTTCTCAATGATTACCAACTGAATACCCATAGGGAAAATTTTTTCGAAAATAAAAAAGGGAAAGCTTATAACCTTAAAAATCACTAATGGCCAAAATTCCCTTTCCATGGATTCCGACCAATTGATTTGTTTTTGTTCCATTTTACCCAGCCACCATAGGGTAAATGCATCTAGGGTTCCATGTCGGTAGTATTTGGTTATTGTCCATTTATCCTCAGCAAACAAGGCATAAAAACCTTTTTTTGAAAAAAGAGTCATGTGCCTAGGACTATGCCAACCTTGCCAAAATTGTTTTTGTACTCTAGCACTAATACTTCTATAATCCGGCACTTCTATTATCAACTTACCACCTGGCCTGAGGCATTCATAAAGTTTTTCAACAGTCTCTTGAACATGATAATCATGCTCAAAATAATGCCAAAGCGTAACCACATCAAAAAAATGATTAGGCTCAAAATCAGCAATCGCAGTTTTCAAAAGTTCCAATTGATCGTATGCCCTGTTTTTCCAGCCACTATCAGAAAAGTCTATGCCTGTACATTTTGCATTTAATTCATATTCTGCAAGCTTCAAAAAGCTTGGGTTTCCACAGCCAACATCCAGTAAATTGAAGTTATTTTTGCTATTTCTTACACTTGACACAACAGCAAGCCTCTTACGATCCAGTTTTCTTTGACTGCTTTCAATGAAAGGCCTGTATTTTCCCCAAGCTGCTGGGCCTTTATACGGAAGGTAATTGTCTGTATAATATTTATTTAAATTTTCTTCCCTAACGCTATTGGCAAGAAAGACAGACTCACATGCTAAGCACTTATTGAAAATATAGGATTCTTTGTTAGGTTCATGCATCAAAGCTTTCGTTGAAATGAAATATGAGCTTTTGCTATTGCTGCAGACTGGACATAAAACTTGCTTGACTTGATGCATATTTTAAACGTATGTTGGAAGCTCAAGAACAAGCCATAAAACGGAATGTTTCTAAAATGCAGACGAAATAAATTAAATGTCAATTCAGTTTCGTAAAACCATTCAAAAAGTATTAGAGACCTTCATTTTTTACAGAATCAATGTTTAACTACTTCCTGTTCTTGTCTTTCTCTTCGTTGTCTACTTCCTGACCAGAGTTTCTATCTTTTTTATTTTTTCTTTTACGTTGTATATCCTCGTAATCCTTTTTGCTTGGAGGTTTTGCTCCACCTTCATCACCTGGAGTATCCCGATTTGAACCCTTATCTACGCCACTTTCTTTCTTTTTTCCAAAATGAAAAAATGGAGATGTTCCTGATGCATTATAGTTTGTCGTTTGCATGGTATATTGATTTTATAGGAAATTTAAATCCAATAATCAGTCCACATTTGCATGCCTAGCTTAATGGAGAAGATTTGAACCTTGCCTATTTTTTATTTGCTAATGGAATCCGGATATGCCGATATCAAAAAATCATCAACCAAGAGTTCAATTTACCAAGGTCATTCCAAATTTTTGAAATGGTCCTGAAGGAAAAATAAAAATGCTTGCCGGTATCAATAATTATTGAACTGAGATTAGGATAGGGAGATTAAAACTCCTTAGGCTTAAATCTTTCTTTTCAGGAAATCTAGCCTCAGTGTTTTTGAGCCATGTCTTCAGCTTTTTTTCAAGGTATTCTGCTTTCTCCCTTTCGCTTTTTGCAAGGTCATTTCTTTCTCCAAGATCTTTCTCTAGGTGATAAAGTTCAATCCTGTCGTCTTCATAAAAGTAGATCAGCTTCCAGCCATCTTCCTGTATCACGGAACCTGGATTCCCTCCCTGATTGCCGTAATGCGGATAATGCCAGTAAAGTGCCTCTCTTTCTAGTTCTGCTTCTGGATCCATCAAAAAAGGCTTCAGGCTCATTCCATCCATCTCTCCATTTCCCGGAAAGGAATTGGAAAACCCTGCAAGATCAACAAGAGTAGGATAAAAATCATTGCTGATGACGGGGCTGGAGTTGGTTTTGCCTGCTGGAATTTGATTTTTCCAGGAGATCAGCAAGGGAACCCTGATGCCACCCTCATACAGCCAGCCTTTACCCGCTCTGAGGGGAAGGTTGGAAGTGGGACTTCCTTCGGCTGTGGAGAGCCCGCCATTGTCGGAGAAGAAAACGATAATGGTATTTTCCAAGAGCTTATGTTCTTCCAAACTTTCCAAGACGATTCCAATAGCGGTATCCATGGCTTCTACCATTCCACCATATACAGCGTGTGCCTGGGTAGTCCTGTTCTGATTGGCATATTCAGGTTCAAACTCATCCCTAAGATTCATTTTGGCCCGCTTCCGGAGATACTTCAGTTCGAGCTCTTCCGTGGTCATCAAGGGAGTATGTACAGAATAAAATGACAGATAGGCTAAGAAAGGTTTCTCTTGATGATTTTCGATAAAAGATACGGTTTCTTGGGCCAGTCTTAGGGGTAAATATTCCCCTTCAGGACCGTTTTCCATTTTAGGATTGTCATATGGAGAGAAATATTTGTTGCCTGTACTTGGAGCTCCTTTACTGTTGCCACCGATATTGATATCGAAGCCCTGTGCCTCTGGCCAAAATTCGGCTGTTTCACCCAAATGCCATTTACCGGCAAAGAAGGTATGGTATCCAGCATCTTTGAAGGCTTCTGCCAGGGTGTATTCTTCCAATTCGAGATTCGGATTGTATTCAGCTGGGATCAAGGGTTTGTTTTTGGTCCAGTGATTTTGATAATTCCAGGGCTGTGGGGCACCAAACCAGTCCGTATGGTATGTCTTTGAGGGGTATTTCCCAGTCATGATACTGGCCCGGGTAGGAGAGCAGACAGGGGAGGCGGTATAGGCATTGGTGAATTTTACTCCACTCTCAGCCAATCGGTCAATGTTGGGCGTTTCATAAAATTCGCTGCCATAGGCCCCGATATCCATCCAACCCAAGTCATCAACAAGAATAAAAAGCACATTGGGTTTTTCTTGTCCGAATGCTAAATTTTGGCTGAGAATAACAATAAAAGTTAGGATAAACCTTCTCAGCCTTTTGGAATTTTTGGTATGGGTCATGGGATTAGTCAATTGCTCTTTGATTCAATAATAGGTGGAATTTTGTTTGAAATCAATTCCTTTGTATCGATTCAGTGACAGTTTGAACCCATTCACCTACAGGTTGACTGATTTTCCCCCTCAAACCAAACCGCCGAAAACTCACTTGTTTTGGGAGCATTCTTTAAAATAAGAGTCATTTGAATTAGATTTTCAGTAAATTAATAATTGAATCTTTATGTAATTATGTCCAGAAAACCGATACTGTCTGAAATAGAAAAGGAAATTGAATTGCGGTAAGCACTGTGATGATTATTAAAAACCAGCTTTTAAAGATGAAAAAATCAAAAACCTTCATTTTACTTTTGTTCTCTGCGACAATGTTTTTATACAATTGTCAAAGCCAACAAGGTAATCAAGAAACGGAAACTGAACTTCCCAATATTATTGTGATTTACATGGATGATCTTGGCTTTGGTGACCTGAGTGCTTATGGTGCCACCGAAATCAGTACACCCAATATGGACAGGTTTGCCAAGGAGGGTATGAAATTCACCAGTGCCTACGCAACTTCAGCCACCTGCACTCCAAGTCGATATGCCTTACTTACGGGTACTTACCCTTGGAGAAATGAGAATGCCAAAATTCTTCCCGGTACAGCTCCATTGCTGATTGGTACAGAAGAAATGACGGTTCCAAAAATGTTGAAAACCAAAGACTACCATACAGCAATTGTAGGAAAATGGCATTTGGGCTTGGGAGATGGCGATGTGGATTGGAATGAGCATGTGTCTCCCGGACCAAATGAAGTAGGTTTTGACTATGCCTATATCATGGCGGCAACTCAGGATAGGGTGCCCACAGTGTATATCAAGGATGGCCATGTCGTTGGCCTGGATAAGGATGATCCTATTTTAGTGGATTATGACAAGAATTTTGAAGGTGAACCAACGGGAAAGGATAACCCTGAATTATTGAAAATGAAGTGGCACCATGGTCACAACAACAGTATTGTCAATGGAATTCCAAGAATAGGCTTTATGAAGGGCGGAGATAATGCCAAGTGGGTCGATGAGGATATGGCAGATGAATTCCTGTTAAAAGCCCAGGATTATATCCGTGAGAAGAAGGGTGAAGAAAATCCATTTTTTCTTTATTACGCCATGCAACAGCCTCATGTACCTAGAACCCCACATCCAAGATTCGAAGGGAAATCAGGGATGGGCCCCAGAGGGGATGTGATTTTAGAAGCCGATTGGTGTATAGGAGAATTGATGAAAACATTGGAGGAAGAGGGGCTACTGGAAAATACGCTTATAATTTTCTCCTCAGATAATGGTCCGGTGCTGAATGATGGATATTATGATGATGCGGTAGAAAAGCTGGGAGATCATACCCCTTGGGGACCATTTAGAGGTGGGAAATACAGTCTTTTTGAGGCTGGAACCCGGGTTCCATTTATGGTATATTGGAAAGGTCAGATACAGCCTGGTGTTTCAGATGCATTGGTTTCTCAACTGGATTTGCTCAGTTCCCTAAGTAAACTGGTTGGTTCTGATGTACGGACTGATGACAGCATGGATATGCTGGATGTGCTTTTTGGCAGCACAAATGAGGGTAGGGAAGACCTGATTTTGGAAGCCACTTCCCGCACCGCTCTTCGGAGTGGAGACTACATCATGATCCCCCCTTATGATGGTCCGGCAGTAAATACATTGGTCAATATTGAATTGGGGAATTCGGATAATTTTCAGCTATATGATATAAAAATTGATCCGGCTCAACAAAACAACTTAGCTGATGAGGAACCTGAACTGTTAGAAAGACTCATTAAAAAATTTGAAAGTATTAGAGGTGCTAAATATGGGAAAACAGAGCAACTTGAATTGAAGTAGAAATGCATCTTTTTCCAAAAACAGGTCTGAGTTTATACAGTAGCTCGGACTTGTTTTTTTTTACTTGAGTTCAACCCCTTCAGGGTTGGGGTTTTCCTGTACTTTTTTGCTGCTTCCCCAGGTTTCACCTGGGGTAAATACCCTGGCGGGAGTCAACCCTTATCAGGGTTGAAAGACAGAAATACTTGTTTATTTCACTATTTTAAACTTCTGAGGATTGTTTTATTCTTGTTCAAACTTCTTCTGGGTTGAGGATTATAAAGTTTTTTTATTCAGGTATTTCTATCTCACCTTATCCTTCATTCGAGGAATATTCCCGCAGGCCTGCCTGATGTCAGACAGGGTTGAATGTATAAGTTGCCTTATTCCAGAATGTGAAAATTGAGATTGAATTTTATTTGTATTGAATAAAACACTTTTACCCCAGGGCAGTAATGGATTTGACTTCAAATTCCACTTACATTAATACCATTTTATTAAATATGTGATAATTACAATAAAATGTTATAATTATATAACTTTATATATTTTGGATATTCTACTTTTGAGATCTT
>NZ_REBN01000258.1 GCF_007692705.1 Mongoliibacter sp.
AAAGAAGAAATATAGACAGCTTCATCAAATTCAGTATCTGAGTGGTAAGTCCTTACACCTAATAAGTTTAAATCTTTTGCTGACCCAAACGTCCTTCCTCCTGCTACAAGAGCCATATTCGTTGACGGACTGATTCTATGGTCCTGAATTCCGATAGAATCAATATTGAAAACTCTGTTTTCAAACTCTTCAGGGTAATCCTCCCAAATCAAACCTGGAGGAAAATAAGCGTTTACCCCTTTGCCAGTTGCCGTATAGCTATAGGTATCATTCAAAGGTAATTGCCGCTGATCTATTCTGTCTAAGTATTTGGGAGCATCATGCTGAATAGTACCTCCAGTACCTGGTTCAGGATCTTGTGGATTAGAATCATCTTCCTCTCCATCACCTTCTTTTGGTTTTTCCTGTCCTGGAGGAGTTTTTCTTAAATTATAAGAGTCTGGAATAAAAATATCCTGCTCTATACTCTTTACTCTTGAATCTCTTCTTAATGCCTTAAGTTCGTCAGAGGTCAACTCCAAAGTAAAACCTGTAATGGCATGCCCATAAACAGCCTTCAACTTTTCCCTTGGAATGTTATTCCTAGTCAGCATTTCTTGACTTAGATTCCGTACACCTGCCTGGACATCCTCATACCTATCACTTCTCCTTGAGTTAATGGCATTGTCATGTAGCGTAACAATATACCTTCCTGGTACAAAATTGGTCTCATTTCCTTCCAATGAAATTGGATCCTCTGCTTGAGGATCTTCTAAATTAAGATCCTGACAGGAAAAAAACATGAATAAGGCTATCATAACACAGCCGGGCAATACACTTTTAATCTGAAATCGCTTGAAAACTGACATAACAAAAAGGTTGATGTTCAAAATATATTTTTGCTTTTAGATAAGTTCACATAGATATTTGTTACCCTAAAACTTTATTCCCGAATTGAATCTCTTTTTCAAAAGCTTCTAAAAAACACCCTGCCCTTTCCAGAACAGGGTGTTAATCAACTAAACGTGCTTAAAATGTCACAGTCACTTCATTGGAACATAAATTGGTTCTAGGCACGCAAAATTTATATGTTCTTGGTGGAAGATTCCTACCCGTTACATCAGATATCCATAAACCTTGGTCAGCAACTACACTGCCGATGCCTTCTCCATCCTCAAAAACATTCAACCGATTGGTTTCACTTTCTATTTGGCTCCACTCAAAAAATATGGTGTAATTGTTACCGTTCCTCCTCTGTGATTTTGCTTCCAAATCAAATGCATAATTAGGTCTATTGGGATCAATTTCACCAGCTCCCAAAGGGGTTAATCCAGAATATAATAAATGATTATTGATCGACTTAGAAAATCTTACTACATTCTTGGTGGAAGTTTCAAATAAAAAATCATAAACTTGTTGTGCGGAAGCTGTTGGATTAGTTTCCAAATATAGAGCAGCAACACCTGCTGCCAAACATGCAGCGTTTTCGTAAGATAAATCAAATAATTCATTGGTTTGATATTCTGGAAAACCACCCCTCAATACAGATACACCAGGAGCAAACAAGTTAATACAAGAGCCGTAGCTATCCCAGGCTAAACCATCCACAAAATTTGTACTTCCTACTGAAAAAACATTGTCAAATTTAGTTGGAACTTGGTTACAAGTATTACCTCCAAAAAAGGTATGAGTGAAAATTGGGAATCCTTCATGAAACAGCTGATTGATTGTGAATTCTACTAATTCAATGTCAGTTTGACCCATTAATGGTAAAAATACAAGGCCAGGTTTTTGACCATTGGCTAAAATCCAATCCATTGCTCGTAAATAGCTGCTCACCGTACTTTCACCGTCCCAAACGTCTAAACTCACAATTTTTACCCCCTTCGCAACGCCATAATTTTCACCTCCTAAAGCAGCGGCATTTAATACCCCCCAATCCAATAAAAGAGGTTCGTTTGGCACATCGCCTGTCAAATCAATATTAATAGCTCTTCCGTTAAATTCGTTTAGATTTTCTAATATTGGAGCACCTATCATATAAGCTGTAACTCCATTTCCAGTTGTGGGAGTTGAAAATTTTCCATCCAAGGGCAATAATCTTTGATCCAACCGGTCTAGGTACCATTGAGGCTGAATTCCAAGTTCTGGCTCAGGATCAGGTTCTGGCTCAGGATTGCCTCCCCCTCCTTTTCCCGAATTACCTCCTTTTTTTAAAATGGAATGTCCTACAACATACTGGTCAGGAATAACAAATTCAACTACTGGATCCTGTTTTATCAATTGAAATTCAAAAGGTTCCAGTTGAACCGAGAATCCTTCGAAAGCATTCCCATATACTGCCTTAATTTTATCAGAATCAATACTATACTTGATTAAGATGTCATGGGAAATCTTCCGCATTTCTAATTGCACATCTTCATACTTATCAGATTTCCTGAAATTGATCTCATCGCTGTGTAAAGTAACAATATATCTGCCAGGTACCACATTGGACATTGATTGATCCAATTTGGACAAATCTTCCGGTTTTGGCTCTTCTAAATTGAGCTCCTGACAGGAAAAAACTATAAATAGCACTAACATTACACAAAATGGCAATGTCTTTTGAATCTGAATTTGCTTGAAAACTGACATGATAAAAAGGTTGATGTTCAAAATATATTTTTGCCTTCAGATAAGCTTACATAGGTATTTGTTACCCTAAAAACTTACTTACCGAATAAAAGTAGCGGATTGAACATATCTAAAAAATACTACTTAGGTAGTATTTTTTACTTAAATTTTAAAAATTTACAGTCTTAAATTACCGAATTTGACAAAAATCCTACTTCCTAAATAAACTCAAACTATAATACCCCTTCTCATCGGTAAAATGCTTGTCCCATTCAAAACCGGTTTTTGAAGCAATTTTATCCAAATCTTTCAGGCTATATTTTTGGGAGATTTCGGTATGAATAGTCTCGTATTGATCAAAGGTGATTTCATTTTCTCCAATTTTAACTTTCTGTGTCTTTAGACTCACCAAAAAACTTAGGGCAGAACCGGTCAAAGGATTATAAACTCCATAATGCTCAAAGGAATCCAGATCGAAATCCCCTTCCAACTCTCTGTTTATCCTTTCCAATAAATTAATATTAAACTTTTTTGTGACGCCCTTACTATCATTGTAAGCAGCCCGAATCACATGCGGGTTCTTCTTCAAGTCCACACCCATCAAGAAAAAATCTCCCGGACTCAAGAAATCATTGATAAACCGGATAAATTCAATCGCTGACTCGCCTGGAAAGTTGCCTATATTACTTCCCATAAATAACAGCAACCTAGCTTGCTTTCTCTCCTTGAGTTGAAAAATGGTCTTCAGGTAGTCGCCCGCAAGCACCTGCACATCCAAACCAGGAATTCTAGCTTTTACCAAATCCCTATTTACTTCTAAAATCTCTCCCGAAATATCCAAAGGGATATAATTGATATGCTTTCCTGATTTCACAGCCTCTTCCAAGAAGATGACCGTTTTGGAGCCATCTCCAGCTCCCAATTCGATAATATCCAACTCCTTAAAAGGTATTTCATCCAGAATATTCCCAGAGCTGTTTTCAAGAATTTCCAGTTCACATTTTGGAAGGTAATATTCCTCCAAGTTCATGATTTCCTGAAAAATCCTGGAACCCTTTTCATCATAAAAATATTTGGACGATAGAGATTTTTGGGGCGCTTTAAGGCCTGTAATAACATCTTCTAGAAAACTACTCATCTTATTTTACTAATCTAAAACTTGAAAAAAGCCACCTACTGGAGGCATGAAAGAAATTGCGGTAGGTCTTACGGCTATGGCCTTTTGGAGTAGCCACAGATGCTCCGCGAAGCACATTTTGATTGGACATGAATTTACCGTTGTATTCGCCTAAAGCCCCTGGCGCTTTCTGAAATCCTGGATAAGGCAGGTAAGCACTATAGGTCCATTCCCAAAGTTGTCCCCAATTCAGTTGTTCTGCAGCCACTTCCCACTCAAACTCGGTAGGCAGCCGCATACCCTTCCAAGATGCATAGGCGTATGCCTCGTAAAAACTCACATGTTGAACAGGTAAATCAGGATTGACTTTTTCAAAACCCTGAAGAGTGTAATGGTGCCATTCCCCCGCTTTCTCATACCAATACAGAGGAGCTTTGACACCTTCCTTTTGGATGAAATCCCATCCTTCTGACAGCCAATGGTTAAAATCTTTGTAACCTCCAGCTTTCATGAATTCCATATATTCTCCATTAGTCACCAGGTTTTCAGTAATTTCAAAACCTTGTAAATAGACCTTGTGCTGCCCCAATTCATTGTCAAAGCAGAAATCCTTCCCATCAGCGCCAATACTATAAATTCCTTCCTCAAAAGTCTGGAATCCACCCTTCTTTTCACTTTGGGTAGAAAAATCCGTCCCGTAAACCGGGAAAGTAGGTTGGTTGCCTAGAATATATTTGATATCATAGACCAGCAACTCCTGATGCTGCTGCTCGTGGTTGATGCCGATTTCTATGATATCCAAGATTTCTTCGGAGGGAGAATTTTCTAAAAAGGACAACATCCCCTCAGTTACAAATTTCCTGTAATCCATGACCTCTCTAACAGGCGGGCGGCTCATCAGGCCACGGTTTGGCCTAAGTACCCTTTCACCGGCATTGTTGTAATAACTATTGAACAAGAAAGAGAAATCTTCATGAAAGAGTGTATACCCCTTGGCATGCGGCTCCAATACAAAAGCCTCAAAAAACCAGGTTGTATGGCCCAAATGCCATTTAGGTGGAGATACATCCACTATGGGTTGGGGCACATAATCTTCTATTTCCAAGGGTGCACATATTTTCTCAGAATGTTTTCGGGTATGCTCAAACTTTTCTTTGAGTTCAAGTAGTCTATTCATATCGTGGTTTTTTTCCAAAACAATAATCTAATAAAATATACAACCATCCCCAAAAACATCAAGCTAAAAGGTAAGGCAAACACAATCAATAGTTGGGAAACAGACTCTAGCAAATCTTCTTTTCCAATCAGCATCAGGCCAATAGTAAAAAGCCCTATCATTATCCCCCAAGCCCAGCGGAACCTTTTCGCTGGCTCTGGATTCCCGCCATCACTGAACATGCTCAATACAAAAATGGCAGAATCCACTGAAGTAATGAGAAAAGTAAAAACCAACACCAATGTCATGATTTTGGTCAATGCAGCAAGGGGGAAATAATCCAAAAACATGAAAATCCCGGTATAGATGGATTCAAAATCCTGCCAATTTGCTTGCCTAGTATTCAATAATTGAAAAGCATTTTGTCCAAAAGCAGTGAACCATAAGAAGGTACCCAAAGCAGGGATAATCAATACGGCCAGAACAAACTCTCTGATACTTCTTCCTTTGGAAACTCTGGCGATAAATATCCCTGTGAAGGGTGCCCAAGCCAACCAAAAAGCCCAATAGAAATATGTCCAGCCCTTCAGAAAATCCTGACTTACTTCAAACTTCCCCAGGTTGAGTGACATTGGAATAAACTCATACAGATATGTGCCCAAAATACCGAAAAACTCAAAATTGACTGAACGCTGAATTCCAAATGATACAACCAATAGAAGAAGCAAAGTAGCCAAACCTATGTTGAAGTTGGAGAGATTTCTAATGCCCTTACTCAAACCAAGTAATGCAGAGCCTGTAGCGAGAAATGAAATCAGAATAACCACATAAATTGCTTGAAGCGGTTCAGTATCAAAACCATTGACGTAACCAATAGCCTGTAAGAATTGCCTTCCTCCCAAACCCAAGGCAGCAACAACTCCCAAAAGCGTACAGATGATAGTCAAAACATTCATCAAAACTCCAGTGGGACTATTTTGATAAGCTGATGGCAGTATGGAGGAACTTAGCGCTTTTTCTTTTTTGATATACATAATATAGGCCATCAGTAAACCAAATAACCCATAAAATGCCCAAGGAGTAAGGCCCCAGTGGAAAAAAGAGTATTCTAAGGCAAAACCTGTCTGGGACAAATCGGATTCTCTAGGTGGATTTTGAAAATAATAAACAGGTTCCTGTACTGCCCTTAGGAGTAGTCCCGCTCCCATTCCGGTGCTATACAGCATGGCTACCCAAGAAAACCAGCCATATTCAACTTTGTCTGATCCAAGTTGGATTTTACCCCATTTTGAAAAAACGAAGACCAGCAAAATCAAAACCGCAAAAAGACCAAAAAGGAGGTAATAGAATCCGAATCCTTTTAATAAAACATCCGTCCAAATCTCAAGTCTCAACTTAAAACCCAAGGGGAAAAAGAAGGCCATCCCCAGAAATACTAAGCAGAAAATAGCAACCATCCACAAAGTAACTTTCTGCGGATATTTCATGGGTTTAAACATCATAAGATTAGAAGTGCTCAGGCCTAGAGAATATATCTAAAACTACTTGAAAATTAGGACAAATGATTGTCACCTACTTTTCTACGAGAAAAATAAATAATTTAGAATTCAACACCTATACAACAGTCAATAGCTATAAAAGGAGATATTCCCCAATAATTCCCTACTGAGGTACTATCAGCGATAACTCATGGCTTCACCTCAACTCCTTTCCAAAAAGCTACATGGTTTTTGATTTCCCGCGCAGCATCTTTCGTATTTGGATAATACCAAGCGGCATCTTTATTCACTTTTCCATCCACTTCAATATTGTAATAAGAAGCTACTCCCTTCCATGGGCAGGTGGTATGGGTATCAGAAGCTTTGAAAAACTCTTTTTTGATCGTTTCTTCGGGGAAATAATGATTCCCTTCAACTTGTATTGTTTTTTCAGATTCTGCGATAATTTGATTGTTCCAGATAGCTTTCATGATTTTAATGTTTATGTGGTATGTATTTTAAACTGTTTTAAAGTTACCCTATCAT
>NZ_REBN01000260.1 GCF_007692705.1 Mongoliibacter sp.
TTCAAATTACAAAGACCCATTGCTGCATGAAACTCCGAATTTTTCCCATTGATACCTACTCCATTGAATTTTTCAGGGCCGTCATGACCAAAGTTTCTCAGAAAGCTAACCTTTTTCCTCAATTCCTTATTTCCACTGAAAATAGCTCCACCCTCGATGGTGTGGAATAACTTAGTTGCATGGAAACTTGTCGTACTAATATCCCCAAAATTGAAAATCGATTCACCTTTGTACTTTGTTCCGAAACAATGTGCAGCGTCATAAATCACTTTTAAACCATGTTTATGCGCAATTTTTTCAATCTGATCGATTTCGCATGCATTCCCAAAACAATGGGTAGCCAAAATCGCTTGGGTATCTTCATCAATTAATTCTTCAATTTTTAAAGGATCAATATTCAAAGTATTCGAATCAATATCTGCAAATACTGGCTCACAACCTTCCCAGACTAAACTACTTGTGGTAGCAACATAGCTAAATGGAGTTGTAATTACCTTCTTATGAATACCCAAGGCCTTCAATGCTATTTGAATTGCAATCGTTCCATTCGAAACAAAAGCCACTTCACTTACTCCTAAGTATTGCTTAAGATCCTTTTCAAGCTGATTTACCAAAGGCCCATTATTGGTATACCAATTACGTTCCCATATTTCATCTATGTACTTCTTATATTCCTCTATTGGAGGTGAAAAAGGCTTTGTTACTGGAATCATATTTAAATTTCTTGTAGCTGAACCATTTTACGAAACTTCTCCGACTTTTGTATCAATTCTGAATAGGAGCCGGCAGCCTCAATCTTCCCGCTTTTGAGCAAAATAATTTTATCTGCTGTCTTAATAGTGGATAGCCTGTGTGCAATGATCAGGATGGTCAACTGCCCTCTTAATTGCTCTATGTTCTCTTGGATGATCTTTTCAGTTTCTGTATCAAGTGCCGATGTCGCTTCATCCATTACGAGAATATCAGTTTCCTTATACAACTCTCTGGCTATAGCTAGCCTTTGTTTTTGACCTCCGCTAACCTGAATACCATTATTCCCTAATTTTGAATCTTCTTTTTCGGGTAATTCCCTTACAAAATCATCAATGGCTGCCTTGCGGAGCGCCTGCCAGAACTTTTCTTGGTTATCAGTAGATTTTTCAGACCAGGCTGTGATATTATTGAAAATTGTGTCAGAGAAAATAACAGGCTCCTGTGTGATATAGCCTATTTTTTTCTGAAAACTTAACTTATCAATTTCCCTAAGATCATTACCATCTATAAATATCTTTCCAGTATCCGTGTTGAAGAGGCCTGCTATTAAATTCACCAAGGTAGTTTTTCCACTGCCACTCTCTCCTACAAATGCGACCGTACTCTTTGCAGGGATTTCCAGATTGAGTTTTTGAAGAACCTTGTCATCAAAATACCCAAATGAGACTTCTTCCAATCTGATATTGTTTTTCAAACCAGGGTAATTCTGATCCCCTTTTTCATCCTGGGAACTTGCCAATTGATGTCCAAACTCAATAACATTGTCAAGAGAACCTGTGACATTTAAAAAATTGTTCCAATGATTTTGCAGTTCCACCAAAGAGTTCAGGGATCTGTAGAAAAACAACAAACTGAGCACAATTGCACTGATATTTTCTGAAAAGAGGTTGACCTGAATCAGTATAACAATTACTACAACCGTGATTACCAAAGGCTCTCTAGCAGCTACGACAAGGGAATTATAAAAACCTATTTTCTTATTGCTTTGCTCTATATATTCAATGGCAACCTTCATTTTATCATAAAACAATGACATCAACCCGGTTGCCCTCAGGTATTTGTAAAATGCTACATTTTGGATCAAAAGCCCTTGATAAACATGTCCTCCCTTTGTTATTTTTTTTGAGGTGAGCTTGGTCTTTTTGTAAATTCTATTGTAGACCAAATTGGATAAAGTCCCCCCTATGGCTACCAGTATTGCGAATTGAAAATTGGTGATGATGGCTAAGCCCAAATACACTGCGACCAGGACACCTGACTGTATTGTGCTGAAATAATTTTTAAAAGCCGTCGAAACCCGCCCCATTTCACCACCCATAGTGTTTTGCACCATTCCCGAATCCACATTTACAAAGGATTTATAAGAGTAATTACCCAACATTTTAGCGTAGGTGAGCCTGAGTTTTCTGATAAAATACTGTTGTGTAATTACATTGTAATACCCTTGGCAAAACTTGGTGATCCCTTTGAAAATAAAGAAAAACATGATCACAAACAGAACTGTCTGTAGATTCAATTGAATACCAAAACTTTCCAACCCGGAAATTAAAAACTGAAGTCCACCCAATTCTTCGCCACTGCTTACTGCATCGGTATCTCCAACCATTTGCAATAATGGCAAAAACATTGCTAGCCCAAAGCCATCTAAAAGTCCAACACATAAACTCAAAAACAAGGCTACAAACACTTTATAACCTAATTTTGAGTAAAAATACCTGAAGTACTTAAAATACCCTTCTTTACTTTCTTTCAATTAATCTAAAAACTAGTAGTTAAAAACTTCTTAATTTGTCAGGTTGTTAATCAGAAGTGCCAAAGTAGCCATGCTTGTTGCCAATCCGATCCAAGCCTGTGCTGTCATTGGTTGTCTTTCTGGTCTTTTAGGAACAATAATCTCAGCTCCAGGTTCTATGTGCGGGTAAAACTTGAGAAATAAAAATTTTCTGGTTCGCTGTACGTCTCCATTGGCATAAACCACATAAGACTTGCCGCGTCTGGCATCTTCAGTAAAGCCACCAGCTCTGGAAATATAAGACCTAAATCCCCTGAAATCCTGAAACCTTGCAGTTGTTGGAAACAGTACTTCTCCACGCATCCTTACTGTTTGCAACTCCTTGGGAATACTGATTATATCCCCTTCTTCTAAGATCAAGTCTTGTGCTGAACCAGGACTTGCTAGAATAGCTTCTAAATTAATCCCAATTAGCTCCTGCTCCTTAAATTCATATTGGACTAAAGCGGTGTCTCCTACAGAAACGTCCTGAAGCCTCTCTGCTCTGAATCTTGAAGCCAAAGTCTGCTTTTCTTTTTCTTCCATCCTTACTTTAGCTTCTTCTTTGTCTAATAATCTTTTCTCTATTCTTTCCAAGGCAATTTCTTCTGCTTCACTTAAACTTAAACCCTCTCTTTGAAGCTTGGTAACTACCGACCTTAGGTTTTCCTCTTTTAATTCACTTTCTGTCTTTGCCTCATAATACTCCGTCCTCCTAATCAACGTAGCTCCTTTTGGATAAGCAAACTGATTAAGCCCACCTGCTCTTCTGATCAGATCGGATATACGTTCATTGGCATCGCTGAGGGCAAACTCCCCAGGGTAAAACACTTCTCCATCTACTTCCACTATACGCTCCCGCTGAAATCCGGGACTTCTCCTGATAAAAATGTGATCAAAGGGCTGCAAAATAACCTTTGCATCATCTTCTTTAAGATTAAGGTTTGCATCTACCTCCAAATTGATGATTTCAGCCACTTTACCTGAAACATCATTTCTTACCCTTCTCGCAATTTCAATGTAGGAATTAGAAGCCGCATCCTTGAACCCTCCAGCTTTTAGGATCAAATCTGCAACTGATAGGTTTTCAGCAAAGGCATAAGAACCTGGAATATTTACTTCTCCCGTTATCCTTACATAATATTCTTCCTTCAGATCATATCTACTCGGGATGCTTAAAACATCCTCTCTCCTCAATTCAATATCAGGGGTTGTCCCATTCATTATTCCTGTTATATCTACAGAACGAGATTCCAAGGTAAGGTCTTCTTTAGTTCTGTATAAAATGGCCCTTCCTCCAAAAGCATCACCTCTTAGACCTTCTGCCTTTTCCACCAATGCTTTTACTCCCATTCCATCGACTGGAATACTAAACTCCCCTGGTCTAAAGACCGCTCCGGAAATCTGCACCCTATTTTCGAACCTATTTAGCCTTTCCCCCACTGTTATTTCGTCTCCATCCTGAAGGGTAAAACTGTTAAACTCCTCTGCATTTAAGTCATTTACCTTCATTTGCTCACCCGTAGCCCTTCTTATAGTCAGACGTTCCCTGTAAGCCAAAGATGAAAATCCTCCTGCAAAATTGATTAAATCAGCTACACTCTCGTCAGGCTTCATTTCAAAGTAACCCTCTCTCCTTACGGGTCCTTTTAATTCGACCCTGTTTTTATAAGGTTGTACTATGATCACATCATTGTCTCTTAGGGTTACATTTTTACCATGTTCTCCCTTGGTAAGGAAATCATATACATCCAATTCCCCCAATAATTTGCTGTCTCTATACACCTGAATATTTCTAAAAGTACCGTTCTCATTTGGACCACCTGCGGCAAACAAAGCATTGAATACCGAAGCAAATGAAGGCAGGGTGTAGGTTCCTGGTTTGACCAATTCCCCTACTATTGAAACTGAAATAGATCTTATATTACCTAATCTTATCTCCAAGAATGTATTGGGATTTGATCCCAAAAGACCGGAATAAATCCCTCCAAGCTGCTGCTTAATCCTTTGTCTTGCTGCATCCACTGAAGACCCTCCAACTGAAATCGGTCCTAGATTGGGGATCATTATCCTTCCTTCCGGATTCACAGTCAATTCATAAGATTGTTGAGAAGCTCCATATACATCAATAATGAGTTGATCTCCTGATCCAATAACATAACTGCCTGGCGTAGGTATATTCAAACTTGGACTAAATGTCAAGTTTCTATTATGGAAAAGTTTGTAGCCAAATATTTTTTTCTGTTCCGGAGTAAGGTCATAATACGGATCTGCTCTCCTGATGGAATCAAACAGGGCAGGATCCATATTGAAGCCCGCTACCTGTCTTATCTGACCTTGCTGCTGTCCTGGCCTCGCCTGTTGTTGCCCTTGCCGTCCCCCTGACCTCAACTGTTGGATCCTTTCACGGAGTTTAGCTACTTCATTGGCTGGCATCCCCTTTTCTCTTGCATATGCTTCGAGTTGTGATTCATTCATCCCCGCAGATTCTGCACGCTTGATCAACTGCTCCACCTGAGCATCGGACAAGTTGTCAACTTTTACGTTTTGAATGTCATTCATGGATTGGGAATAGCCCAACTGCACGAGCAATACAAAAGATAAAATCAGAAAAAGAAATTCTTTCTTAGGAAAAAACCCTTGCATAGATATTTTCGATGTTTTCACGAATTAACGTAGTTTTTTTAAAGATATGAGATTTTTGACCAATAAAGATGATCTGGCACAGCTTCGCCCTTTCAGTCACATTCTTGCGCTTAACACTATTACTTTAGTAATTGACTACAGGGATATCTTAATCCCTTATTTTTCATATAAGACCAAGCCTTGAGGATCGATTTCCCCTTGACTGATCTTAAATGTCACTTTTTTATTTATCAGTTTTTCAATTCTGACACTAAGTTTCTCCAGGTAACCTTCGTCTAGGTTTTTACCCAAAATATCAACTGAAATCACTCCGCTATTATTCCCTTTTGCATAATCTCCTGTCAGCACTACATGAGAAACATCGCCCATGCGCTCCAAAATAGCCTCTAATAGCTTATCAAGCCCAAGGTACTTCCTTATAAGCTCATGAAGATTTTGATAAAGAGGGTGATTGATGTTCGCTTTGTATTCTATCCTATTTTTCTCAGACTGTCTTACCAAAAACCCTGCCTCAGTGAGGTGATTCAATTCTTTTCTGATGGCATTGGTAGATTCTCCGAATTCCTCTGCCAGGCCTCTAAGATGACTTTGATTATTCTCATTAATAAAAAACTTAACCAACAGCTTGAGCCTTGTCTTTGATGTGATTAAAGATTCTAACATAAAAATTGTGCTGGGAAATGAGCAACAAAAGTACTCGTCTAGTATTCAAAAGCAAAATTTTTTCAACTGTTTTTACTATGAAGGTAGGCGTTGCATTTTAGTATAACTTTTGCCACATTTTTTATCATCTACAAAAACCGAATTTTCACACAGTCATCCAGAAGTCAACTTCTATAAATACCCTCTTCTTTTCTCTCAAAAATTTTTCTGAAAAAAGAACCAGTCATCGCAGAAAATCCTCCGATCAAAAACCCAAGAGTCCCGGTAATCAACCAAAGAAAGTTGTCCTTTTTGACTCCCATTAATGTGGCCATTTGCTCAGGAAGCTGAGATTCGGATTGGACCGAGATCCAAATAGTCAGTGCAAACCATGACAACCCGAAAGCCAAGCCAGCCACAAAAAACGCAGGCCAAGGCCTCAAATTAAATAAAAAGGCAAGCAAGGCTACCACGATCATCAAAAGCCAATAGGAAGTAAACTTGCCCACAAATAAAACTGCCAATACAGTCAAAATCGCAAATAATAAAGATTTCACCATGTTTTAATTGCTAAATGCTGTGGAAAATAAAATGCTTTCACCATCTGTTTGGGTCCTTAGGTTAAAATTAACGTATTCGCCATTAGCCCATATTTTGATGAAATTATCATAAAATTTACTTCCTGGATTTCCAGACTGCCCGCCGGGGTATATGCCAAAAGCGGTTATTTGATCTCCCATTTCAGCAACGTATCGCCAGCTGGCACCATGCCTTGGCCCAGTTGCATTAAGTATTCCTGAACCTCCTCCTGTGTAGATTCCCTGTCTACTAAATGACTCAAAATTAGGTACCAAGTGGTTGATCCTCGTATTTTTAAATGCGGCCCAAGTATAAGGACCATTTTGAGTATCCCATTTCTCCATTTCCTCAAGCATTTCTAAAAAAGACTTTGCAACATGACTTTTCGCATCCCTCAATTCTGGATTTCCTGATTTGGCAAAAATGGCATTTTCAGGATCATCACTCAGCAATTTTACTGTTTGATAATTGTTTGGGTAAATAA
>NZ_REBN01000140.1 GCF_007692705.1 Mongoliibacter sp.
GTGACTTACTTGCCGGTAAATGAATATGGTGACATAGACTTGGAGCAATTGAAAGACAGCATTACCGATAATACGAAAATGATAGCCTTAATGTGGGCGAATAATGAAACCGGCGTTATTCATCCTATGCATGCAATAGCCAAAATTGCAGAAGAAAGAAATATTATCCTTTTTACAGACGGAGTTCAGGCAGTTGGAAAAATACCTCTATCACTAGAGGGGGTACATATGATGGCTATCTCGGCCCATAAATTTTACGGTCCAAAAGGAATAGGAGCGTTGTTTATCAGACACAATCATGTACTACCAAAACCACTTCCTTTAATTGTAGGAGGTGGACACGAGAAAGGTTATAGGAGTGGTACTTTGAATGTTCCTGGTATTGTGGGTATGGGAGAAGCTTCCCGATTAGCCCATAAAGAAATGAAAAACAATGAAAAGCAATTAAAAGTCCTGAGGGACAAGCTTGAAAATGAAATTTTAAAGTTAGAGGGAGTAAAATTAAATGGTAGTCAAAAAAATAGATTACCTCATGTGAGTAACCTAGCATTTGAAGGAGTGGGAGGGGAGGATCTACTTCAAAGACTTAATAAGGAAATTGCTGTAAGTTCAGGTTCTGCCTGTACGAGCATATCACCAAAGCCATCCCATGTCTTGGAGGCAATGGGAATCAAAGGTGAATTGGGAAGGTCTTCCGTTAGGTTTTCTTTAGGACGCTTTACTACTGAGAAAGAAATAGATTTTACCATAGATTATGTTAAAAAAATACTGGGTTCTTTGAGATCATAAAGTATAATTTTTCAACCTCATCAAATCTTCCTGGGTATCAATATCTACAGCTCCCTCAGGAAAATCAATGATAGCCACATCTTCCTTATTGGTCAAAATCACTTTTTTAGCACCTTCTTGAGAGGTTAAACGAAATAAAGCATCGAAATACTTTTGATCAAAAACAACAGGAACACCAATTGTATTGGCATAAGCACAACATGCTATTCCTTTTTTACTACTGTCCTTTTCATCCATCAATCGTGTTAAGAGCTGTTCATTTACAAAAGGTTGGTCGCATAACAATAATAATACCTGTGTCAAGTTTTTATTTTTTTCTAAAAGATACTTCAAGCCTACCTGCATGGATATGGACATACCTTTTTTCCAGTCAGGGTTAATGACTATGGAGAAACCTTTAAGTTCTATTTTATCTACAATTTTTTCATGATTGGCACCTAAGACTATCACTGATGGTATTTCGCCCAAAGAACTAGAAACGTTAATGCTATGTTGCAGTAAATTTTCCCCTTGATATTCTACCAATTGTTTGGCTTGACCCAGACGTGAGGAATTTCCAGCTGCAAGAATTATGATACCTGTTTGTGCCATTTTCATCTTTCTTCTTCATGTATTGGACCATCCTTATCTCGTAAAAAACCAGAGGATTTTTGACTCAATACTGCTTTTATTTCAGCGAATACTGAAAGTGCGATTTCCTCAGATCCCTCAGCACCAATATCCAATCCCATAGGGCCATAGATATGTTGCTGATTGGGTACTACACCTTCATTTACCAGCCTCTCCATCAGTTTCAATCGTTTCTTTTTGGGACCTAGAATTCCTATGTAAGGAATTGTTTTTTCAAGTAATCCCTTTAAAACCATAACTTCATATTCAAAATTGTGGGTCATCAATAATGCCACGGTTTGAGAATCAAAAGTCAATTTCGAAACTGCTTCATCAGCAGTGGTTACAATGATTTTCTTGGCCGTAGGAAACCTGCTTTGAGAGGCATAACTGCTTCTTCCATCAATTAATGTAAGCTCCCACCCAAGAATATCAGCTATCTTTGAAAGGGGTACGGTATCATTGCCAGCACCAAATAGCAAGAGGTGAATAGGCGCTTTAATGCATTCAAAAAAAATGAAGTGTTCATCAAAATCCAATATCTTATTAGATTGATTTTCAAATATATAATTGTTGTTATCTAAAATGTGATTTAGAATTTTATCCGGTATGTTTTTCTTATTTCCAACCGATGATTCCTGATCAAAAAGAAGTTGAGTCCCTATCTGCTCAGCCCTTGCGTTTTTCAAAGAAAATACCGTAATCAATATTTTTAAATTTCTGTCACGGATAGCGATTTTTAAAAGTTCCACAGGATTGGTTGCGCTGGAGTAGTCTACAGGTTCTATCAGTACTTGAATGATTCCATTACAACCTAAGCCAACCCCGAATTTCTGGTCATCTTCATCGGTAGTATCATAAGTTACTATCATTGATCTTTGCTGGAAGATGACTGATTGTGCTTTTCTCAACGCATCACCTTCCAGACAACCCCCAGATATGGCACCAGTAAGTTCTCCATCTTCAGTCACAAGCATCCTAGCACTGGGTCTTCTATAAGCTGATCCATCTACTTTGACTACTGTGGCTAAGGCGGTCTGTTTTCCTGATTCTTTACAATTTTGATAAGAAGCGATGATTTGAGTGATTTCCTTCATAGGTAACTTTTAATCCACTAATCTAAAATAAATTTAATGATCTTAAAGCTCTTGATTGGATGAATGGGAGGGAAATATGATGTTTTAGGAAATGCTTTTCAACTACAAATATCTTTTCAATTATTCGGTATTCATTGAAAATCTGATAGTTGCTTATTTTCTATTTTTTAGATTCAAAATGAATTAAACAGATTTGGCAATAGTTATTTAAGAAAAATAGGAAATTCACAAAATTTCTCGGTATTTTGTAGATATGGCAAAATCGAGAGAGACCTTTAATAAAAAAGAAAAGGAAAAACAAAGACAAAAGAAAAAGAAGGATAAGTTAGAAAAAAAGGAAGCCCGTAAGTCAGGTTCCGAAAAATCAACAGATTTTGAAGACATGATTGCTTATGTGGATGAGTTTGGTAACATCACTTCCACGCCACCTGATCCAGAAAGAAAAAAATTGGAAGTCGATCCTGACAGTATCAATGTGACTGTCCCTAAGGATTCTGAAATGTCCAATGCACCGGATGAGGCTAGGAAAGGAAGGGTTACATTTTTCAATGAGTCCAAGGGCTATGGTTTTATCAAGGACAGTCAGACTGGAGAAAGTCTTTTTGTTCACATCAACAAATGTTTGGATGAAATCAGAGAGAGTGATCAAGTCACCTTTGAAACTGAGAGAACTCCTAAGGGACTCAGTGCAGTAGATGTGAAATTGGTAAAATAATAATTTATTGATGCACCTTTGAATCTGCAGAATGATGCTGAGTTCAAAGGTGATTTCTTTTATAAGGGTTGGTGTATTAAAAATCAACCCTAATTTTTATTGCTTTGATAAGGCACAATTCTATACATAACCAAAAATAGATTCCCTCATTTATGCAAATCCCTAGCTTGGCAGCACTGAAAAAGGAACTTAACTTCCTGAGTGAAAAAGAACTTATAGAAACAGTTCTTGAATTGGCGAAATTTAACAGGGACAATAAGGCTTTTTTATATTTCAAATTATTTGAGAGGGGTAATCCCAGAATTTTTATAGAAATGGTTAAAGATGACTTGGATATAAGTTTTATGGATGCAAATACCAGAAACTACCATGTAGCCAAAAAGTCTGCCCAAGCCATTCGAAGAAAGTTGAACAAAAACCTCAAGTTGAGTAAAGATAAAACAGCGCATATTGAATTGATCATACATTTCTGTAAACAGATGAAGGTTTACGGTTTTTTAGAATATAGACATCCTGTTATAGAGAATCTTTATAAAATTCAGATTGGTAAAGTGGAAAAGCTGATTGCAGGTCTACACGAAGATTTACAATATGACTACCAATTGATCTTGGAAGAATTGGCTTAAGAAATTTTAAGATTCACTTTAAAAAAAGCCAGAACCTTGGTTCAATACTTAATGTTGTGATGCTATGAGACAAATTCTGCTTTGCATCATTTTTTGTACGTTCGGTTTTACAGGAAAAGCTTTTCCCCAAGAAGTTAGTTTTACAGTTTCAAAGAAAACAGAAACTATTCATAATGCCATTTTTGAAATTGTAGAAATTCAGGATGAGAGAAAAGGAGGGGAGAGTATAGGTGATATTTTTACACAAAGCACTGTATTATCAAAGGTTCGTCTAGGAAAGGATATCTCCCAAACCCTAAAAAATTATTTCAGCACATCGGTCATGAGTCAGGCAGGAAGCCGTCAGTCTATTTTAGTGAAAATTGAGCAATTTGAAATCAAAGAAAGCAAAAATACAAGTACTGTTGCTTCCGGTGAGCTTAAGATGAAACTTGGTTATTATGTGAAGGGAAGTTTTGACCCAATTCATTTAATGGACTATGAAGGAGGAATGAATTACAGGAGATCTATCAACAGACTTGATCTTGCAGAGCGGGTAGTTCAACAGGCTTTGGATAACAGTTTGGAATACTTTAACCAATGGATCAATTCGCAGGCACTGTCTAATCGTGCCCTGGCAGGTTCGGTTAAGTTGGTGATCGAAGATAGGGCCTTTAAAAGCGATAAGGATACCGTTTTTTATGATACGAGAAGACCACTTGTCTGGAGTGATTTTACAGACAGGCCAAGGTTGGGGTCAACTTACAATGCCATGATTTTTACTAGCCTGGCCATGGAAGGAAAACCTTTTGTGGAAGATGGAAGCATCATTATGCCATTGACAATAAAGGTTTATATGCTTCCAGGACAGTCTTGGGTAAGGGATAGAAATTCCTATTCTCTCAATCACGAGCAAAGACATTTTGATGTAGTCAGGGTGGTTGCAGACCGTTTGATTGCGAGGCTCAGAACTATGGATGTAAACCCTGAAAATTACGAGGCTTTGGTCAATGACGCCTACTTTGACGCATATCGCGAAATGAATAAGCTCCAGGAACTGTATGATAGACAAACAAATCATGGCAGAAAAAAGGATATTCAGGAACGTTGGAATCAATTGTTGGATGCTGCATTGGATGGTGATTACAAAAATCTGGAAAAAGTATTGAATGGATAATGATGAAAAATTATTAAGAATAATTTCTATTATCATTTCATTTGATTAAATTGATAATGTCAAATGAAATTTTCATGAAAAAGAAAATTAAAAATTATCCCATTATAAGTTCCGATTCCTTTTCGGAATTAAGGGATTTTCAGGGTGAAGAAGGATATACATCTAATTTTGTTGTTAAAAAAGGAGATGAAAAGTTTACCTATTCCATCAAGCCTGTTTTTGGATACCACATCAAATCTCTTCAAAGGGCTAAGGATCTGAAAGAAGTGGGAGAGCTTTTGGATAAAAATTTCACATATCAAGATGTCAGTCCTTTAATTGATTTTTTTGACCTCAAAGCTTCAGAGGTTGCAAAGGCAGCATCCGTATCACCCAGCACAGTCTCCAGATGGTCTGCGGATAGTTTGATAGGGAATGCAGGTTCTTATCAATTTTATAAAATGGACGAATTTGTCAAAAATGGGGTGGAGTTATTCGGCTCAGAAGATCAATTTAAGAAATGGATTTTTTCTTTCAATTTGGCCTTAGGGAGTGTCAAGCCATCACAGTTAATGCTTTCCCTTCATGGCTTGGAGATGGTCAATGAGGCTTTGGAAGCAATGCATTTTGGTAATGTGATGTAGTATGGCAATGTATTACAGGATTATGTCTGAAAAATATTATAAAGAACCATATAGCTGTTCTTTATTAGGAGCCCGATGGAATCCTCGGGGTTTTCCCATGATTTATGCTGCCAGTACAGCGTCTTTGGCTGCCTTGGAATATCTGTGTATCAAAGGGACATCAGTGAGTCAAGAAGCTTGGTATGTCCTGTCATTTGAAATTTCTGAGGAAAGTTTGATCGGTTCACTTGATTCGAAAAGCTTACCTGCCAACTGGGATATATTGCCTCATGGTAAGGTCACACAGGAGTTTGGTAAACAATGGCTTCAGGAAAACTCGTTTCCCTTTTTAAAAGTGCCTTCGGCAAGATTGCATATTTCATTTTATCCAAATGAACACAATCTCCTAGTTAATCCAGTGTTTCCCGAGATTCAGAAAAAATTTGTTTTTAAGCTTGCTGAGCGGTTTCAGTATAAACTAGGGTAGAAGGATTTGGCATAAAAGTGATGAGTGGTTAGGAATTAATTTTCTATTTGTTCAAATTGAGACAATAGAAAAAACCTTTAACCTAATGAAAGATAACCGTAGACAATTCTTACAGAAAATAGGGCTGGGTACAGCCGGTATTGCTGCAGCACCTTTTGTGACAAAAGCTGGAAGTACTGCAGCCAACAATACGCTTGACGATGATGACCAATATCTAGAAATAGGAGATGACATTGCACTGGCTGAAACTAGTTTTGGAAAAATAAGAGGGTATAAACTCAATGGTGTTTTTACCTTTTTAGGTGTACCCTATGGAGCCAACACATCAGGTCAAAACCGCTTTATGCCTCCCCAAAAACCGGAAAAATGGGAAGGTATCAAGGACATGATCTGGTGGGGCAATACCGCTCCACAGATCATGGACAACAGGTATGCTAATGTGCATTATTCCTTTGCTGATCACTGGAACTATGACGATTTGAGCGAAGATTGTCTGAAACTTAATGTTTGGACCAATGCAATTGCTGACGGAAAGAAACGTCCTGTGTTGGTTTGGCTGCACGGAGGAGGATTCACCAATGGTAACGGAATTGAACAGGATGGATACCATGGAGAAAACATTGCCAAAAATGGCGACATTGTATTTGTTTCCATCAACCACCGTCTGGGTCCAATAGGGTTTACGGATTTATCCGGAGTAGGGGGGAGTAAATATGCAAATTCCGGAAATGTGAGTATGTTGGATATCATTGCATCCTTGCAATGGGTAAAGGATAATATCTCCAACTT
>NZ_REBN01000102.1 GCF_007692705.1 Mongoliibacter sp.
AACTTCTCCTCTGTAGAATCCATCATGACCCTTGTCCCTGATCAAAGAAAGGGTAGAGGACAAGGCAGGCTGTTTCCAGATTTCACCTGGCTGCACCACTGAGCCTTCATCGTTCCGAAAGTAGTTTTTCATGATGTCATATGAATCATCCATTTCGGTCATCCGGAGGGCAACCTGATACAATCCCCAGGTCATGGGGAAGCCATTTTCAGCCAAATAAACCGAGGGTTGGACCAACTCGGCCCATGGCAAACTTCCGTATTTTTGGTGCGCAAGATACAATCCGGCAACAGTTCCGGGTACACCCACAGCCTTGATGGTTTCATGATTGGATCCTTCAATCAGTTTTCCGTTACTATCCAGAAACAAATCAGGAGTGGCTTTCAAGGGTGCTTTTTCCCTGAAATCAAAAGTAGTGACCTCCCCATCCGATTTCATCAAAACAATAAATCCCCCTCCTCCTATATTTCCGGCCTCGGGGTGGGTTACGGCCAAAGCAAAAGCTGTCGCAATACTGGCGTCAATCGCATTTCCTCCTTTTTTCAAAATTTCAATTCCCACTTCAGAGGCAAGTACATTGTCGGAGACCACCATTCCGTTTTTACCGTAGGTTTGCGCATCGAGGGAGAACTGGGTAAAAAAGAGCGCAAGAAAAATTAGGGAAAGGATCTTGGGGAATTTAATTGTTCTCATAATTGGGAAAAGCTAAATAAAATTGGGTCTTAAACCATTTAAAACTCAGATTCAAGGATAATTGTAATGGTTGATTTCAATTTGAATCAACCGATATCTGAATAAATGCTTTTATTTTGTCTACATCTTCTGTTGTCAATCTACCTGTAAAATCCGGCATGCCCTTATTTGCCAGAGCCCTGTTCAAAACATAGGCTTCCAAATTCTGAATCACCTCAGTCCGGGAATATCCCAAATTAGGAATGACTCCTCCTGGCCGCTCACCAGGATTACCATGACAGATATAACAATAATTGAGGTAGAATTTTGCTCCCAGCATCACGTCCTCCTGAGATTCTATTTGATAACTTACCCCGGAGAGTTTGGGATTTTGTACTTTCTCCGGAAATTCGGGCATCGATTCTTTTCCATCCAGTTTGAAGGTGTAAACCTTGCCTGTAGTTTGTGTTTCGGAAAAGGAATTTGTCAAGCCTGCCGATCCTCCCCAGCCAACTGCAATGGAAATATATTGTATACCCTCCAATTCATAGGTTATTGGTGCAGCGATGACTCCTGTACCTGTTGGGCTTTCCCAAAGCTTTTCTCCATTTTTGGCATTATAGGCAACAAAACGGCCGTCTGAAGTGCCTTGGAAAACCAAATTTCCAGCGGTAGTCAACACCCCGCCATTGGCAGGGGCAAAATGTTCCACTTCCCAAACCTTTTTCTGTTTGACAGGGTCCCAGGCCAAAAGCTTTCCAAAACTGGGATATTCTCTTTTCCCTCCTACCATCATAACACCTGTGTTCCAATTGCCAGCTGCAATGACCATGGTTTCGCTTGGATCGTTGAACTTATACTTTGGATCATGACTCATAAAAAAGGACATATTCTGCGCAGGAATATACACCAGTCCTGTTTGAGGATTAAAGGCCATAGGATGCCAATTATGAGCACCGTGGGGGCCGGGGACAGCTTCATAGGGAATATCATTATAAGCTGCGGATGGGTTTTCAACCGGCCTTCCTGTTGCATATTCAATATGGGATGCCCAATTGATCGGAACGAAAGGCTCACCTGAGATAAATTCTCCATTGGTCCTATCGATCACATAGAAAAACCCGTTTTTAGGGGCCTGCATGATCACTTTTCTTTTATTCCCATTGATTTCAAGATCAGCTAAAATGAGGTGTTGCGTGGCTGTATAATCCCAGTTGTCGCCGGGAGTAGTCTGATAGTGCCAGACATATTCCCCATTGTCGGGATTGAGGGCGACGATGGATGAAAGGTATAAATTGTCCCCTCCATCAGGGCTGCGGTGCTTTCTGCTCCATGGCGAGCCGTTACCCGTTCCCACGTACACCAGATTGAGCTCCGGATCATAGGCCATGGCATCCCACATGGTACCTCCGCCGCCTGCTTCCCAATAGTTGCCTGTCCATGTTTTGGAAGCCTCTTCCATAGCTTTGGATTCAAAAGGCAAGTCAGGATTGCCGGGAACAGAATAAAATCTCCAAACCTGTTTGCCCGTCTCCGCATCATAGGCGGAAATATATCCCCTGACCCCATATTCTGCACCACCGTTTCCAATGATTACATTTCCTTTTATAACCCTTGGTGCACCTGTGATGGTATAGGGGATGGATTGATCTACTGTCAATGTTTCCCATACTTTCTTACCTGTTTTGGCGTCTATAGCCACTAAGCGTCCATCTAAAGAGGCAACAAAAACCTTTCCTTGGTAGAGTGCCGCACCCCTGTTGACCACATCACAACAAGCTTTTTCTGCATATTCTTTGGGGACTTTTGGGTCATATTCCCAGAGTTTTTCTCCTGTCCTGGCATCCAAGGCATACAGTATACTCCAAGGCCCGGTCACATACATGATACCATTACTGACAAGTGGTGTAGCTTCTACCCCTCTGACAGCGTCCATATCAAAATACCAGGCCAATCCCAGGTCTTTGGCATTTTGATCGTTGACTTGATTGAGTTTGCTGAAACGGGTTTCACTATAGTTTGCTCCATAGGTCAACCACTCGCCGGGATTACCTGCTGCATGCAACAAGTCTTCTTCAGTAACAATTTTTTCCTTTTTTGCTGAGGTGCAGGCAAAGGCAATTAAACCAATGAGTATTATAAAAATCCCTTTATTCATAATATTTCTTGTTTTGTAATTACATCCTTTCTTCCCAGTAACCTATAATTCTAATCAATCAGGACATGATACTACAGCAAAATTTATTTTGAGTTACCGGTTTACTGGCAGAGTTGTGTGTATCCATATATGGTTTTACTTATTTTCTGGATTAGTCTCCAATTGTCGATGGTATTTGGCAAACCCTTATCTTCTAATAATATTAAAATAATTCATTGTAAATCAACTGCTTAGGACGAAACGTATCTATTTCTTCCCCAATGAGCGGCTTTATTTTCCGAAGGAGGGTTTAGGATGAGAAGGGAATTCAATTCGATCCGGAATATTTGTTGTGATTGGATTTTGGTCAGCCCGATTTTTTCAAATCCAACCCTGTCTGACGCCAGGCAGGCCCGTTAGGGTTGTGAAATTCAGGGATTGATTACCCTTATTAACCCCACATTGTCATGTGGGGCTAATCAAATTAATTCCCTTCAGGAATTCTCCATAGAAAGCATCCTTAATTAGGATTCGAATTAATTCCACGCCAAGGCGGGCAAGCTCTTCAGAAGTTTTTTTAATAAGAGATCAAAATTTCAATGTCTTGCTGTTTATTTTTTTGATCCCAATTAGATTATCTAAAATTAAAT
Source organism: Mongoliibacter sp. (assembly GCF_007692705.1). Classification (GTDB taxonomy): domain Bacteria; phylum Bacteroidota; class Bacteroidia; order Cytophagales; family Cyclobacteriaceae; genus Mongoliibacter. The sequence goes on from NZ_REBN01000102.1 coordinate 3,460, forward strand.
TTGCCTTTATTTTTTGATTATCAACTCTCCTGCATCATCATCAGTAGGTTCCAAACTAGTCAGGTAAAGGTAAAGAGCCTCTAAATCTTCATCCGTCATTCTAGAAAAAGGACCCCAATTCATTTGGGAGATATTAATAATTCTTTCCTGACGAAAACGTGCTTTCCATTCCTCTGCGTTTTTAAATTTGGTCAAGTAGCTGTTGGGGTACAGAATGTCATATTGCTTGTCCCATATAAGTTAAAAATAAGCCAAAAATCCATCGATTACTACTATCAGGAGAATAAGAGCCCTGAAGATAATTTTCTTGAAAATGACTGACAGGGATTGTGTGAGGAGTTTTATTTCTTATTCCACTGTAAAATGATTTCAGTGATAAAAAGGGGGACTACCCAAGAAATCCAAATCAAAGTAGAACCCCTTTCAATAAAGCTTGCCGTTTCTACAAAATAAGGGCTTTCATTAAGCCAACGGAACAATACAAAGGCAAAGGTCACTACATAGCTCCTCACCATCCATTCCTTATGCAATTGTATCCTTCTCAGTAAAATAAACCTGAAGGCCATGCCTGTGGTGGAAATCCAAGCTACAGCCAACCCGATCAAAGCCAAAGTCAATGTCCAATGCACATCTATGGCAGTGGTCAGGGCCAAATTAATGGAACTGATGGTTCCAATCAAAATTCCAGTGATGTAGACCATCCCCATATACCGGTGGGCTTTTATATACCGATTTCTGAATCCCTCCCAAAACTGAAAAGGCCCTAAAACTAAAGCAATTAGGCCACCTAAAATATTACCAATCAGCGGCCATTTTAAGATCCATAAGCTACCAAATACATCTTCATCCAATCCATAGTTTAGTAAGGTGTCATTGATTACAAACTTTCCTGCAAAAATGATCAGAAATACCCAAGCCATTAGTACCAGCCAATTTTTAGTTTTGTTCGGGAAAATGATGAGGTTTTTGACCATCTTAATAAATATTATGCGATGCGCTATCCAAATCGAAAGGCGAATAACCTGAGATTTAAACTCGGCTATCTGACTTCGACCAGAGAGCTGTTCGGCGTGTAAACTCCAAAGCGTGGAGTCAGCAAGAGGAAAACTTTTATTGGTTTAATGCATCATGTAATTTTTTGGTATCAACATACTGTTGGAAAGCAACCACTTTACTGTCTTTCAATGTCCAGAAATGCGCCACTTTTGCATTATTTTAAAATTCCCGTATTACCTTGTCAAAAGCCCGCATTTGCGATAGCCTTTGATGCCGTTTTGTTAATTTATACCCCATAAATTATTAGCTTTTCATGAGAAAGATTCTGTTCGCTACATAGTTGCTTATATGTTTCAAATATTGAATTGGCGTCTGTAACACTTTCAACTTCATCATTTTCATCAATATTCAGATTTGCACCTCTCACTGCGAACCAAATATCAGTGACTTCACTATTGCTTTCTGGAACAGTCAATGTGTGCATAGAATGAGCTGGTTCATAAAGAAAAGAACCCTTCTTGTTCCTATCATCTGGATACTCTTTATAATACCACTCTCCTGAATAAGTAACCGCTAACACTGGTCCGGTATGGTAATGTTTAGTAATTTCTGTTCCAGGTTCAAATTTCATCTGAATTATCCATAATCCATCGGCAAGGTCTACCATCAATAATTTCAGTTTAATTCCTGGTGTAAGTTCGATATATGGCAAATCATTTTCTCCTATGTGAGTAGCATGGGATAAAGCTTTTAATTTTTGACCGATTTCAAATTCTGAGTTTAGGGAGGGATTAGATTTGAAATCCCTGTACTTTTTGTTGTCGTCTGCAGTTGCAAAGCGAGACACTAAGGCAAGTGCTGCTGTTCCTAAAATAAATTTTCTTCTCTCCATAATGTCTTGATTTCAGTATTAAATCATAGTAAAAGGCAATAGTAAGCGCATAGGTGCAATAGCAAATTAGAAGCGCTTCCCTGTAGGTTTAGCCTTGTTTTTCTTCATACTCAAAGCTCATTATCGTTTTTATAAATTTGCTTTACGTTGTCCGCCATCTACAGCCAGGCATGTTCCAACAACCCAACTGGCACAAGGTGATACAATGAATGTCGCTACCTTGCCTATTTCGTCCGGAGTTCCCAGTCTTCCGCAATGAATCGAATTGAGTGCCCAATCGTACATTGGTCGGTTATGCGTTTTGGCCATTTCCCAAAGTCCGCCGGGAAACTCTACTGAACCTGGAGCGAGCGTATTAACTCTGATATTGTTTGGTGCCAATTGAATAGCTATTGTTTTAGAATAGCTAATGATAGCAGCTTTTGCCGCGGCATAGGCAGGAGGCGAACCCGCTTCAAGTCCTGAACCTGATGATATGAACAAAATATTACCACTGCCTGCCTCAAGCATCCAAGGGATTACTTTCCTCGTGCCTCGCACACTTCCTAGTAAATCTACATTGATGGATGTTTCCCAGTCACTGAAATCATCTAACTGTTGGGCATTTCCTACATCGCAGCTTAATGCAATGACTTTAACGCCTTTTTCCATCAACTCTTTTTCAGTCTTTTTCAATCCTTCCTCACCGCGGACACAAATGGCCACGTTGACTCCTTCATCGGCAAGGTTTAGAGCAATGCTTTTTCCACTTCAGGTCTTAGGTTGAAATATTCAGGTTTAATCATTTATCATTTTATGCAAATTTTTTGTTCAAAGAGGATAGTAAAAAAGACTAAACTGAGACTCAATTTTCTTTTTAGTATAGTCTTTTTTTTAAAACACTTAATTGCTCTCTGACATTAAACGCTTAGCCTCTTCGGCTCTTTGCCGAGAAGGTTCCATACCTAGTTCAGCGGCTTTTTCATAATGTTGGAATGATTTTTTATAGTCCTTGACATTCATATAATATTCACCCATACTGTCAAACGCATTTGCTTCATTTGGGGCCATTTTGATGTATTTTTTGAAGGCTGATTTGGCTGATTTCAAATCTCCATTCTCCATATGCGCATATCCCAGCAAATTGTAACATGCTGAGCATTTGGGATCTAATTTGACAAGCTTTTTTCCATTTTCAACTGCAGCTTGGTAATCATTAAGAATCCAATAATTCACAACCACGCCCATTTCATACACTTGTGGAACATCAGGATAAGCTGTCACCAAATCGTTAAGAACAGGGGATAAGTCTCCTTTGGTATCTTTTTTTAATATTTCCAATGCTTTCCGCATGGATTTTTCTGCAGGATTCAATTGGCTTTCCGGGATCGCCAAGGCTTTGCCAGCCACCTGCTCAAAACCATCGTTTTGACCTAATCCCGCCATGCTAAGGGCAAGGTGCGCATATGCCATAAAGAAATTCGGATCTTCTTTTACAGCTTTCTGTATAGATTCACTGTAAGCCTTGAGATCCGCATGTTGACTAGAAATCACAGCATCATAATAATATTGCTTGGCTGCATCAGAAGCTGTGGATACAGGTAAAAAGTATTCTTGGGCTTGGACTGCCTGAAATACCATAAGAAGAAGGATAAATAGTGATAAATTTTTCATTTTTTTCATATTTAATGGTTACTGATAGAAACTATTTACTCGAGATTAATTAACCTGAATCTACTTTTTGATTTTTAGAATTGAAACCAATCAAGGACGAAGCAGCTGTTTTTCTGTCCGAATGCATGGATTTATTTTCCCAATAAAAAATCAATTGGTAACTCTCCTTTGTTCCTCCTGGGATCCTACTTTTCTGTTCCTTGTTCCTTTGATTTTACTATTGCCAAACTTGTAAGTATAGGTGGCCATAAATACCCTTTTTTCAAACTTGAATCTGCCTGTAATTTCCAAATCAGCACCTTCAAATGATTGCCATCTCAATTGGCTGGTTTCAAAGATATCATTGCAGGAAATTCTCAAAACGCCCGATTTTTCAAAGTCTTTTTGGATCCCAAGATTGACAAAACCTCTTGAAAGCCAATTGAAATAGCCATTGATGGTGGGCGAATTATAATTACCCATCAACTCAATGGTGTATTTTTTAGGAAGGTTGAAAGTATTGGTCAAGACCACTTGAATGCCTTTCTGGTCAACCTCAAAAACCTCCCCATTTAACTCTGAATTGACTCTTTGATAATTTGCCGTGAAATTGTTTTGGCTTTCCCACCAGGAAGTTATTTGCAAGGGAAAAGCAACCATCATGGCAAGAGTCTTCCTTTGATCAAGATTTTCCGTTCTTAAGAACACGGTATTGGTCTCTTCATCAAGTGTAGGTTGAAAGGAAGCTATTACATTCTTATCTGTGCTGTACTGCACAAAGAAGATCATACTCTTGTAGGAATAATCTGTTTTGAGAGTGTTGGTATAGGTAGGCAGTATATTTTCATTTCCAGCAAAAAAGGTAAAAGGGTCAGAAAAAAACACAAAAGGTGCCATCTCATTGAAAGTAGGACGGGTAATCCTGCGCCCATAGGATACCTGAACCAAATTGTCGGCATTGATTTTTCTGGATAAAAATGCCGTTGGAAAGAAATCCCCGTAATGCCTGTCAACGATTTTCTCTCCTAAAACAGTAGTCAGATTGGTTTTGGTGTTCTCGTACCTTAGTCCTCCATTCAATGTTGTCTTTTTATCAAACTCAATTTTAGCGGTGGAAAAAGCAGCCAATATATCTTCATTGAGAAGACCATCATTGGTGAATTTTGGATCAATTAACCATTCTGATTCCAATTTCTCTTCGAAAACCACGGTATTGGTGAATTGTGAAAAAGTAGCTCTGACACCAGATTCAACAGCTATTGATTTTCCGATTTTCATGGAGTGGTTAAGATCTGCCACCCAAAGCTCGATGGGGGTATCTTTGGTTATTCTGAATTCCTCTGAACTGATCAAATCATCGGATTCATTGTAATTCATAATGGTGTACCAGGAGGGATTGGAATTTTTGTAGGTCAGGTAATCCACATTGGTACTGAGAACCTGCCCGTTTTTAAAAGTATGTTGAAGATTGATATTGCCCATAATATGGCTCCATTTATTCACCTCTTCCGTTGTCATCCTGAAAAGGGTGTCCGGGGAGATGGAATAATTGGAATTGGTAATATTGGGGGCCGTCATATCCCAACGGTTATTATAGCCACTGACTAAGCCACTAAAGATGGTCCTAGTACTTAATTTGTAGTCAAATCCTGCCTGATAATTGATGGACTTTCTTGAGGAAAACCGATCGGTGTAGGTATCAATTGCAATGTCTTCAAATCCATTGTTATTGCCTCTAAAGGCTTCCCATAATGCTACCTGGTCTACATAAGTTGAGGACAAAATGCCGAACCAGCTGAATTTTGGTCCTTGATGGTTGAGACTGAAGCTCATATTGCCATTATAGCCAGATCCATAGCCTTGGCCGATGGTCAGGATACCATTGGTGCCTATCATCGCATTGTCTTTCTTCATCACGATATTGATAAAACCTGCGTCGCCATCCGCATCATAGTTGGCAGGAGGAACGGTTATAATTTCAATTTTTTCAACATCACTCGAATTCAGACCTGCCAGCATCTGATAGGCGGCCTCTATCGGCATCCTGAACCTATGTCCGTTCATTAGGATAACTACACCGTTTTTCCCCAATAGGGAAAGGGAATTACTCTGCCTGTTGACCATGACCCCCGGAGACCTGTCCAATACATCGATGACCGACAATCCGGCAGCTGAGATGCTGTTCGCTACATTAACCACCATTTTCCCCTGTTCCAGCTCAAAAAATGGCCGGGTGGCATTTACAGTCACTTCTTCCAGGTTTTGGTCTTCCTGAACCAAAATGATTGTTGCCAGATTATTCTTTTCTGTTCCCAAAAAACTGAATACCGGTGAATGGGTTTTGGCATATCCCAGGATATGTACTTCAACATAGTATTCCCCTTTAGGTATTTCAGTAAAAATATAGCTTCCAGATTCATCGGAAACAACCCCTTTCACCATAGCGGAATCAGGCTTATTCCAAAGCAATACATTGGCAAATGACATCTCTTTGGATTGTGAATCTTGAATCTTCCCCTGAATAATTCCCTGGGAAAAAGCCGTGGTAATCAACAAGAAAAACAGAACTGGCAAAAGTAATCTCTTCATAGCATGGTTTAGGTACATTTTAAAAATCTATACTTATCTATACTTTATAATAGAAATATCCTGATAATCAGGTGAAAGTAACTATGAACAAGGACTAAAGGGTAGTTATTCTATCCGAATGCAGGGGTTTATTTTCCCAATGAAAAATAGAAAGTGGGATTATTCAAGTCATCTCTAAAATCCTAAGCCAAACAAGGAATTGAATATGAATGTCATTTATATTGTGAGGAGAAAAATTAAAAAGCCAAAAAAAATTGAGTTTTGGGACTTGGTGGAGTATTCACTTGCTTTTCAATCCGAATATGAAAAAGGCCTGCCTGCCTTTCAGTACCAGGATTTGGGCAGGTTAAAACTTACATGATTTTAAATACATAATTAAGCGATATTCGCTTTCTTAAAAAGTAAAGAAACTATTGTTCCATTATTGTTTTCATAAGTCAATTTACCACCCAATTGCCTCGTTAAGAGATCAACTAGCTGTGTACCAAACCCAGTCCCTTTGGAGGGTTGATTGGGATCTTTCCCAATACCATCGTCCATGATGATCAGCTGGAGGTCAACTTCTTTTTCGGCTTCTTTGGCGATCGGGTTTAAGCTGATTTTGATCGTTCCTGTATCTTTGCCCTCAAAAGCATATTTCAGGGAATTTGTCAACAACTCATTCGTAATCAGACCAATAGAAATTGCTGTGTCCACATCAAGAACTAATTTTGGCATATTACACTCCACTTTGATTTTACCATTGACATTGAAAGAATCTAAGATGTTTTCACTCAAATTGATAAAGTAATCACGCATTTCAATCGAAGCCAGATTATCTCCCTGATAGAGTTTTTGGTGAATCATCCCCATGGAGTGAACTCTGTTCTGGCTGGAAATCATGGCCTCTTGTACCGAAGGGTCATCTATCTGAGAGGATTGTAGTTGCAATAAGCTTGACACGACTTCCATATTGTTTTTTACCCGGTGATGAATCTCCTTTAATAACAATTCATTTTCTGCATTCCGCTTATCAAGCAATTTATTTTTTTTGGCTAATTCTCCATTCAGTACTTCTAGCTTTTGATTGACTCTTTGTTTTAGCCTGTAATTTCTATATAATAGTAATAGCAATCCGGTACCTAGGAGTAGGGCAAAAAGAAAATAAGTCTGTTGTTGCTGTTTTGTGAACAGCTCTTTCTCCTGCTGAAGAAGATTCACCTGCAATTCACTTTCGCGAAGGCTTCTTTCGTTTCTTTCTAATTCGATAATATCATTGACCTCAGAATACTCAATGTAGTGTTCAAGTGCCTTTCTGTAGTCACCCATTTGCTCGTAAACACTATATAACTTATTGATAAAATAGGCTGTATTTGATTTTGTATTGATTTCTATAGATGAATTCTTGGCTTGTTCATAATAATTAATTGCATCATCATAGCGGCCTTCTTCTTTGGCAATGTCTCCCAAACGGGAATGTGAAAATTGATAAGTATCAATAGTTGTCAAGTTATAGTCCTCCAACAGTTTTATGTTTTCAATCAAATAAGATTTTGCTTCTTCGGATTCCCCCCTGTTAATCAGGTTATTTCCCATGGAGTAATAATACCAAGTATGATGAAAGGGATTGGTAAGTTCAGGTAAGAGTTCTTGAAACCGATCCATGTAAAAATCAGTAGAATCTGGATTTGAATTTCTAAAATGATAAGTCAACAGTTTGTAGGTAATTACAAGTGCCTCGTTCTTTTCCGGATAGTCTGAATTCTGATAGCCAATCATGCTTTCCTTTAAGTATTGAACCCCTATTTCTTCCTCTTCAGGCAATCCATATTGATAGTAAAACCTACCCTTGTCTTTCAAAACCTTGAGTTGAATTTCAGGTCTTGGGTCCTCCTTGAGCAAACCCAATGCTTTTTCAAAAAGCTCAAGTCCTGGTTTTGGTTCACCTCTTATAATCTTTATCAAAGCCCAATTGATCAACAAATCATATCCCAAAACTTTATCTTTTTGGTCGTCGGGAATTTTTTCATAATACGACCAGCCGATAGGTGCAAGTGAATCTACCACTATAAAGTTATGGGACCTATTGGACCTGTCGGTAATATCCCTGTACAAATTGGCCAAACGTTCATATTGAATGGGTCTACTATTATATAGTAAGGCAGCAGCGGTATCAAGGTAAAAAACTGTACTGTCACGGTTGAAATTCTGCATTTCCCTAAACCATAATGCCTTTTCTCTAAAAGTATCACTCAAATCAGCAACTTGATCTGGCGAAAGATTTTGAGCAGAAGTTGTAGCAAATACGAAAAAAAGAAAGAAAAAAAAGGGAGTTTTCATTTGAGTTTATGATATTGTTCGTTTGATGTATCATAGAAATTAATTTGGATTTAATTTCCTTTAACCGGGAATCTCGTAAGATCTTTAGAAAATTTCTTCGGTTTTTTTATGAATTTCCAAAATTATAGCATTTAGCCATTTCTTAAAGATGTGAAAAATTTTGAATTTTTTATAACCAAAACATATTCAATTAAAAAATCAGGTGAATTTTAGATAATTGGAAATGCTATTTATGTGCAGGTAATCGTTATATAATAGATTTGTTTTTGTTTAACATTCAGAGTTAAAAGTGGGGGATATTTCTATAAAATATTCTTTGCAGGGTTAATTGAATTAAACCCCATGAAAAAAATATGTTTGTTATACTCCATGTATACAAATATTTATTCCTTAATTGAAAATCCGTAAGTCCATTAAAATTTCTTTTGCTTTTCCAGCGAATTAACCAATTCAAGTAGCTTCTTTGAGTGGGGGTTTTTGCTGGTAACTCAAACTTCTCCATAACCACTCAACAGGTCCTAAATGATAATACCGCAACCAAATCGGGTTTGCTATCAACCGGAAAATCCAGGTAGGAAATACCACATACCAGTAATTCGAATCGCTCCAACTGACCAAAGATACCAAATCCTACCCTCGTAAATACAAAAATGCAAATGCCAGGATGTATCAGGTAATTGATGGTAGGGCTTGTACTTGCAGTCTTGGTTTGCAGTCTTTAAGTCAAAGAAATGGGGTTTGAAACCGATTAAATTTTTCGATTCCTCCCCCCAAGTCTCTATCAACTAAACAAATAAGAATTTTTGTTTTATTTCATGCCTTGCAGACACTTATATCTTTATATAGGTAATGGACATAATTCCAAGTATTTCCAAAGATGACCTGAAAGCGTCCTGAAGCTCCTCTTTCTTTACCTTACCGACTTTTCTACTGTTCGGCAGCAATACCAATAGCTGAGAAGGTAATAGAGCAATACTGAAGGGTAATTTTTATTGATAATCTCAAATGATCATTCAAAGGTGTTTTCATAGCCATTTATTTTATAAATTTTAATTTCTATTAATAAGGCCTTATTAAAAAATGATCAGGGACGAACGTAGCTACAAACTGTCCCAATGGGTGGAATTACTTTCCGAATAAATCCTAAAATGTAAATTACTATCTTTTGAAATCATTTATATCGCTACACTTATAGTATAAAACAATTTTTATTCAGTGTTTTTTGATTTTTTTCTAAATATTCTTTTGTCTCAATCATCTTTCAAAAATCAAAACCCTGAGTATAAGCGGATTCTTGATGAAACCGATGATTTTGGTTCCGATTATCTGAATGTTATGGAGTATGGAGTATCAAAAATCAGGGATGATATTTTAAGGTTGATGGCAATGGCTTATTCGGATATGAGTAATCTGTTTTGGAAACTTGGTAAGTACGTAAAAGGTGTTGAGTATGGGAAAAAACCCATTGTGCTTTTTGAGGATAGGGGGATATTTGATGTGGATTTTGATTTTACCTTTCACGTTTTAGGCAACAATCTTTTGGAGCTTAAAAGGCACGATGAGGCTTTATGTTATTTTCAGAGATCAATCGCGATTAGCGAAAAATATAAATTCTACAAGAACCTAAGTGATTCTTATATGCCCTTAGCAAACTTTATAGACAGACTGAAAACTATAAGGTAGCAGAGGAATCAGGAAAAGAGGCCTTGAAATATGCGGAATTAATGGAAAATGATTTTATGGTTGTCCGCTCGCCGCTTTCACTAGTGAAGTTGAAAAATCAAGAGGGTGACTTTAACTCAGCAATAAGGTATCTGAAAAGCAGCATTAATACTGCAGATATAGATTTTGGTGGTAATTTTTATTTAAGTCTGATTTATAAGAAATTGAGTTTGGCATATGAAGGAAGTAATAATGTCCAAAAGTCTTTTGAATCTTTTAAAAAATACCATGAACTGACTCAGCTTATTTTCAATGCAGAGGCAGATCAAAGGCTTACTGAACTTCAAACTGAAATGGAAGTAAATCAGAAGGAGAGTACCATATTACTTCAAAAGGCAAAGCTAAGGGAACAGGGAACAATTCAGTTATTTATACTGGCTCTTACAAGCCTCATGATTATTTTTTTATTTTTTTTTATATGGATTTTTTGCGTGTAAAGAGAAATACAGTTTGCTTTTAGATCAAAAAAATAAGGAAAAAGGATTTCTACTAAAAGAAATTCACCATAGAGTAAAAAATAATCTTGAAACTGTATCAAGTCTTCTTGCCTTGCAAGCTTCGCAAATTGAAAGCCGTGAATTACAAGAAATTATGTTAGAAAGTCAGAATCGTGTACATTGTAGGGGAATGATTCATCAAAAATTGAATTAAGAGGAAAATATTGCAGTTATTGAGATGAAGAACTACTTCTCTAATTTGGTAGGGTTTGTTATTGATTCATTTAATACTTCAGACAGAATTATTTTTCATTGTGATATGGAGCTTTTGGAAATGGACGTGGAAAATGCAATACCCCTTGTGTTAATTGTCAATGAGCTGATTACAAATTCGCTTAAATATGCCTTATACGATAATCGGGAAGGTGAAATTGCCATTCACTTAAGTAAAAACAGTTTCTTTCTAAATTTGAAAGTGAAAGATGATGGAATTGGGATGCAAGATTTGAAAGAGGTTGAAGGTTCTGGATTTGGCAGCCAATTGATCAATTTATTGACCAAACAATTTGAAGGTAAAATGTCATCAACAACGATCAAAGGGGCTGAAATAAATTTTTGATTTCACTTTAAAAAAGTAGCATAATGAATAGAGTTATTAAGGTTTTGATTGTAGAAGATGATATGATTATAGCTGCAAACATTTCTCTCCAACTTTCAAAATTGGGATATGAAGTGACCGGTATTGAGTCTAGAGGGGAGGATGCCATCAATCATAACCGAGAAAATCATCCTGATATGATCTTGATGGATATTAATTTGAAAGGGGAGATCAACGGTATTGAAACGGCTAGGATTATTAAGGAAGATAGCGATGTGGCCTTAATTTACCTTACAGCAAATACAGATGATACCTCTTTTCAAAAAGCAAAGGAAACCAATCCTTATGCCTTTATTTCCAAACCTTTCAATAAGGTAAATTTAGAAAGGACTATTGCTTTGGTGGTAGAAAAAATCAAGGATCGACAAAATAATTTATCAGAGCAAAATACTTTTGTTGAAAGTTTGGAGGATAGAATTTTTATCAGAAACAATGGCAAATTAATTAAACTGATGCTGGAGGACATTCATTATGTGGAGGCAGATAGAAATTACTGTAATATTTACACCGCCGAACAACAATATGTTTTGGTGAATACCTTAAATACATTTTCTGAAAAAGTAATGAATAATTGTTTTTTGAGGGTCCACAGGTCCTTCATAGTAAACCTGAAAAAACTCGATGCAGTTGCCGAAAATCATTTAGAAATCAACAGAAAAATTATTCCTGTGAGTAAAATGTATAAGGATAGTTTACTGTCAGCCTTAAAGAGAATATAAGGACAAAAAAAGAAATGAATGATTCCAATAATAAATACGGACTTAGGCTTTGCTTATTTAGAGCTTTTATGATTGAACGCTGTTTTGTCAGTGAGCTCAAGTTCTAATATTGATATTTGCATTAGGTCAGTCTTGACAAACCTGGATGGGTTATCAAGAAATAACGTGGGTGTAGCGGACCAAAATGAATCAAAAAGCAGATATTTTATTAACTACTGGCATCATTCCGTATACATATTTTTTTTACCTGAGATTAAAGAATTCTTCCTTCAGAATAGAGGTCATAAGCAGCAACCAAAGTCCTGTGCTCAGGGGAGTTGCCATAGCGGGCAAATTTCTGTATTTCTGAGCGGTTCTCGGCATATGCAACCCTATATTCGGAGTCTAATTCATCCCATATCACCAATAAATATGCATATGGAATGATGCTTTCCCTTCCATCAACTAACCAATTTTCAAAAAGTGATTCTTCAAGAGGGCCAGGGTAGTCGGGACTGTCAAACATATCATGTTATTTTATTGAAAAGCAAAAGTAAAGCTAATGCTACCATTCCCAAAATCCAGAAGTTAATTTTGGATTCAGATCAGAATTTGTGCGATTGGTATTAGTTCTATAACCTGAATCAGTTGTCCATTTTCAATCCCAAATAGATTAGATAGTTCAGTTCCACAATACTTCCTATTGCTATGAAATCTCCGGGTTTAAACCGGAATGGAGCGTCGCTTACAAATCTGGAAGTAGGAGATTATAACAAATTAAGATGTAAAATTCTATAAATCTCCATTCGGATAAAACCTGTGCAGGAAATAGCTTCAATTTGGGTTTTGAGGACAAAGTCTAAGAGATCATCTTCTGAAAAAAGCGCCTTTAACCTCTCCAATTCCTGATCGGAGAGATATAATTTGATTAAATTCCCTATCTTTTTGAGCTTTATATAGTAGAAAAATAGGGGGTTGCTAAATAAATCTTTTAGGTTATTTTTGGGTTTTAAGAAGCATCAGTGCCATCTGTGATCACCTTTTGCAGTATGCCTGCAAACTCAAATAATAGGGGAGAGGTCATGATCAAAGGATTTTTCCTTCCTTCTATAAAAATTTCGACTGCTCCGCCCTTAGTGTCCAGATAAATATCCCGGACTTTTCTAATAGGGTAGGACCTCGTATTTCTTCCCTCTTGAATTTCCAATACCCTATCGGTTACTCTGATGGTGCCCTCCATATCCAGCTGAAAGCCCACGGTCTTGTATCGGACCTTATCAGCTTGCCAGGTTTCCAGAATTCTTTGCTGTAATAATCTTCCCTGGGCCTCAAAGAAGGCCTGTTCTTTGCCCACTGCTGTCCTGCTAAGCTTTACCGGAGTTAAAGGTTCAATCTGTAATTGTCTCAAGCGCTGAAATTTTTCTATAAGTTCTTTTTCAGCATGAATCATGCTTTCGGGAATACCCCATGAGGATTCAATTTTAGAGATGAGTTCCTGTTCTGAATGGTTAAGTTGATGATCAGCCAACACGAACTCCACAGCTTCAGTGTATTGGGAGATTGCGATTTCCTGTATAAGCTCTTTTTCAATGGGTAGGAATTCGGAAAGCTCATTTAAATTCAAAATTTCGCCTTCAGTAAGTTGTTTTTCAAGCCATGAATTGAGAATGATTGGTGCAAGCTCTGCTTTGGATTTATGATCTAGGTTATCAGTATTTTTTTTCCAGGAAATCTGATTTTGATCCAGTGGTTTAAGATTTTTTAAAGTATCAAAAGCCAACAGTATGTTATTTCGTTTGCTTCTCTGTTTGTTGTAATAAATCAACATAAATAGACCTATAACAGCAACTCCTAACTTGAGACTAAGGTCTCCCATCAGCAGACTTATGCCCAAAAAGGAAAAACCACCAACAAGTAACAAAGGGTTGTTTTTCTGGAAAATATCAGGAAAAAGTACTTCTTTTTTATCCAATGCTGTATTGGCAGCATACGTCAAGCCGGTGTCGGTAAAAATTTCTTCTTCAGTTACACTTTGTCTCTGCCCAATGGATGGTTTCGTACCTGGACCCACTGCTCCGAGATTTTTCCTGTAATAAAGTCCATGTCTGCCTCCATGCACGTAAGACCTACCCTGAGAATTGATGCCAATCCGAGCACCTGTAACGCCAGCGGAAAGGCCTAAACCACTTTTTGAAAGGTTTACCCTTAGTGGTCCAAAATTGATTCCTTTTCTTAAGTAAAAAGCCATAGGTAATAATAAATCAAAAATTCAGCAAATCCTTAGTGCTTTGGTGAGGATTCAAGAAAAACGATAAAAAAATAGCGAGGTCACCCCTGCCTCGCTAGGTTTTTAAAAAATATTTCACCTTCTGATATCAAAACTGCCCTCTCTGACAACCAACCGATCGCCTGATTGTGGAGAAACTATATCAAAGTTGAAATCACCCCAAATTCGAGTATCTGAAATCCCTCTGATGCGAAGCACGCCTTGTTCCACTTCAGAAAATATAGTAGCGTTTCTATTCTCATCCCACCAGGTTACTCCGACACCCATTCTACCTAAATCTCCACCTGCTAAATAGGAGTCTCTTAAAGAATATAATCCAGTAGTGAGCTCAATTTCATCTTCATCATACATCTGTATTCCAATCAAAAACTCAGAGTTGGCCTCATTGGATCCATCATAAAAATCAAAGCCATTGACATACAGCTCAAATTCAGGGATGTATTGGGCTACAAAAGAGCCGTTGGCTTCAAATTCTCCAGTAACAGCGTCAGAAGCTTTAAAATTTGAATTTGTCTGAGTGTTCTCATTGATGTCTGTATCGTCTTCAACACAGGAACTGAATAATAAACTTGAAAATAGAATTAGTAAAATTGAACTGATAATGTGATTTTTCATTGTTGATTTTTTTGATAAAAAAGGATAAAGTAATCCCCGGAAGACTTCTTTTGAAAATCTTTACATAGGAGTTAAATGGATATGAATTGTTATTCTGGAATTTGAGAACCTTGTATTTTCTTTCTGACGATCAAAAAAGAAAGTGTTCCTCCCAAGAGAATAAAGATGATGCTTCCTGCCAAATACCCTTTGCCATAAGCGCTCAGTTCAGAAAAGTCACCAATGTACTTGAAGAAATTATACATGCCTATGGTAAGCAAAAGCAAGGATATAATAAGAATAAAGTTTCTCATTGTCTTAGAGAAGGGGAAGCTTTCACTTCCCCTTTAGGTTATTATCTTGTTACTTTAGTCGTAGTTGGCGTATAGATTCCAAAGGTGATCATGTTAAGTAAACCATCCACAAAAGTATGCTGAATGTGTACGTCATAATCAGCTGCTCCGTTTGCCATTTGCTTAGGATCAGAGGTGCCGATCGGTGCCAATCCGTAAATAAGGTAATGGTTTTTCTGAGTAACAGTTGCACCAGTTTGTGCACCATTCCCAACGCTGAACTGATAAGTGTAGCATGAACTCGTCCCTACGAGTAAAAGTCCTGCCATAAGAAGACTGTAAAATTGTCTTTTCATAATGTTAAAATTTAGTTAATAAAATTGATTAAGATGAATTTTCAATTTGTTTTGGTTTGTTTTAGAACCTACACATCAAGAAAACTCTATTTACTAATTATATACTAATATAACTGAATATTATAATTGAAATACAATTATAGAAATAAAAAACTAGTTTAAAATAGATAGTTATTGTACTGCGATTCTCGATTAGAATTTCACCTTTAACAGATAGAGGTCACCTTCAGGCCAAGTACAGCAAAGGTCAACTTCTACTTATGATGTCAAAAAACTCTATCAACAAATATCTTTTTTGTTTACTAACCGGTAATGAATTCCCATCGTCCATGACTACATAGCCACCATCCGTTTTATTGTATTGTTTGAGATATTTGGGGTTGATAAGGTAGCTTTGGTGGATCCTTAAAAACATATAATTGCTGAGCGTTTTTTCTACATCTTTGAGGGTCTTGCTGATCAGCTTGGTTTCTCCCGTGCTCAGAAATATTTTAGTATAATTGTTTTCACTTTGGCAATATAGAATTTCCTCTGTTTTGAGGAATTCAAAACCATTCACAGTGGGGATAGCGATTTTACTTTTCACAAAACCTTCATTCTTGATTTTAGCCAAAAGTTCCTTCACAGCGGATTCATTCATCAGGTAAGCTCTTTTTTGATTGTCTTTTTGCCAGTCTGCCAGGACTTCCTCCAATTCATCCACATCAACAGGTTTCAGTAAAAAATTAAATGCCTTGTTTTTAAATGCCTGCAGGGCATATTCACTGTAAGCAGTCGTAAAGATTACATCAAAATCAAATTCCCCCAATTGATCAAGCAACTCAAAACCATTTAGCTGGGGCATTTCCACATCTAAAAACAGGATATCCACTTTTAGTTTGGGAAGTTCTTGCAGGGCTTCCATGGGTTTGGAAGTCTTGTATATGATGTGGTGGTTGAGCGACAATGATTCCAGGTCCAATTCAAGGCTCTCGATACAGTGTTTCTCATCATCTACTATGGCAATGTTCATGATTGATTTATTATTTGGGTTCTTCAAGCTTCTTCCAAATGAATTTGAACTTCGGTTCCATTGGGTTTGTGGTGTTCATCCGTGTGGTCCAATGTAGTCATGTTCATATTTATTTTGGTAATTTTATTGAATAGTTCCATCCTTTGTTGGGTAATGGTTACTCCCATACTTTTGTGTTTGGAGGATGTTTTGACAGGTTTCATTTGTCTTCCCACCCCATTGTCTCTTATTGAAATCGTTACCCCATCTTTATCTTTGGTGATGGCAATACGAAGTTTTTTAAGGTCCGCATCACTTGGAAGCAAGCCATGCCAAATGGAGTTTTCCACGAAAGGCTGTAAAATCATTGGAGGAACCTTAGTGTTTTTGAGGTCCTCAAGAGAAATATCCTTGAGACAGAATTCAAAGTCAAATTTCTCCTGAAAACGGTTTTCTTCAAGCTGAATGTATTTTTTGGTAAGTTCAAGTTCTTCTTCCAGTGTAACTGTGGTCATCTTTCCAGTCTGAAGAATGTCTCTTATAAACCTACTCAAGGTGGTCAGGTATTTGATTGCTCCTTTCTTTTGGTCTTTTTGGATAAGGAGCTTGATTGAATTGAGACAATTGAATAAAAAGTGTGGATTCATTTGCATACGAGTGGCCAAGATCTCAGCCTGCAACAGGTTGTATTGATATGCTGACTCAAGTTCTTGTCTCTTTTGTTCTTCTTGCTGAATGGCAAGATTTTTCTTGAGATTGAGGTTTCTAAGACTTAGGATAATCACCAAGGTGATTGCTAGGATGGCTAAAATTAAACCAAAAAGCATTGTTTTTTCCCTTTTGAATTTTTCTTCAGCAACCAAAAACTGTTGTTCCTGAAGCTCTTTATCGCTTTGTAATAAACTGAGTTCAGCTTCTTTCTTTTCAAAATCGTACTCCATACGTAATCCGGCGATGGTAGCCTCCTGTTCGGTCAGGCTCAAGCTGTCTTTATAAGCCTGGGCTGTTTTGAAATAAGCCAATGCCTGTGCAAAATTGCCATTGGCCTCATATGTTTCTGATATCAACCGGGCACTTTCCATGATAAGTGCTTTATTATTGAGCGCTTTGGCCATTTGGTGTGCTTGCCGTAAGTATTCCAGGCTTTTTGCAGTTTTTCCTGTCTGTGAATTGACTTCACCAAGAGCAATGAGCATGCTTGCTACTTTGTGTTCCTGACCTAATTCCTCAAATACCCCAAGTGCTTTTTGATAATAGTCTTCTGCAAGTTGAAGATTTCCCCCCTCTTCCAAATAGCTGTGTCCATAGTATTCATAGGTCATGCCGATCCCGTGCTGATCCTTTCTTTCTGTGTTGATGATCAGCAATTCGTCCAAGTATTCCCTTGCGGTTATATATTCCTTTTTTCTGGAGTAATAACTGGCAATGGAGAGGTAATTCATAGCCATTCCCAGGGTATTTCCTCTTTCTTCTTCAGTTTGAAGTGCTTTCATATAAAATTCAAGCGCTTCCTCACTTTTTCCTTCTATATAACTAAGGGAATTGCCAAGTCCATTTGAAGCAATAGCGATATTTCTCAGGTCATTGTTCTCCTCTGCTATTTTGAGGGCAAATAGGTAATATTCCACAGCCAGATCGTAAGCCTGATCGTATCGAGCGGAAACCCCTGCATTGTTGGCAAAGCGCATCTTGAAATAAGGATCTACATCCATATCTCTGACCAAGCTTACTGCCCGGATATGCAAAGGGATGGATTTTGCGAACTGAGAATGATACCTGTACAACAAGCCAAGATTGTCCAGGCTTTCAGCAAATAATAAAGTGTCTGAATGATTCTCTGCCAATTCCACAGCTAAATTGGCAAAATAAAAATCTTCAGTATCAGCAGGATCAAGACGGTGGATTTGTCTGGCAAGGTGCATTGCTGTCCGGATTTTGATAGAATCATCTTCGGAAATGCTGATTACGTTGCGTAGACTGTCTAATTCATCATTGGCCTGTACAGAAAAAAAGAAGAGTGAAAGAATCAATGACAGGAAAAAATGTTTAAACTGCATTTTATACTATTTAAATTTATAATTGGGTTTAACCTTTTATTTATATAGACTCTCTAAAGATTAATCACCCCTTAAAAAGCTAAATATAGTTCGGTTTTCCAAATAAAACCTCATCCATTTTAGGTAAAAATAAAAGTATCAATCGATTTTACCAGAAAGTATGTTTTTTAAAGGATTGTATCTTTTGGTAAATTATTTATAGAAAAAATCAAAAAATATTTTTGAACCATCTCAGTTAGAATTATTGCTTTGCGGGTGAGTTATGATTATAAATCAATTATTAATTGGGTAAGTTACTTTTTTAAAATATAAATAGAGTTAATAATCAGTTTTTTTAAAATATTATATTGATTTATATTTGAGAAAGAGTGAAAAGTAATTTTTGAAACTCTAATATTCACATCACTAAATCAATATTTCAATCATGGTACAGAAAAAAATTTTCAGAGTAGCTCTCATTGCATTATTCTTATTTCCTATTGTCACACATGTGCAGGCTCAGGCTTTTAAGGAAAAGGACTTGGTTTTGAACGCTGGTCTAGGGCTGGGAAGTACCTATGCAGCAGGTCTATGGGGCGGTGGTTTTGGTTTGCCAATAGGAGTAGGAGCAGAGTATGGGGTCGCCAGCCTTGAAAAAGGTGTTATTGGAGTAGGGGCGGAATTCGGCTATGTAGGATATAATTTTTATTCATTGACTACTTTTGGGGTAAGGGGCTCCTTCCATTTTGCAGAGCTTTTGGAGCTTGAGAAAGACAATTTAGACCTATACGGAGGTTTGGGATTATATTACAGGAATTTCAATTTTGAGGGGACAGCATTTGCTACCGGAGGAGCTTTTCTCTCATTTCATGCAGGTGCCAGGTATTATCTCTCTGAAAAATTCGGAGTTTATGGAGAGATAGGAAACACTTGGGCATGGCTGAATCTAGGTGTAGTTTTTAAGATCAATTGATCCAAAACCCCAAATACAGGAATCCTTTATTTTAGAATAATTGATGAAATATGTCTTGTTCAAAATAAGGGTCTAACGAGAATTGAAAAACAAGCCATTGAAATCCCTGAACAAAATTCTTTTAAAAAAGGAATGGTGATTTATAGATCTTATAGATCACCCATTTTAAACTTATAGAAATTGGGGTAAACTGAAACCGATACTAAATTTAAGTCAATTGAATTTTACAAAATTCAATTTATTCTTTAACCGAAAAAAATGAAATCAATAAAAAGTCTATCAGCTCTTCTATTGTGCGTTTTGTTTTTGAGTGGCTCATGTAGCAATGATGATTCAGAACCTGATCTTAACAATTGTAATGTGGAAGCCTTTGAAGCCTATGCAAGAGTGGTTGAACTCGCTACTGAATATGGAGAAAATGCCACAACCAGTAATTGTAATGCACTCAAACAAGCTGCTCAAAATGCAAAAAACGTCCTTCTACGATGTAATTTATGGGACGATGATGATGAAATTGAAGATATCATCAATTTAGATTGCTCCTAATCTGGAGCCACATTTAACCTATGAAATCATAAATATGAAAATTATAAAAACAACGCTATCATTAAGTAGTATGCTTGTCCTTGTTTTGCTATTAACGGCATGTGATGGCAATGACAATGGATCTGACCCAACTTCAAACGCAGACGATTTTCAACTTGAAGTTTCAGGAGATTTTCAGACTACGGCATCCGGCTTTGCTGATTTTGATGGGATGTCTTCTTTTGGGGTCAACACATGGGAAATAAGCATGAACGATAATAATCCTCAAAGCCTTAGTCTTCAGCTGATGTTAACTTCATCCTCATCAGATGTATCAAGACCTTCACCTGGAACTTATGAGATTGGTTTTGAACCAAATAGTGCTGCTGTTTTTACAGCAATATATACGCACATTCCAGAAGGTGATTTTATGGCTTCAGAAGAATATTCGACTTTATCAGAAGGATATGGCGGAACACTAACAATCACTTCCTCATCTGAAAATAGGGTGGAAGGTAGTTTTAATTTTTCTGTAGCAAAAACAGATGATAATTTCAATGTAACAGGAGAAATAGAAGTAATTGGAGAATTTACCGCAAGTAAACGGATGAATTAAAACACTTAAAAAAGATTTGAGGCAAATTCACTACATCAGTTTCATTTTCCTTACTATTTCTATAAATTGAATCTTTACTTGGATTCAACTTTAAATAAGAATATGAAACTACCGTATTTAATAAGTATCAATCGCCTCAAATCTTTTACCGCAGTCATGGCTGTACTTTTCTTTTTCGGTTCCGATGGTTTTGCCCAAAAGGAAAAAGAAGAAAACAAAAAGAGGAAAACGTATAAGGAACTCAATGCCGAAGCTTATCCTGATAAAGAGGACAATTTGGATGGGACTTTCACTGGGGTCAATAATACTGTGGGTTTTTCCGTTAATGAACCCAATCCTCATACTACCATGACGTCTACTGCAGAAAATGAGGATATTATTGGGCGCTGGAACATAACCATGGATAAGGATGGGAAGGAAGCCCCTTCCTGGCTGGAGGTGAAGCTTTCAGGCTTCAAAGTTCTGACAGGACAATTTGTAGGTGATGATGGCAGTGCAAGACCCATTTCGCAGGTCAATTTTGAAAATGGCAAGGTCAGTTTCAGTATCCCACCGCAATGGCAGGATACCGACAAGGATCTTGATTTTGAGGCTGTAGTTGAAAATGGAAAGCTGAGAGGCAGGATACATCATCCTTCCGGAGGAACATACGATTTTGTAGGTGAGAGAGCACCTTCTTTGAAGCGGGAAGGAAATCCAACCTGGGCCGCACCCATCATGCTTTTTAATGGAGAAAACCTGGAGGGTTGGTATGCCGATAAGGATCAAAACCAATGGAAGATAGTCAATGGTATTCTTACCAGTGAGGCATCAGGGGCTAACCTGATTTCAGATCAGAAGTTCGACGATTTCAAATTGGATGTAGAGTTTAGGTACCCTGAAGGCAGTAACAGTGGGATTTTTCTAAGAGGGCGATATGAGGTTCAGATCCAGGATGATAAAGGCAAGGAAGCCTCATCTGTTTTGTTTGGTGGAGTGTATGGCTTTTTGACTCCCAATGAAATGGTGGCCAAATCTGCTGGGGAATGGCAGACTTTTGAGATTACCCTGATAGGAAGACGCCTGACCATTGTAGCCAATGGCAAAACCATTATCTGCGATCAGGTCATACCGGGAATTACAGGGGGAGCTTTGGACAGTCATGAAGCCTTGCCAGGCCCGATCATGCTGCAGGGTGATCATGGACCTGTAGAATTCCGGAGAATTATACTTACTCCAGCTAAATAAAGACTCCAACTTTTAAGTCCTATTAGGCAAAGAGATTTGTATTGGGAATAGGCCCTTTGGGTGGATTGGATTTATAAAAAATTCTTTAGTTTTAATTGAAATATATCAACAATATTGATGATATCATTCTATTTCGGCATGCTATCAACTATTATTGGTGATAGCAAACGTTATAGCGCATACAAGAAATATCTATCACAATAGCGAATATTACTTATCGTTTATCAGAGTCATCGCAATTTCAATTTCAAGATCCTTAATTCTGATAAAATCCTCTATAGTATAATTGACTTTAATATCTGGAATTATTCCCCTTCCTTTTACAGGAGTTTGGGAAACCGCATTTTGAATTTGAAAAAGAGGTATCACTATTCTTATTTTGGAATTGGGCAGGTTCAAAACAATCTCTCCATTGCTCGTATTCCCTTCAAAAGTGCCACCAGTTTCCTCTCCAACAAACATACCTAATTGATACTCTCTGGCTAATGCAGCAAAATCAGCTGCCGTTGAAAAAGTTTTGCCATTGATCAAAAAATAAGTCTTACCTTGATAAACATCAGAATATGGACTTTTTAATCCAAGTGTAGGATGACTGTCTTGTAAAAAAAAATTCCCTGATGAGTCCTTATTTACTATCTGTGACATTATTGAATTCAGTGATTCCCCTTCTTCTGTGTAAGAAAGAAAAGTATATTGGTCTGTGGAGGAACGCAGTGAACGATGGAACGAGAAAGGTTCATTTACCAAATATTTCAAAAGTTTGATGGCATATAAATCATTACCTCCTCCATTGTCCCTCAGATCAATTATCAAATCACTGACATTGTTTTCCTTTATCTCCCAAAACGCATCTTCCAACCATGGTTCAAAATCAATAACCTCTGAATCCATAAAGGTTCCGAT